>NZ_JAKRMT010000001.1:0-310387 GCF_022346045.1 Corynebacterium sp. ACRQJ | reverse complement strand
GGTTGTTAGCGGTGGGGTCACGCCCGGTCCCTTTCCGAACCCGGAAGCTAAGCCTACCTGCGCTGATGGTACTGCACCTGGGAGGGTGTGGGAGAGTAAGTCACCGCCGGCACTAAAACTATAGATGAAGTGGGGTGTGGGTCGTTGTAACCTTTCAAAGGTTGCAGCAACCCACACCTCATTTTTTTATGCCTTAACGCACTGCGGCGGAAAAGCAGGCGTCAATAGCAAAAGACAACAACATTGCGCCTCCGCAGCAAGCGAAACTAAGATTGATAAGGTTCACGGGACGGGCCCTACAACCCGAAAAGACGAAGACGACGGAAGGTAAACCCCCAAGAATGGCTGAAAACTCAAGCAACAATCGCGGACGCGGTGGCCGGCCCCAGGGGGAGGGCAAATTCCGCAACAAGGGCGGCTTCAAGCCCAACCGCGGCGGCCGCCCCAACCGCAACTCAAACAAAAGGCGCGGCTCCAACTGGGAGACCCAGCGCGGCCCACACAGCGGCCCCCAGCGAGCCGGCTACCGCGAAGAGCGCCTCAACAAGCGTCTCAACGAGCCGGAAGTTCCCAAGGACCTCGACCCGAAGGAGCTCGACCCTTCCGTACGCCAGGAACTCCGCAGCCTCTCCAAGGACAACGCAGACATGGTGGCAAAGCACCTGATCATGGCTGCCACGCTACTGGACGACGAACCGGAGAAGGCACTCGCCCACGCCCGCGCCGCCAAGGATCGCGCCGGTCGAGTCTCCGTCGCCCGTGAAACCTGCGGCATCGTTGCCTACCACGCAGGCGAGTGGAAGGAAGCTATCTCCGAGCTGCGCGCTGCCCGCCGCATGGCCGGTGGCCCCGGGTTGCTGCCTGTTCTCGCCGACGCGGAACGCGGTCTCGGCAAGCCGGAGAAGGCTCTGGAAGTAGCCAACGACCCGCAGGCCGACAAGCTAGACGCAGAATCCAAGGCCGAACTGGCAATCGTCGTCGCCGGCGCCCACCAGGATCTCGGCCAGTCCGACGAAGCCTTGCTGGCCCTGGAAGCTCAGCTATACAACGCTGAAGCCCCAGACGTAACCCGCATGCGCCTGTACTACGCCTACGCCGACGCTCTGGCCACCGTTAAGCGCAACGACGAGGCCATCGACTGGTTCACCCGTGCAGGCGAAATGGATACCGAAGAAGTCCTGGACGTCCCGGACCGCCTGGCCGAGCTAGGCGCGGACCCCAACGGTGCAGATCAGAACAAGGATAAGTAGCCCATGGCCCACCCGCTGCTGGATAACTACGACGCTCTGCTGGCGGACCTCGACGGCACCGTGTTTTCTGGCCACACCCCAATTCCGGGCGCGGCAGAAGGCCTGGCAGGCCGCAAAGTCATGTACGTAACCAACAACGCCTCGCGCGCCCCGCAGCAGGTTGCCGAGCACCTGAACTCCATGGGCTTCCCAGCGAAGGCGGAAGAGGTAGTTACCTCCGCCATGGCCGCCTGCGACTTGGGCAAGCGCTACATCGCCGAGTGCGGTATCGAGCAGCCGATTGCATACGTCATCGGCCACGATTCATTCAAGCAGCTGGTGGCTGAGGCAGGTTTTCAGCTAACGGAGTCCGCTGACGACCAGCCGCATGTTGTTTTTCACGGCCACAGCCCGGACAACAACTGGGCACGCCTCTCCGAGGGCGCCCTGGCCATCCGTCGCGGAGCTCGCTATTTCGCCTCTAACCTGGATACGACCCTGCCCTCGGAGCGCGGGTTCCTGGTCGGCAACGGTTCGATGGTTGCGGCCGTGACCTCCGCCACGGGAGTGACTCCTGAATCCGCTGGCAAGCCCGGCCCCGCCATGTTCGAGGTCGCCGCTCGCCGCATTGGCTCCACGAAGCCCCTGGCCGTCGGCGATCGCCTGGATACCGACATCGCCGGTGGCAACGCCGCGGGGATGGACACGCTCTGCACCGTCACTGGGGTGTCTACCCACACCGATATTATTGACGCCCCTTCGTCCCATCGACCCACGTTCATTGCAGGTAACCTACGCGATCACCTGCCCGGCTGGTCCGCAAGCGTGGACGAGGGAACAACTCGCATCCGCGTGACCGCCGGCGAGCTGGGCGACGTGGAAGTTATGGCCGCCGAAGCGCTGGCCGTGGCTGCGCCGCTGGCGTGGAAGCTGATCGATGACCCGGAGATTCCGCAGGTCACTGGCGCCGCGGATATCGACTTTGTAGGCGCAGACGCACAGGCCGTGGAGGCCCTGGGAGGTTGGAAGTAAGTGGGCGAGGGGCAACCGAAACCTTCGATGTTGTCGGGGGACAGTAGGCGTCAACAAGAAGAGCTGGCACAGGCCGTCGACGAGCTACTCGCGCGCGACGTCCACGGCGCCGAAGAAGCAGCGGTGTTGGAAGAAGCTCACCGGGTGGTAAACGAGGCGCTCGGGGGCGAACGCTGATGGCCAAGAGAGGGCCGAAGCTGCAGCGGCTGGATGCGGAGCTGGTGGCGCGGAAGATCGCCCGCAGCCGCGAGCATGCTCAAGAGATGATCAAGGCCGGGCGCGTGACCGTTAACGGCATGCTGGCGAAGAAGCCGGCCAGTGGCGTGGACGGGAACGTATCCATTAAGGTCGCAGAGTCCGAAGACGACCGCTGGGCCAGCCGCGGCGCGCACAAGCTGCTGGGGGCGCTCGAGGCTTTCGAGCCGCAGGGCCTCAGCGTGGAAGGCAAGACCGTCCTGGATGCCGGCGCCTCCACCGGCGGGTTTACGGATGTGTGCCTGGACCGCGGCGCTGCGAAGGTGAAGGCAGTGGACGTGGGCTATGGCCAGCTGATCTGGCGGCTGCAGAACGACGACCGGGTGGACGTCATGGATCGCACGAACGTGCGCACCCTCACCCCCGAAGACCTCGGTGGCCAGGTGGATCTGATGGTCGGGGACTTGAGCTTTATTTCCATCCGCCTGGTGCTGCCCGCGCTGGCCGCGTGCGTGAAGGAAGGCGGCGATCTGCTGCCGATGGTGAAGCCGCAGTTCGAGGTCGGCAAGGATCGTCTGGGCCACGGTGGGGTGGTGCGCAGCCCCGAATTGCGTGCGGAAGTGACCCGCGAAGTGGCCGTCGAGGCGATGAAGTATGGTTTGAATACGAAGGCCGTTGTCGCCTCCCCGCTGCCGGGGCCGAGCGGCAATGTTGAGTATTTTCTCTGGTTGGTCAAGGACAGTGCCGCGGTTTCACCTAGCATGGTTGAAGAGGCTGACCACACCGGCCTGGACGAGATGATTGCAACCGCCATTAAGGAGGGCCCGCAGTGACCACACCGGGGACTGACCACGCCGCGGATCAGGGCGCGGAATCTGGTGACAAGGGCACCAAGGCCGATTCGGGGGCCGCTTCGGCTACTTCGAGCGCGAAGACCGAGCGTGAGGTTCTACTGGTTGCACACACCGGTGTGCACGAGAACCTGGGCCTGGCGGCGGAGGCAGCGTCGCGCCTGCAGAAGGGCGGCATTAACGTTCGAGTGATGGCCACCGCCGACCCCGCTCCGGTTGCTCGCCACGAGATTCTGGGGCGCTTCAAGCGCTTCGGCCACACCAAGGAAGCCGCGACTGGCGTGGAGATGGTGATCGTCCTGGGCGGCGACGGCACCTTCCTGCGCGCAGCCGACATTGCGCACTCGGCGGATGTTCCGGTGTTGGGCATCAACATGGGCCACATCGGTTTCCTCGCGGAGTGGGAGCAGGAATCCCTGCAGGAGGCTGTGGACCGCGTGATCAACCGCGATTACCGCATCGAAGACCGCATGACCCTGTCGATCACCGCCCGCGACATGGACGGTCGTGTGCTGGGAACCGGCTGGGCACTGAACGAATGCTCTGTGGAGAACCTGAACCGCCAGGGTGTGCTGGATACGATCCTGGAGGTCGACGAGCGCCCTGTTTCTTCGTTCGGTTGTGACGGTGTTTTGGTATCGACGCCCACAGGCTCCACCGCCTACGCCTTCAGCGCAGGTGGCCCGGTTCTATGGCCGGAGTTGGATGCGATTCTGGTGGTAACCAGCAACGCGCACACGCTGTTTAGCCGCCCGCTGGTGGTCTCCCCGAACTCGATGGTGGCGGTGGAGACGAACCCGTCGACCTCGCCCGCGACGGTGGTGATGGACGGTTTCCGCCAGATCCACATGCCCCCGGGAGCGCGCGTGGAGATCCGCCGCGGCCCGCAGCCGGTGCGCTGGGTGCGCCTGGATTCCGCGCCGTTTACCGACCGCCTGGTACACAAGTTCCGCCTGCCCGTGACGGGCTGGAGGGGTCCGCGCCACTAGTAATGCTGCACGAACTACACATTCGCAACCTCGGTGTGATCGAGGAGGCGACGGCGGAGTTTTCCACGGGCTTGAGCGTTGTCACCGGCGAGACCGGTGCGGGTAAGACAATGGTCGTCAGCTCCCTGCGTTTGCTTTCCGGGCACCGCGCGGATGCCTCCCGCGTGCGCAATGGCGCGGACAAGGCCAGCGTGGAGGGGATTTTCTCCGCGGATTCTGCCGCAGTGGATGAGCTGGTTGAACAGGTTGGCGGATATGTCGACGACGGGGAAGTCATTGCTTCCCGCACGGTGAACGCCACGGGCCGTTCGCGTGCGCATCTGGCAGGTAAGACGGTGGCTGCTGGCGTGCTGGGGGAGTTCGCTGGGCACGTCATCACGATCCACGGTCAGAACGACCAGTTGCGGCTTTTGGATCCGGTGCGTCAGCTCGGTGCTTTGGATGACTACGCAGGGCTGGGGGAGAAGGTCGCCACCTACCAGGCACGTCGCGCAGAGTGGCTGCGCTTGGACAAGGATCTGCGCCGTCGCATGGAGGCGCGCCGCGACCTGGCCCTGGAGAGTGAAACCCTGCAACGCGCGGTGGAGGCGATCGACGAGATCGATCCGCAGCCGGGCGAGGACGTAGAGGTTAAGACGCAGATCAAGCGCCTGCAGGCCGCCGATGACATCCGCGCTGGTCTGCAGCGTGCACAGGCGGCCCTGGACGGCATGGATGGCCTGTCCGGGGACGACTTCGGGGATTCTGAGGGCGCTAGTGCCCTGGTCGGCCAGGCGACCAACGAGCTGACCAACCTGACCGATACCGAGGCGGAGGGCGGCAACCTTTCCGACTTGGCGGACCGGCTGGGCGAGGTGAGCGTGCTGCTGGCCGACATTTCCTCCGAGATCGGGCAGGCGCTGCTGGACGTTCCCGACCCCGATGAGCTGGATGGCCTGCTGCAGCGCCAAACCCAGCTCCGGGAGCTGCGGAAATATGCCGTGGACGTGGATGGGGCGCTGGCGTGGCGCGATCAGGCGCGCGAGCGTCTGGAATCCATGGACGTTTCCGATGAGGCGTTGCAGAAGCTGCAGGACGATGTCGCGGCCGCGCGGGATGCGGCGCGCGTGGTGGCTGAGGAGTTGTCTTCGGCGCGCGTGAGGGCGTCCAAAAAATTTTCGAAGGCCGTTACTGAAGAGATCCGGGGCCTGCACATGTCGGCCGAGATCCGCGTCGACGTGCGGCAGCCCGGTGAGAAGGCGGGCGAGAAGGCCGGTGAGCTGGGCCCGCACGGCATCGACGAGGTGGAGTTCCAGCTGGTGCAGGGCGGCAACGTGAATCCGCTGGCGGGCTCGGCTTCTGGCGGTGAGCTTTCGCGCGTGATGCTGGCGCTGGAGGTGGTGCTGGCCGCGGGGACTGAGGGCGGCCGGACGATGGTCTTCGACGAGGTTGATGCGGGTGTAGGCGGTAAAGCTGCCGTGGAGATCGGGCGCCGTCTGGCGAAGTTGGCGGTCGATAATCAGGTCATCGTCGTTACTCACTTGCCCCAGGTTGCTGCGTTTGGTGACGCCCACGTGTACGTGGCTAAGGCGACCTCCGCGGACTCGGTGACTTCCTCGGTGCGTACGCTCAGCGAGGATGAGCGGGTGGAGGAGCTGTCGCGCATGCTGGCTGGCTTGGAGTCCGAGACGGGGCGGGCTCACGCCGAAGAGCTGATGGCGATGGCTACGGAAGCGAAAGCGGAGCTGTAGAAAATTTTTCTGCCAGTGGGCGCCGGGTTGTGATCGGCGATACAGTGGTGCTGTGTTAAGAGGGGGAGCGCGCACCCGCAGCGATCTGCGTGCAGTGTGAGGGGGACTAAAGCGGTGAAGCGTGTAGCGGCAAGTGTGTTTTTAATTTTTTTTGGATTCGTGTTGACTGCGTGCGGTAGCGAGGGTGAGGAACCTGCCGTGACCGGCGCTTTTGCTGAAACTGAGGGGGCATTGACAGGCGATGGGCCTGTGGATAACTCGGGTTCAGGAGGGGCTGAAGGCGACGGCCGTGTGCTAAAACCTGAGGGGCACAAGGGGATGTGGTTCGAGACCGAGCCGACGGATCCGTGGGAACACTACGTGTGGGCATCGCAGAAGTTTGTGGGGGATCCCATCGAACTTCCGAAGTTAGAGGGGAAGGATCCCGACGATCCGCTGGCTGGTCTGCCGGATGTGTGCGACGAGAAGGTTATTGAGCGAATGAAGGAGGTGGGGTTTGAGCATGAACATACCAATAGCGAGGGGTTGGTAAGAACCTGTTACTTTTTTGAATCTGAAGGTCTGAGGGGACCTTTCTCTGAAGAAATGTTTAATGTTTCTATTGATCCCACTCGAAATCTTGAGGAAAATAAGAAAAGCGTTGATTATCGGCTCGCGCGTAATGATGTTTCGCTTCTAGGGATTGATCCTGGTGAAAACGAGGATGATTGTGGAGTCGCTAAAGAAGAAGGGTCTTCCGTTATCTACGCGAGATTTATCTCCGGTAATGATGGTGGAGATGTTCGTCTGGTGTGTAATTTGTCCGAGAAATTCTTTCAAATTCTTGATAATTTAGTAACATATTAACGGAATATATGGGGTGGGGAAATGCTTAAGTTTGATATATTTTCTTTGCGTGGAGTAAGGAAGTCATTGATGGAAGCTAAAGCGGCGCTGGATGACTTTAATGTTCAGAGCAGAGCGGGGGTTACTTACACCGGCGTTCCTTCGCTGAAAGCCGCCTACACTCAGCATGGGACTTTTTGGAGTGGCCAGTCGGGCTCAGCTAAAAACGTAGTTGATATTCTCACTTCAAATGTTAATTGGCTGCTGGAAGTATTCTCCAACCAACTGGAAGGCTTCGACCTGCAGGAGTATTTCAGCAAGCAGTCTTTTGATCAGGTGAATTCCCAGGTTTCGGTCGCGGACGACAGGTTGCGGAAGTTCTTTATCCCAACACGTGATTCCCGGTCTATCGACAACCTGATGTACAACACGCCCGTGACTGTCGCGGAGGCCACCATGCCGCTGGCTTCCCTCATCACGGCATTTCAGGGGGACGATTCCGCGCCTCTCGCGGTCGCGGATTCTTGGGAGAACGCAGCCAAGGCGCTCAAAGACTCCATGGATAACCTCAAGAGCGCATCCACTGGCCTGGCGAGCTCCTCCGAGGGCTACTCCTTCGACACGGCGCGCGAAGCGATCGACGATGTTCACAAGACCGGTCTTGTCGTCGCCTCCAACACCACCGCGATGGCCGGCTCCGTCCGCCAGTTCCCGCTCGTCCGCAGCACGAACCTGCAAGCTCTCGAAACCATCCAAGCCACAACCTCGCTGATCGTCGACCCTGCGGAACGTCTACTCGCCGAACAGGCCGCCGTCGCCAACTTCGTTTCCTCGCAACTGCAACCATCCCTTGAGATGGTGCGCCCGCCGGTCTCCAACCTTGGGGTTCCGATCGTTGGGCATTCTGGCGGAGGAACTCTGGACGCCACCACCGTCTCCACCGCCTCCGCACAACCGACGGTCACGCACATCAACGGCCACACGAATGCTGTTGCACCAGCAAGCGCCACAGCTCACGGCGAGCAAGCCGCCACCGCCGCCACAAATGCGCCGAAACCCACCGCAGCACCCGCAGCCACTCACGCAGCTCCCGCGCCAGGTGGTTTGCACACCCCGGCCAACACACCCGCACCCGTCCAACCCGCGGCGGCCACGGCAGCACCCCAAGCGCCCGGATTTGCACCCGGAGGCATCGCGTCACCAGCACAGGCGCCGACGATCGCGCCGCACCAAGCAGCCGCAGGCGCTGCCGCTCCAACCGTTCCCGGCCAGGGCGGGACTTCCGTGCCCGGTACGGAGAACCTCATCAACGCACAGAATCGCTTCGGCGCTGGTGGAGCTGCAGCCGGGCGCCCCGGAACGGTCAGCGAACTGGGAGGCAGGGGGAGCGGCCCACAGCTTCGCAGCATCAGCGGAGGCGCCGGCACCGGAACCGGCGCACATTCCGTCACCGGCACCCCTAGGGCGGACTTGCGCAACGTCTCCACCACGGCACCTCGCCCGAACCTCCCGGGCAGCCTGAAAGTAATGCACTCCACCCCTCTCAGTGCCCCTCACGGCGAGAACGCGCACGCGAACACTCCAACTTCCGGCAAGGGTGCAACCTCCGCAGTCCACGGCACTGCTGGCGCTAAGAGCGGAGCTGGGATGAAGGGCGGCGGGAACGTGGCGTCCACAGTAATGGGTAGAGGAACAAGCATTGGCCGGGCAGGCAAGGAGGCGAAGAGCGGTCTGCGCGGGTCGGCGGTGACATTCGGCAAGCAGGATCGCTCGTACTTCCGACGCATTTTCCTTAGCGGAGAAGATCCGCTGATCTCCGGGAAGAAGGCACGCGACCGGAAGGAGCGGGACAAGAACCGAGCCACTGCGCAACAGACGGTGAAGAAGGTGATTCGCTAGAGTAAAACGGCCTTTCACCGGCGCGCCTAACGCAACACTGGCCACATGAACACCACAATGGTGGGCATGATTTTCTCCCGCAGCGACCAGCCCGGAATCAACGGCGCCACCCGTGACCTCACCGGACCCAAGGGATTTACGAAGGCCAAGATCTCCGAGGGCGACATTGCCATTGTCGACGAACCCGACATCAGCCGTGCTAACTGCCAGAAGCTCATCGACGCGCGCGTAGCCGCCGTGGTGAACGCGCAACAGTTCACCACTGGACAGGTGCCGAACTTCGGCCCGCAGATGATGCTCGACGCAGACATCCTGCTGATCGAAAACGCCGGCGACGAGCTGCTCTCCAAGGTCAAGAACGGCAAGAAGGGCCGCGTTGACGAGGGCAAGGTCTACTACGGCGACCGCTCCATCGGCGGTGGCGAGATCCTGGACATGGATACCGCCGCCACCCGCTTCGAGGACGCCCGCGAGGCGCTCGGCGATCACATGGAAGCCCTGTCCGGTAACATGTCCGAGTTCGTCCGCTCCGAGGCCCCGCTGCTGGTCGACGGCCTCGGCATCCCGGATGTCGACGTGGACATGGACGACCGCAAGGTGCTGGTGGCCAGCCCCGATACGCACATCGAGCAGAAGCTGAAGGATCTGCGCTACTTCATGCGCGAGTACTCGCCGATCATCGTCGCCGTGGAGAACGCAGCCGACAGCCTGATGCAGGAGGGCTACCGCCCGAATGTGATCATCGGCGACCCGGAGAAGATCTCTAACGAGGCGCTGCGCTGCGGCGCCACCGTCGTGCTGCCTGCCGACCCGGACGGCCACGCTGTCGGCCTGGAGCGCATCCAAGACCTCGGCGTGGGCGCTATGACCTTCCCCGCCGCCACCCAGGATCCGACGGACCTGGCGCTGCTGCTGGCCAACTACCACGGAGCATCCATGGTGGTAAGCCTTGGCGAGGTGGAGGACCTGGACCGCGTGTTCCAGCGTGCCCAGTCGCCGGAAACCCCGTCGGCTCTGATGTCCCGCCTGCGCGTTGGCCCCCGCCTGGTCGACTCCACCGCCGTGGCGGAGCTCTACCGCGTCTCCCGCTCCGGCGGCGGCTGGATCTGGGCGCTGCTGGGCATCCTGGTCGCCCTGGCCGTCATCGTTGTGATCATCGGCTTCTCCGGCGATGGATCCTTCGTGGACAACCTCGTGGACACCTGGAACAACTTCGCGCTGAGCGTGCAGGATCTGTTCAAGAATTAACGCAGGAATAGCAGGGAGACAAGAGGCATAAGCATGAGCAAGAACTCGAAGGGCTCCGCCGGCAGAGTGATCGCCGGCCTGGGCTTCGGCGTGGCCGTCGGCACTGCACTGGGCTTTTTCGCCCTCGCCCCGAACGTGCCGGGCGGGCCTGTGGCAAAGGATTCTTCCGCCGAGCAGGAGCTAAAGAGCGAGCAAACCGCGCGCGAGAAGGCCGAGGGGCAGTCCACCGCCAGCGACAAGGTCTTGGGGTCGGTCGCGGGCCCGGCGGTGCGCAACCTGTTGCGTGGTTCGTCGGTAGACCTTTTTGTGCTTCCGGACGCCGACCAGGCCAACGTCGATAGCCTCCAGCGCCTGGTCAAAATGGCCGGTGGGGAAGTCCACGGTGTGGTCGAGGTGACGGAGAAGGCGCTGGACGCCAACAACGGAGACACCCTGAAATCCATCGCGGCGAACTCCCTGCCGGCCGGCGCGAAGCTCTCGGAAGACAAGCTGGACCCGGGTATGCACACCGGCCAGCTCCTGGGTGCAGCCCTCGGTGCAGGCGACAAGGAAGCCAGCGAATCGGACCGGGGCGTGGCCCTGGGCGCACTGGCGAACGAGGACTTCATCGCCTACCAAGGAGAGGCGCCGAAGACTGCCGACCTGGCTCTGGTCGTGGGTGGGGATACCGCCGACGACAAGGACCGCGGCAACTACGGCACGAAGTTCGTCGCCGACTTCGCCGCAGGCCTGGATTCTCGCATGAAGGGCGCCGTTCTGGCCGCCCAGGCGGGCAGCGCGGAAGACGACGGCGCTGTTGGCCAGGTTCGTGCCGACCGGGCAGCCAAGGAGGCCGTATCCACGGTGGATAACGTGGACACCGTCGCAGGCCGCATCGCCGCGATCCGCGCGCTGGGCCAGCAGAAGGACGGCAAGGCGGGGCACTACGGCGCTGCCGCGAACGCCTCGGATGCTACGCCGGAATAGGCTTGTGTTAGGCTGAAACCCCGTAGATAGCGAAGTTTAAGCGTCGTTGATTCGGGAGTTACCTTGGCCACTAATCGTGCAAAGAACAGCACTAAATTCATCTTCGTCACCGGCGGTGTGGCGTCCTCGCTGGGCAAGGGGCTCACAGCAGCTAGCCTGGGGCAGCTGCTGTCCTCCCGTGGTCTGCGCGTAACGATGCAGAAGCTGGATCCGTACCTCAACGTTGATCCGGGCACCATGAACCCCTTCGAGCACGGCGAAGTGTTCGTCACCGAGGACGGTGCGGAGACCGACCTGGACCTCGGCCACTACGAGCGCTTCCTGGACCGCAACCTCTCCGCCGCTGGCAACGTGACCACCGGCAAGGTGTACTCCAACGTCATCGCCAAGGAGCGCCGCGGCGAGTTCCTGGGCAAGACCGTCCAGGTGATTCCGCACATCACCGACGAGATCAAGGCCGCAGTGCTGGCCATGGGGCAGCCGGATAAGAACGGCCAGGCGCCGGACGTCGTCATCAGCGAGATCGGCGGAACCGTCGGCGACATCGAGTCCCAGCCCTTCCTGGAGGCCATCCGCCAGGTCCGCCACGAGGCAGGTCGCGAGAACATTGCCTTCATTCACGTTTCCCTGGTGCCTTACCTGGCGCCGTCGGGTGAGCTGAAGACGAAGCCGACCCAGCACTCCGTCGCGGAGCTGCGCAGCATCGGTATCGTCCCGGATGCAATCGTCCTGCGCGCCGACCGTGAGGTCCCGCAGGCCATGAAGTCCAAGATCGCCCTGATGTGCGACGTGGACGAGGACGGCGTGGTTTCCTGCCCGGATGCGCCTTCCATTTATGACATCCCGAAGGTGCTGCACTCCCAGCACCTGGATAACTACATCATCCGTCGTCTGAACCTGCCGTTCCGTGACGTGGACTGGACGACCTGGGGCAACCTGCTGGAGAGTGTCCACAACCCGCAGGGCGAGGTGACCATCGGCATCGTCGGCAAGTACATCGACCTGCCGGATGCGTACCTCTCCGTCGCGGAAGCCATCCGCGCCGGCGGTTTCGGCGCGAACGTCCGCGCCAACGTGAAGTGGATCGCCTCTGACGAGTGCGAGACCGAAAAGGGTGCGGCCGAGGCTCTGAAGGACGTCGACGGTGTGGTCATCCCGGGTGGCTTCGGCAACCGCGGCATCGAGGGCAAGATCGGCGCCATCACCTACGCTCGCAAGAACAAGCTGCCGCTGCTGGGCATCTGCCTGGGCCTGCAGTGCATCGTGATCGAGGCCGCGCGCACCGCGGGTCTCACCGATGCTTCTTCTACTGAGTTTGACGCCAACGCCTCCACCCCTGTGATCTCCACCATGGAGGAGCAGAAGGCAGCTGTGTCGGGCGAGGCGGATCTGGGCGGAACCATGCGTCTGGGTGCCTACCCGGCGCGTCTGGCCGAAGGCTCTCTGGTCGCTGAGATGTATGGCGCCACCGACGTCTCGGAGCGCCACCGCCACCGCTACGAGGTGAACAACGCATACCGCGAGCAGATCACCGAGGGCTCTGGCCTGCAGTTCTCCGGTACCTCCCCGGACGGCACCCTGGTGGAGTTCGTGGAGTACCCGAAGGACGTGCACCCGTACTTCGTGGCCACCCAGGCTCACCCGGAGTACAAGTCCCGCCCGACCCGCTCCCACCCGCTGTTCCAGGGGCTGGTGGATGCTGCGCTGCAGCACCAGGCTGAGCGCTCCTAAACTTGGGAGTCATGAGCAACGACAGCACCCCGTACCGCGTTGTAGATAGCGAATTGCTGCTGGATGCGCCGATCATCGGCGTGCGGCGCGATACGATCACCACCGCCACCGGTGAGGCGAAGCGCGAGATCGTGGAGCACTTCTCCGCAGTCGCGGTCGCCGCCGTGCGCGATAACCACGTGATGATGATCCGCCAGTATCGCCACGGCGTGGGCCGCCACCTGTGGGAGATCCCCGCCGGCCTACTGGATCTGGTGGGGGAGGATCCCTTGGAAGCCGCCCGCCGTGAGCTGGCCGAGGAAGCTGGTCTGCGCGCCCACAACTGGCACCTGCTGGGGGATGTCGTGACCTCCCCGGGCTTCAGCGAAGAAATGTGCCGCATCTACCTGGCCGAAGACTTGGACGATGACCTCAGCGGCTTCGACCTGCCGGAGGCCGAGTTCGAGGAGGCGGAAATTGAAACCCGCTGGGTGCCCATCCCCGAAGCCATTGAGTGGGTGCAGACGGGCAAGGTGGAAAACTCCATCGCCACTATCGCCCTGCTGCACCTGGCCGCCGGTACCCGCCGGGACGTTTCAGAGCCTTTCAACTATCACTCCGGCCTCGCCGATCGCCGCTCCGCCAGCGCGGAAGCCAAGCCCGGCACGGACATGAAGTTCATCCGTTGAGTGCAGAAGCCAACCGCAAGCTCGTCACCGCCTATATCCGGCACCTAAAGACCGAGCGCGATGTCTCCGTCCACACCCTGTCGAACTACCAGCGCGACCTCGACCGCTACCTGGAGTGGCTAGGCTCCAAGGCGCTGCAGGAAGTCACCGCCACAGACATCGAGGATCACCTGGTCTACCTCCGCAAGGATTTGAACCTCGCGGCGTCCTCCGCCGCCCGCGGGCTGGCGGCGATCCGCGGCCTGCACTCCTTCGCCCACGCCGACGGCCGACTGCCCTTCGACGTTGCGGCGGATGTACCCACGCCCTCGTTGGGCGGTTCGATCCCGAAGGCTCTAAGCCTGGCACAGGTAGAGGCTTTGCTGAACGCGGTGCCGGCGGGCGACGGGGCGTCCCAAATAAACATCCGCGACCGTGCGCTGCTCGAGATGCTCTACTCGACCGGCGCGCGCATCACCGAGCTACTAGACCTCGACGTCGACGACCTCGACCGGGAACAGCGCGTGCTGCTAGTGCGCGGCAAGGGTGGTAAGGAACGCATTGTGCCGCTGGGGCGACCGGCGCTGCAGGCGGTGGAGCGCTACCTGGTGCGGGCGCGGCCGAGCCTGAACAAGAAGGGCAGCCCCGCGCTGTTCCTCAACAACCGCGGGGCGCGCCTCGGCCGACAATCGGGCTTCAAGATCGTCTCGCAGGCGGCGGAGGCGGCGGGGCTGAAGCATGTCTCGCCGCACAGCCTGCGCCACAGTTTCGCCACGCACCTGTTGGAAGGCGGCGCGGATATTCGCGTGGTGCAGGAACTTCTCGGGCACGCTAGCGTGGCTACCACGCAGATTTACACCAAGGTCAGCCCTGAGCACTTGAGGGAAATTTGGGCCTCATCTCACCCCCGTACCTAGTGCGCCTGATAATCTCTAGGGTGTAATTAAAGGCTATTTATCACAATCAAGGGAAAGGGCTTGACGGGATCGCCGATGTCACGTTCACAGTCACACGCGGATGCGTTGTTTGATAAGCCCGATCAGCGCATCGGCCTGACCGGACGACCGATCAAGGAGCTGCCGGACCCCGAGCCGTTGGATCGCCACGGCCCGGCGGCCATCATCGCGATGTGCAACCAGAAGGGCGGGGTGGGTAAGACCACCTCGACGATCAACATCGGTGCCTCGCTCGCCGCGTTCGGCCGCAAGGTGCTGCTGGTGGACTTGGACCCGCAGGGTGCTCTGTCCGCCGGTCTGGGCATTAGCCACGACGAGTTGGACGTTACGGTCTACAACCTGTTGGTCGATTCTTCGGCCTCTATTCTTGACGCCATTCACTCCAGTCCCGTCGACGGTCTGGACGTCGTTCCGGCGAATATCGACCTGTCGGCTGCGGAGATCCAGTTGGTCAACGAAGTCGGCCGCGAGCAAGCCCTTGCCCGTGCGCTGCGGCCTGTGATGCGTGACTACGACTTCATCATCGTCGACTGCCAACCTTCGCTGGGGCTGCTGACGGTCAACGCGCTGAGCTGTGCGGATTCGGTGATCATTCCGGTGGAGTCCGAGTACTTCTCCCTGCGCGGCCTGGCACTGCTGATGGACACGGTGGACAAGGTCCGCGACCGCCTGAACTTCAAGCTCGAAGTGCTGGGCATCCTGGTGACGATGTTCGACCGCCGCACCCTGCACGCCCGCGAGGTGATGGAGCGGCTGGTGGAGGCGTTCGGGGACAAGGTCTTCGACTCCGTCATTACGCGCACCGTGCGCTTCCCGGAGACCTCGGTGGCCGGCGAGCCGATCAACACCTGGGCGCCGAGCTCGTCCGGCGCGGTGCAGTATTCGAACCTGGCGAAGGAAGTCATTGAGCGCGTCGCTCAGCAAATCTAACCAGCCCGTGCAGGAGCCAGCGCAGCCAGAGCAGGCCGAGCAGCCGGAGATCACTGGCTTCCGGGTGGCGCTGGCCAACTTCGACGGCCCGTTCGACCTGCTGCTGCAGCTGATTCATTCCCACAAGCTGGACATCACCGAGGTCGCTCTGGCTCAGGTCACCGACGAGTTCATCGCCTACACCAAAAGCTTAAGTTCTAGCGCTGAAAACCTGGACGAGGTAACCGAATTTCTGGTGGTCGCCTCCACGCTGCTGGACCTCAAAGCAGCCCGCCTGGTGCCACGCGGTGAGGTGGATAGCGAGGAGGACCTCGCGCTACTGGAAACCCGCGACCTGCTGTTCGCCCGCCTGCTGCAGTACCGCGCCTACAAGCAAGTGGCCGACCTGTTCGCCGACTGGCAGCGCGACGCCGCCCGTGCCTACCCGGCAACCCTGTCCCTGGAGGAGCACCACGCAAACCTGCTGCCGGAGGTGAAGATCGGCAAGACCGCCGACGAGTTCGCCGAGCTGGCCGCCGCCGTGTTCCGCCCGAAGCCCGATCACGTGGAGACCGGACACATCCACCAGGTCGCGGTGTCTGTGCCTGAGCAGGCCGGGCGGATCCTCAACACCCTCAAGGTCGCCGGCGAGAACACCTGGGTGACCTTCGGCGCGCTCATCGCCGACGCGGAGCTGAACATGATCGTCGTCGGGCGCTTCCTGGCACTGTTGGAGCTGTACAAGGCCCGCGCCATCGGCATCGAACAGCCCGAGCCGCTGCAGGACATGTCGGTGGCCTGGACCGGGCTGGATGTCGACCCGGCGGTGGTGGCGGCCAGCAACTGGGAGTAGGCGTCACAAAGAAAGAACAGAAAGGCACACACCATGAGCGATCTAAACCCCAACCCCGCGCCGCTGCCGCAGGTGTCGGTGCTGCGCAGCCGCGTGGAATCGCTGCTGTTGGTAAGCGACGAGGCGGTGACGCCCACAGAGCTCGCCCGCGTGCTTTCCAACGAGGAGAACGCGGTGCCAGAGGCTGAGGTGGCGCGCACCCTCCACGAGATCGCGGCGGAGTACGAAGCCCGGGGAAACGGCTTTGAGCTGCGTGAGCACGAGGGGGCCTTCCGGCTGTACACGCGGCGCGCGAACTC
This sequence comes from Corynebacterium sp. ACRQJ, assembly GCF_022346045.1. Lineage (NCBI taxonomy): Bacteria > Bacillati > Actinomycetota > Actinomycetes > Mycobacteriales > Corynebacteriaceae > Corynebacterium > Corynebacterium sp. ACRQJ. The sequence goes on along the minus strand of NZ_JAKRMT010000001.1, from coordinate 294,028 downwards.
GGACGTGGTAGAGGCGAAGCTGCTGGACGGCACCCAACAGCGACTGAGCCGCGCGGCCCTGGAGACCCTGGCTGTGGTGGCCTATCGGCAGCCCGTCACCCGCAGCCAGGTGGCGGCGGTGCGCGGCGTGAACTGCGACGGCGTGATGCGTACGCTTTCCCTGCGCGGGCTGATCGCCGAGACGGGGGAGCAGGGTGGCGCGCACCTGTACTCCACGACCGAGCTTTTCCTGGAGCAGATCGGCATTGAATCGCTGGAGGAACTGCCGGATCTGGCGCCGCTGCTGCCGGAAGTAGACAGCATCGACAGCCTGGACAATATCGACAATTAAGCAGGTTGAGGGGTATAGTTCGGGCTGATAATTCAAGATTTTAGTTCGAAGGGCTAGAAACACCGTGGACACACCCGCTCGCCGAGACGGCACACCGGAGACCGCTCCGAAAGACATCTACCTATCCCAGGCCAAGCCCGCCAAGCGCCAGCACGTGACGGCGCAGGAGGCAGAGGCCGCCCTCAACAAACCAGATTCGGAGAAGGCCCAGGTGCGCCTGCAGAAGGTGCTGGCCTCTGCGGGTGTGGCAAGCCGCCGCATGAGCGAGAAGCTCATCGCCGCCGGTCGCGTGGAAGTAAACGGCGAAGTCGTGGTGAAGATGGGCACCCGCATCGACCCGAGCGTGGACATCGTCCGCGTGGACGGCGAGCGCGTGCAGGTCAACGAAGAGATGGTGTACTTCGCACTGAACAAGCCCCGCGGTGTGCACTCCACGATGAGCGACGACCTGGGCCGCCCGTGCGTTGGTGACCTGGTCGGTACGCGCCTGAAGGAAGGCCAGGGGCTGTTCCACGTCGGCCGCCTGGATGCCCAGACCGAAGGCCTGCTGCTGCTCACCAACGACGGCGAGCTGGCCAACCGCCTGATGCACCCCAAGTACGAGGTGAAGAAGACCTACATGGCCACCGTGCTGGGCGAGGCGAGCCGCAAGCTGATCCGCGAGCTGAAGGACGGCGTGGAGCTGGACGATGGCATTGCACGCGCCGACAGCGTGCAGATCGTGGACGTGTGGCAGGGCAAGTCGCTGATCAAGGTGGAGCTGCACGAGGGCCGCAAGCACATCGTGCGCCGCATGCTGAAGGAGGCCGGCTTCCCGGTCCAGGCGCTGGTACGAACCAAGATCCACACCGTGCAGCTGGGCGAGCAGAAGCCGGGCACGATCCGCGCGCTGAACCAGGCGGAATTGCAGAGCATGTACAAGAAGGTCGGGCTGTAACCAGCCAGCAGCTAGTACAGCCGACATAAACACACAATTATTTAGGGGAACGACCTTTCTATGACGAACGCACCTTTCTACGAGCCCGGCTCCGCGCTGGATCAGCTCGCCAGCGCAAAGAACATTGAGGACGGCGGCCTGATCGTCGCCGTCGACGGCCCGAGCGGCACCGGCAAGTCCACCGTCTGCCGCCGCCTGGCTACCGCCGCGGACGCGAAATATCTGGATACCGGCGCCATGTACCGCGTGGCCACGCTGCATGTGCTGCGCCAGGGCATCGACCCTTCCGAGGAGTCCGCACGCGAGGCGATCATCGCCGCCACCGCTGACCTGCCGCTGGAGATCAACGAGGATCCCACCTCCACCGAGGTGCTGCTGGACGGCACCGACGTTTCCGGTGAGATCCGCGGCCCCGAGGTCACCGCGCACGTTTCCGCCGTCGCCGCCATCCCGGAGGTGCGCGAGAACCTGGTGGCCCTGCAGCGGTCTCTGGCCTTCGCCGCCGGTCGCTGCGTGGTCGAGGGGCGCGACATCGGAACTGTGGTTCTTGAGGACGCCCCCGTGAAGATCTTCATGACGGCCTCCGCCGAGGTGCGGGCTCAGCGCCGATACGATCAGGACCTGGAAGCTGGCCGAGACGCGGACTACGAGGCTGTACTCGCGGATGTGCAGCGCCGTGATGAGGCCGACTCCTCCCGTAAGACCTCTCCGCTCCGCCCGGCAGAGGATGCCGTGATTGTAGACACCGGCGAGATGGACATCGACGAAGTGCTGGAGAAGTTGGCGCAGCTGACCCTGGCCAGCGCCAAGCCGGACAGCCTGGATTCCCCGGCGGAGCTGATCTTCCGCACCGCCGATGGCGAGGTGCTGGGGGAGTCCGACTTCTCCGCCGCCGAATTCTCCGAGTACGACGATGACGAGTTCGACGAGGGCAACGAGTCCGGCCCCGACGAATTCTTCATCACCGGCCCGGACGACTTCACCCTCGAGGGCGGCGGCGACATGCCGGAATCCGACGAGGACTGGGAAGCCCTGGAGGAAGCCTTCGGTGTGCTCGGCGACGAGGAGGCCGAGCAGGAGGCCCTGTGCACCGTTGCCATCGTCGGCCGCCCGAACGTGGGCAAGTCCACCCTGGTGAACCGCTTCATCGGCCGCCGCGAGGCTGTGGTGGAGGACTTCCCGGGCGTCACCCGCGACCGTATTTCCTACCTGGGCGAGTGGTCCGGCCGCCGCTTCTGGGTGCAGGATACGGGCGGCTGGGATCCGGATGCGAAGGGCATCCACGCGGCCATCGCCCGCCAGGCGGAGACTGCCATGGAGACCGCCGATGTTATCGTCTTCGTGGTCGACTCGAAGGTCGGCATCACCTCCACCGACGAGGTCATCGCCCGCAAGCTGCAGCGCAGTAAGGTGCCCGTGATCGTGGTGGCCAACAAGTGCGATGCGGATGCGCAGCTGGGCGACGTCGCCGAGTTCTGGGCGCTGGGCCTGGATAACCCGTACCCGGTGTCCGCGCAGCATGGCAAGGGCGCGGCGGACGTCATGGACGAGGTCCTGCGGGTCTTCCCGGAGCACCCGCGCGAGCTTTCGGTCGTTTCCGGCCCGCGCCGCGTGGCCCTGGTCGGTCGCCCGAACGTGGGCAAGTCCTCCCTGCTGAACAAGATCACGGGCGAGGAGCGCTCCGTGGTCAACAACGTTGCGGGCACCACCGTCGACCCGGTCGACTCCATCGTGGAGCTGGAGGAAAAGACCTGGAAGTTCGTCGATACCGCCGGCATCCGCAAGAAGACGAAGCACGCGCGCGGCCACGAGTTCTACGCCTCGCTGCGCACCCGCTCCGCGATCGACGCGGCGGAGGTCGTTGTTTTTCTTGTTGACGCCAGCGAGCCCATCGCCGAGCAGGATCAGCGAGTGCTTCGCATGATCCTCGACTCGGGGCGTGCCCTGGTGGTGGCCTACAACAAGTGGGACCTGGTGGACGAGGACCGCCGCGAGCTGCTGGAGCGGGAGATCGAGCTGCAGCTTTCCCACGTCCCGTGGGCTCGCCGCGTGAACATCTCCGCCAAGACCGGCCGCGCGTTGCAGAAGCTGGAGCCCGCGATGATCGAGGCTTTGGAGAGCTGGGATCAGCGAATCTCCACCGGCCAGCTGAACACCTGGCTGCGCGCGGTGATTGCGGAGACCCCGCCGCCGATGCGTGGCGGCCGCCTGCCGCGCGTGCTGTTTGCCACCCAGGCATCCACCAAGCCGCCGGTGATTGTGCTGTTCACCACCGGCTTCCTGGAGCACGGCTACCGCCGCTTCCTGGAGCGCAAGCTGCGCGAGGCCTTCGGCTTCGAGGGCTCGCCGGTGCGCATCGCGGTGCGTGTGCGCGAGAAGAAGCGTAAGAAGTAGGCGCAAAAAAAGGCTCTAGCGCAGCACCAGGATCCAAATGGCGATGTGGTGCAGCAGCGCCGCCAGGATCGTGGCGGCGTGGAAAACCTCGTGGAATCCGAACCACCGCGGGGAGGGATTGGGCCACTGCTTGGCGTAGATCACTGCGCCGAGGGAGTAGATGATCCCGCCCAGCAGCATCAGCAGGCTCACGGCCAGACCCAGCTGCTGGTAGTAGCCCACGGCGCCGATGGCGGCCAGCCAGCCGAGGGTGAGGTACGTGGTGGCATCCAGCCACCGCGGGTGATCAATCCACACTAGGTTCAGTACCACTGCCGCGGTGGCGGCCAGCCAGCTCACGGCCAAGATCCACAGCCCGCCGGTGTTAAACCAGCCCCAGCCGGTGAACCACTGCGCGCCGAAAGCGCCAACCGTTACCGGCCCGTAGGTGCCGGCGATGAAGACCGCGATCATGGCGTGGTCGGCGCGCCGCCAGCTATTCACCGCGCCCTCGGAGCGCCACGGCACGCGGTGGTACAGCGCGCTGACGGTGAGCATCCCGGCCAGGCACAGTGCGTACAGCGCCGTGGCCATGGTCATCCAGGACAGGTGAAACTTGGAGGCCGCAACGATGGTCAGTGCCGTGCCCATGCCGCCGAAATACCATGCGGCGGCGGTGTGCAACCGCCCCCGCATATACGGGCGTGGCCCACGGTCGAATACGGGTCGAGGGGGCTTCTTCGTCAGCACTTGAGTTTTATGCACGAAATAAAGCTTACGCCCTTTCGCTCTTAGAACAGGCCAGAAATAACTCCCTGCGCGTTAACATCAATGCGCTCGGCCGCGGGTTTCTTCGGCAGGCCCGGCAGAGTCATCACATCGCCGGTGAGTGCCACCACGAATCCGGCACCGATACGTGGCACCAACTCGCGGACGTGCAGGGTGTGGCCGCTCGGTGCGCCCAGCGCGGTGGGGTCATCGCTGAAGGAGTACTGCGTCTTCGATACGCACACCGGCAGCTTGTCCCAGCCGTTATCCTTCAGAAACGCCAGGTCCTTCAAGGCCTGCGGGCCGAACTGCACGTCCGTCGCGCCGTAGACCTCCGTGGCAAGTGTGTGCAGGGTGGCTTCCACGCCATCGACCGGCTGATAGATCTGGTGGCTGGAGCTGGGGGCGTCCTCACCAGAAACACCATCGACGACCTCCAACACGGCAGAGGCCAGATCCGCCGCGCCGGCACCGCCCTCGGCCCACACGTTGCACTCCACCACGCGCACGCCGAATTGCTCGCCCCAGTCGGCGACCTGAGCGCGCTCCGCGGCAGTGTCGGAGCTAAACAGGTTCAGCGCCACCACGGGTTCCACGCCGAACTTGCGGATGTTGCTGACGTGGCGCTCCAGGTTGGCCAGACCGGCCTTCAGCACGGAATCGCCGTTGTGCTTCAGCGAGCGGATAGTGGCAACCACGACCGTCGCGGCGACGTCGAGGCCACCGGCACGGGACTTGATGTCGAAGAACTTCTCCGCACCCAGGTCGCTGCCGAATCCGGCCTCGGTCAGTACAACCTCCGACAGGTCCAGCGCCGTGGTGGTTGCGATCAGCGAGTTGCAGCCGTGTGCGATGTTGGCGAAAGGCCCGCCGTGCACCAGTGCGGGGGTTCCACCCAGGGTCTGCACCAGGTTCGGATTGATCGCGTCGCGCAGCAGGGCGGTGATAGCGCCCGCACACTTCAGATCTCCCGCGGTGACGGGCTGGCGGTTGTAAGTCTGGCCCACCACGATGCGCCCGATGCGCTTCTTCAGGTCCTCCAGGTCGGTGGCCAGGCACAGGATCGCCATGATCTCGCTGGCCGCCGTGATGTCGAACCCGCCCTCGCGCGGAGTGCCCTGGCCCGGCCCGCCGAGGCCCGTGACCACGTGGCGCAGCGAGCGGTCGTTGACGTCCAGGCAGCGCCGCCACGTCACGCGCCGCGGGTCGATGCCCAGGGCATTGCCGTGCTGTACATGGTTGTCGACAATGGCCGCCAGGGTATTGGTTGCGGCGGTAATAGCGTGCATGTCGCCGGTGAAGTGCAGGTTGATGTCTTCCATCGGCACGATCTGCGCATAGCCGCCGCCGGCCGCGCCGCCCTTGATGCCCATGACCGGCCCCTGGGAGGGCTCACGGATCGCCACCATCGTCTGGCGCCCGGCCGCCCGCACCGCATCCGCAAGGCCGATCAGCACGGTGGACTTGCCCTCGCCCGCGGGGGTCGGGCTCATTGCGGTCACGAGCACGAGCTTGCCCTTCTTATTGACGCCCTCACGCTCCGCCCGCAAAGCGGGAACGTCGATCTTGGCCTTTGTCCGGCCGTAGGGGATCAAAGCGGCCTCTGGGATGCCGGCGTGCTCCGCGATCGCGGTGATGGGCTCCAGAGTGTGGGCCTGTGCGATTTCGACGTCGCTGGGTTGGGGATTGCTGGATGCAGAAGAGTTAGTCATATTCCCAGAATAAACATCTACCCCTTATCGCCCCCGTAATAGCGGGTGTAAGGCTGGGGGCAACTAGACTTCAGGGGGTAAGAGGGTAACCCCCCGAATATTCGCAAAACAATTACTTCCAGTGAGGTAGTGAGGTATAGATGACCGACAACGCACACACCAAGAGTGCTCTGCACAGCGATTGGAACGAGCGGCTGGCCCTGGCGCAGGAAATGCTGCCTCTGATCAGCCGCCTGCACCGCGACAAGAACGTGGTGACTTCCATCTTCGGCCGGCTGCTTGTCAACGTCACCGATATTGACATCATCAAGTCCCACCGCTACGCCCGCCGTGTCGTGGAAAAAGAGCTGCCGCTGGAGCAGACCCTGCCCGTGCTGCGCGAGCTGGTGGAGATGAACCTGGGCACTGCCTCCATCGACATTGGATCCCTGGCCAGCCGCTACAACAAGGACTCTGAGGGGCTGACCCTGCGCGAATACCTGGAGCGCGAGCTGGCGGAGGTCATCGGCGGCCCGGAGCAGGTCGAGCCCCGCGACATCGTCCTCTATGGCTTCGGCCGCATCGGCCGCCTGCTGGCCCGCATCCTGGTTGCCCGCGAGGCCACCTATGGCGGTGCGCGCCTGCGTGCCGTCGTCGTCCGCTCCAAGGGTGAGGGCGACCTGATCAAGCGTGCTTCTCTGCTGCGCCGCGATTCCGTTCACGGAGCCTTCGACGGCACTATCACCACGGATGAGGAAAACAACACGATCTGGGCCAACGGCACCCCGATCCGCATTATCTACGCCAACAACCCGGCGGAGATCGACTACACCGAGTACGGCATCAACGACGCAATCGTGGTGGACAACACTGGCGTGTGGCGCGACCGTGATGGCCTGTCTCAGCACCTGGAGGCCAAGGGTGTCTCCAAGGTTCTGCTGACTGCCCCGGGCAAGGGCGACATCAAGAACATCGTCTACGGCATCAACCACGGCGACATCACTGAGGATGATCGCATTCTGTCTGCGGCGTCCTGTACTACCAACGGCATCACCCCGGTGCTGAAGGTCATCAACGACCGCTACGGCGTGGAACACGGCCACGTGGAGACCGTGCACTCCTTCACCAACGACCAGAACCTGATCGACAACTTCCACAAGGGTGACCGCCGTGGCCGCGCCGCGGGCCTGAACATGGTGCTCACCGCCACGGGCGCGGCAAAGGCCGTGGCCAAGGCCCTGCCGGAGTTCGCTGGCAAGCTGACGGGCAATGCCATCCGCGTGCCCACCCCGGACGTCTCCATGGCGGTGCTGAACCTGACCCTGAACCAGGAAGTCGAGGCCGACGAGGTGAACAACTTCCTGCGCCGCGTGTCCCTGCACTCCACGCTGCGCCAGCAGATCGACTTCATTAAGTCCCCGGAGGTCGTCTCCACCGACTTCGTTGGTACTACCCACGCGGGCATCGTCGACGGCCTGGCAACCATTGCGAACGGCAACCACCTGGTGCTGTACGTCTGGTACGACAACGAGTTCGGCTACTCGAACCAGGTGATCCGCATTGTCGAGGAGATCGCCGGCGTGCGCCCGCGCGTGCTGCCACAGCGTGCCGCAGCGCTGGACCTGTAGAAGACACCAGCACTAGCACCAGTGCTGGTGCTGGGTTAAAGCAGCATCAGCAGTAGCATCTGGCAGCCGATGATCTTGCCGATCATCGCTGCCGGATAGACGGTGGCGTAGCCGCGCATGGGCAGCTCCGTATCCGCCTGATCGTTGAGGTAACTAATCACCGCGGGGTTGGTGGATAAGCCCGCGGCCATGCCCATCGCCTCGTCCCACTTCAGGCGGAGGAGCCACATCCCGCCCAGGCCACAGACGATGGCCGAGGTCACGGTGATGATGAAGCCCAGAGCGATGTAGTTCAGTGAAGTGATGTCCGTCAGTGCGTCGCGGAAGCCCGTGCCCGCGATGGTGCCCACGCCCGCCAAGAAGATGGCCAGACCCAGACTGCTGAGGGCCTTGTTGGCGTGGTAGGGGATTTGCCAGCCTATGGGGCCGGTGCGGGCGAGCGCTCCGAAGATGAGGCCCATGACGATGGGGCCACCACCGAAGCCCAGGTTGAGCGTGGTGCCACCGGGCAGGGGGATGGGGATCGCACCGATGAGCAGACCGATGGCCAGGCCTAGGGTAAAGGGCAGCAGGTTCACGTCCGCCAGGGAGCGTTCGGAATCGCCCAGGAATTGGGAGACCTCGTCGATGCGGTGCTTCGGGGTGACTACTCGCACGCGGTCGGAATAGTGCAGCACGTCGTCTGGGCCGGGAACTAGGTCTTCGTCGCCGCGGCGGATGCGGGCGATGATGAAGCCGTGGCTGATCGGGTCGATGTCCTTGATGCTGCGCCCGGCGATGCTGGGGTTAGAGACGGTGATGCGGCGGTAGCCGATGTAGGAGCTATCCACGTCGATGTCGATCTGCTCGCCCAGCGCGGCCGTGGCCTTGTCCAGGGAGTCCGGTGTGCCGGTGATCACCACGATCATGCCAGGGTAGACTTCCGCGTCCGGGTAGGCCAGCTTATGATCCTTTTCCTGGACGTCTTCGGTGGCGTGGTGTGGGCGGACCAGGCGGGTGACGATGATTTTTGAATCCGCGATGGTGCGCAGGTCTCGTACGCAGCCTTCGATGCCCTCGCGCAGGCGCACGCCGCGGTGCTCCAGTGGCGCGTGCAGCACGCCCTCGTCGATCGCGTCCTGGCGATGGTTCACCTTCAAGAGCTTGGTTCCAATGGCGGCCACGGCGATGGCGCCGAGCACGCCGCCGGGATAGGCCAGGGAGTAGCCGACGACGGGATCGGCGGCCAGCTCTGGGTGGGTGCCTTCCAGCATGTCCACGACGGCCGCCATACCTGGCGTGGAAGTCAGTGCGGCCGCGAAGGAGCCGGTGGCCGTGGCGGCCTCCACGCCGAAGATCGGCACCAGCAGCCACGTCATGCCCATCAGGCCGACGAGCAGCACCACGACGAAGAGGATCATGCGCCAGCCGCGCTCGCGGAAGTCGGCGAAGAAGGCGTGTCCAGCCGTCAGGCCGATGGCGTAGACGAAGATGGCCAGGCCGAATTGGAAGATGATCGGGGGCAGCTGGATGTTGGGATCCGCCGTGGAAAAGGCAATGGCGACGAAGAGAATCGCCGCGGTGCCGAGCGACATGCCGCCGAGGCGTATCTTGCCGATGGCGAAACCGAGGGCGAGGATAATGACTAGGGCGATCAGCGGATTTTCAGCAAGGAATGCCAGCATGATCTTGATCCTATAAAGAAATCCCCGCCCACACGAGGTGAGCGGGGACCCAAGAGAAACCTCAGATTAGGACTTTCTGAGTGGCCGGACCTTACTTGCCGGAGATCAGGCCAGCCAGGCCAGCGAGTGCGCCGCCGATCAGGCTAACGAGACCCTGGAAGAAGTTTGCAATCAGTTCAATCATGGGAGTGATCCTTTCAGTGTGTAGTGGCGGGCGCTAGGGATTTTGTGAGTTTGTTAGCGCCTTCACACTAACAATCGTTTGTCATCTCTAAGCGTTACGCCCTAGATACAATTTTCTCGAAAAAATTGTGAAAGGCGTTCGTTTCGCAGGTGAGAGCCAGAAAAAAATTTTCCCTACGCTGGGGTACATGGCACGAAACACTCTCTCGGACCTTTTCTCCCGTACCAAGAGCCTCGACGGCGCGGGCTACGGAGCCTACAAGAAGCTGAAGGGCGCCTATAGCGAACCGGGGCTAACGGTTTCCATCGACCGTGTGCAGGCCGACCCCTACGCCAGCCCCTCCAAGGTGCGGCTCATCCTGCCCATGCAGGCAGCGGGCATCCCACAGTATCTCGTTGACGATGCCACCGGCAGGGTAGCGGTAGCCGACTTCCTGGCCCGGCGGATCCAGGCCGATCCCAACCGCCCGCGCAACGTCCACATCGCCGACATCGGGCAGCAGGTCCTTGAACGTACTCACGTGCTGGTCACTCCTGATAGCGTGGAGGCCCGACTACTCGTCGGCCTTCCCGCCAAAGGTCGCCGCATTCTCGGCCGCCAGGCCGCACACCTGCTGGCCGATGACCTGCCGCACATCGCCGACGACTGCCTGCGGCACGATCGCTTCGACCCCGCCGATGCGCAGGCCCTCGAGGATCACGTGGCACTCTTGCGCGACCAGGAAGCCCTGCGCGCCCAGCTGAAACCCCGCAAGCTCGTCGCTTTCGTCGGCAACGGTGCGATCCTCCCGCGCGCTGCGGGGGATAGCGACCGTCCACTTGGCGCCAACCAGGCCACGGCCTTCGAATCCCCGGAGTCGCTTTCCCAGACCTTCGAGCTCCCCAGCGGCCGCACCGTCACGGGCATGGGCATCCCGGAAGGTCTTACCGTCATCGTCGGCGGCGGTTATCACGGCAAGTCCACGCTGCTCCGCGCCCTGGAGCGTGGCATTTACCCGCATGTCGCCGACGATGGCCGCGAGTGGGTTATCTCCCGTGCCGACGTTGCCAGCGTGCGCGCCGAGGATGGCCGCCCGATTACCGGCGACGACATCTCGCCGTTTATCACCAACTTGCCCACCGGTGCCGATACCCGCCACTTCACCACCACGAACGCCTCGGGCTCCACCTCCCAGGCCGCCAATGTCGTCGAAGCGCACGCCGCAGGCACCTCCACTCTGCTCATCGACGAGGACACCTCGGCCACCAACTTCATGATCCGCGACCGGCTCATGCAGCGCCTCGTACCGAACAACAAGGAGCCCATCACCCCGTTTGTGCAGCGCGTTCGTTCTTTATATGACGCCACCTCGGTCTCCACCGTCCTTATCGCTGGTGGCTCGGGTGCCTATCTGCGGCTGGCCGATACGGTCATTGCGATGGATGCCTACCGTCCCAGCGAGGTGACCGCACGTGCTCATGACATCGCGCGGGAGGGGGAAGCACCGGAAGACTCAGGGGAGTTCCGCCACATCACTGCTGAACGTGTCCTCGCGCGCGGGACTCTATCTTCCCGCAAGCCACCCAAGCCACGCGGACTGTCTACCATCAGCGTGGACCGTTCCGACATTGACCTGAGCGCCGTAGGCCAGCTAGTTGCGCCGTCCCAGACGGCGGCGATCGCGGCGGCTCTGGCGTGGCTGTCTAAGAACGCCGATGGCCAGACCCCGCTGGTGGACCTGGTTGCTCGTCTGGAGCAGCAGATTACCGAGAAGGGCCTGGCCGTGCTGGCGCCGGGGCGTGATCATCCCGGACACCTGAGTCGCCCGCGCGGGGCGGAAATCCTGGCTGCGGCAAACCGCTACCGGGAGCTCAAGCTCGCCTAGAGGACTTGGAGCTTGTTCTCCTTGAGAACCTCCATGCCGCGGGTCGGATAGTCGGTGATCAGACCGTCGACCTTCGCGTCGATCACGGCCTGCATGTCGGGCTTCTCATTGACCGTCCACGGCAGAACCTGCAGGTCGGCCTCGTGGGCGGAGGCCACGCTTTCCGGAGTGACCAGCTTGTAGTGAGGGGAGAGGATCTCCGCGCCCAGCTGGGTCGCGGCCTTGTTGACGTCGCCGCCAACCTTGTCGTAGTCAACGTCACCGATCCACTTGGAGCCGGAAGCCCACGTCTTGGCGCTGTAGAGAAGTGCCAGAGAAATATCCGGCTGGGCCTTGCGCACCAGCGGCAGCGAGCGCCAGTCGAAGGACTGGATGGTGGTGCGGGAGGTCGCCTTGTTGGCGCGCACGACCGGCAGGATCGCGTCGACGAACTCCTGCGGCTCGGCGGACTTGTCGGGTTCCTCTGCCTCGATTTTGGTTTCGATGTTGAAGCGCATCTGCGGGTCGGCAGCGGCGATCTCGAACACGTCTTGCAGCTGTAGCAGCTTGTTTTCTTCCTCGGCCTTCGCATCCGGGAAGTCCTTCAACACCTTGTTGCAGTTCAGAGTCTGCAGCTGCTTCCAGTTCAGCTCATGGACGAGCTTGCCCACGTAGGGGAACTCCGGGTCGTCCTCGGTGGCGGGCTTGGTGTCGGTGCACTTGTCGTCCTGAATTACCGGGTCGTGCCAAACAACCGGGGTGCCGTCCTCGGCCATCACGATGTCCAGTTCCAGGGTGGATACGCCCATCTTCACAGACTCTTCAAATGCCTTGCGAGATTGCTCTGTGTATTCGCCGCGGCCACCACGGTGGGACTGCAAGTCGAAGCCCTGCGGTTCCTTTGGCTGGGGCTGGGAGGACCCGGCGATGGAGGAGCCGAAGCTAAAGGACGAACCGGCGATGGAGCCTTGCGCGGCAGCTGCGGTGCCGGCAGAGCCGAGGGAAACGATGGCGGCCACTGCAGCGGCAGCGGTCTTGCGCCAGGTGAGGGATGTCTTCATGTATTCCTAACTGCGAGTCTTCTTATCTAAGAATCACGTGCCTAATGTGAGGCAACGCACATGAATCTAACAAGGATTCAGCTACTCGGCAGCGCGAGCTAGATCCACCCATTCGTCTTCGCCAGGTGCGCCGCCTCGTAGCGATTTCCAGCACCCGTCTTCGTCATGATGCTGGAGATGTGATTACGCACAGTTCCTGGCGAAAGATGCAGCGTCTTGGCGATGGAAGGGGAGCTCTTGCCCTCGAAGAGCTGCTGGCACACCTCGGTTTCCCTCTCGCTAAGGGGATTATCGGGCGTCAATAAGCTTTCCTGGGCAAGCGTCGGGTCGATAACGCGCAGCCCGGCATGGACCCGCCGGATCGCATCGGCGAGCTCCTCGGGAGGCGTGTCCTTAACGATGAACCCGTCTACGCCCACTTCCATCGCACGTTTGACGTACCCGGCCTTGCCGAATGTCGTCACGATCAGGCAGCGGCACCGATTACTGGCTAGCTCCTTCGCGGCATCGATGCCGTTCAACCCCGGCATCTCAATGTCCAGTAGAGCCACGTCGATGGGCTGCTCCTGCGCCAGTGCCACGGCCTCGGTCCCGGTCGCGCACTCGGCAACGACTTCGATGTCCGGCTCCGCGTTGAGCAGCGCGATCAGTGCCCCGCGCACCAGCGATTGATCCTCGGCGAGTAGTACTCGAATGGTCATCGGGTGGCCTCCTTCGCCACTGCGCCGTCGTCGATCAGTTCGCCGTCGCCTTCCATGGCGATCAACACAGTACTCAGGCCCCGGTCGCGGCGCACGATCAGCTGACCGCCGGCGTCCTCGACCCTCTCGCGCAGGCCTGCCAGACCACCGCTGCCCTGGGTGGCCTCGCCGTTAAATCCGCAGCCGTCATCGGTGACCTGCAGCTTGTCCGCGGTGACGCTCACCCAGCACGCGCTCGCCCCGGAGTGTCGCACCACGTTCGTCGTCAGCTCACGTAGGCCCCAGGAAAAGACTGTGTCGTGCGCGCCCGGTGCCTTCAGGAGTTCGGGTAGATGCGCAGTGACGCCCTTAGTTTCCAAAGCCCGGCGCGCCGCCTGCAGCTCACCGGCGAAGGTGGGTGTGCGCATGCGGGTGACCGTCGAACGCACCTCTGCCAGGGCTAGGCGGGAGAGGTCGCTGATTTCCTTGAGCTCCTGCTTGGCTTGCTCGGGGTTGTTGTCCATTGCCCGCCTGGCGACCTCGGACTTCAGGTTGATCACCGTCAGCGAGTGACCCAGCAGATCGTGCACGTCCGTGGCGATGTCCTCCCGTTGCTGCGCCAGGTCCAGCTCGTGCCGCAGCTTGTGGCGGGATTCGTCGTATTGGCTGAAAATCCCAAGTGCGACGAGTAACAACGGCATGACGAAAAGGGTGAATGCAGCCCAGGTAAGGTCGTCCGGCGACCAGTTCCACACCGCGACGGCCCCGAGTACACCTGTCGCCACCACGATCGGCAGTGCTTTCCGCAGCGTCACCGTGAATCCCAACATCGCGGCCAGGTAGGGGGCAAAGGCCACCGTGCCAGCCTGCATCGCTGGCACGCTGGCCAACGCAATGGCTAGCAGTATGCCCCAGCGCAGAAGTGCCCGCGCTAGTGTTCCCCAGCCGCGTGGAAAGTATCCCAGCGAGCCGAAGGCGTAGAAGTAGAACGTGCCGAAGGCCAGCAGGCATATAGTCATCCAGGCTTTCGCCGTAGTGGCGAATCCTTCCCCTGTGTAAACCTGCAGAGCGACGGGCACCAGGAATATCAGCCATATCGAGGCGAAGATGGCGGAGTTCAACTGAAACCCGTCAAAAGGGCGCATTAGCTGCGCTCCCTGTCGCGCTTGCCCATCAGCAGGCAGAAGCCTACGAAGATCGCCGTCCATACCGCGATGCTAACCCAGGCGTACCACATCGGGTCGTTGATGAATCCGTGGTCGAGCAGTTGAGCGCCTTCGGCCAGCGGCCAGCGAACTAGCATCATCGCGCCGTACATGGGAGTGAAACGGCCCACCTGCAGAAGCGATCCGCTGAGTGGCATAAAAACGTTTCCGGCGAAGGCCAGGATCACGATGGAGGCAGTGGCGATGGCCACCGTGTTCTCCTTCGGAATAGTCAGCGTCCACGCCAAGCCGTAGAAGCCAAAGGGGATAGAACACAGCACACAGGCAATGAAGCTCAACGCCCACTGGTCGGCCTGCATGTGGGCCCGGGTTAGCCCGCCGACTATAAACACGGCCACGATCGGCAGCACCGCACGTACGGCGATGCTCAGGCCATTGGCGAAGGCTAGCTGCCACGGGCGCAGGGGAGTAAGGGCCAGCTGCCTGCCCCAACCACTGCGGTTATCTGTTACGGAAGTACCCGCTGCGCCGACCGCGCCTACTACGCCGGCGTAGAAGGCCATGCCCAGCATGACGAACGCGGAGACATTACCGCCGTTCATTTCCTGATCGCCATATTCCTGCATGGCGCCGAAAATCAGATAGAAGAAGATCGGCAGGCCGACGCTGAAGAACAAGGTGGTCATGTCCCGGCGCAGGCGTAGCAGCTCGTAGCCGGCGAATTTTAGGGTGGTGTTCATTGCTCTAGGCCTCCTGGTTTTCGTTCGTCAGCGCAAGGAATGTGTCCTCCAGGCTGTGGCTGGTGATGTCGAGATCTCGGGCGTCAGTTTCCGTCAACAGGTACCGGGCAAGCGCGTCAGAGTCGTTGGTTGTTATACGAAGGCGACGGCCGTTTACTTCACTCTTTATGACGCCCCTAAGGCTCGATAGCTCGGGGAATCCACCCGGGAATTCGGCGCTGACCACGCGGTTGGAGCTAAGGTTTCGCAGCTCGTCGGTGGTGCCATCGGCGATGATCTCGCCCTTATTCATCAGCACGATGCGCTGGGCGAAGTTGTCCGCTTCCTCTAGGTAGTGGGTGGCAAAGATGATCGTGTGGCCCAGCTGCGCCTGATGCTTCATGGAGTCCCAGAAGCGGTGGCGTGCGCCGGCGTCCATACCAGCGGTGGGCTCATCGAGGATGAGGATGTCCGGGTTGCCGAGGATTGCTAGGGCGAAGCGAAGGCGCTGCTGCTCGCCGCCGGAGCACTTGCCTACGCGGCGCTTGTAGATGGGTTCTAGGTTGGCCTGCTCGATAACCTCGTCGAGGGGCAGGTGCTCCGGGAACGCGGCGGCAATCATCTCCACAGTGTCCTTCACGGTCAGCTCGTGGAGCAGGCCACCGGTCTGCATCAGTGCGCTGATGTTCTGGTTGTACACGGCCTGCTTGGGGGTTTGGCCCATAACTTTCACTGTGCCGGCGGTCGGGGAAGTGAGCCCTAGGATCAGGTCCACGAGGGTGGTCTTGCCCGCGCCGTTGGTGCCGAGCAGTGCGACGATCTCGCCCGGGCGAACGCTGAGGCTAACGTCTTTCAGCGCATGCACCGGTTGGTTGGATCGTGGCTTGAAGGTCTTGCTGATTCCTCTTACTTCTATGGCGTGGGCCAGTTGTGTCGCACTCATGGTTTCACGTTATTTCGGGCCTGAAAAGTGCACGCATAGTTTTCGTCACGAAATGCACCATGACGTTTGTCACGGGTGCTGGAGAAATTCTTCTTAAATTTCTTCGTTGCTTGGTCGTGGTAACCAAAAAGCAACGATTTGCGTTTTAAAGTAAACGAGATGAGTGTTATAGCTTCCACCAGTTCGCGCGGCACCTCCAAGAGGCTGCCGGGCGCTTTTGGTGCGTTCGTGGCTTTCGCTCTTCTCGCTGCGTATGCGGTGTACCGGCTTACTTTGCCAGAGGTTCGTGCTTACTGGTTCACGAACCTCTTTAAGTGGCCGACGGATTTCAAGGTCTATTACAACGCGGCGGTGGCACTGAACAGTGGCCAGGAGCTGTATTCTCAGCCTTTCGTCGGGGGCCTTCCATTTACGTATCCGCCCTTTTCTGGCGTGATTTTTAGGTTGCTGCCGCTTGCACCGTTTGAGGTTGCGGCAAGTATCTGGCTAGGCCTCACCGCGTTGGTGCTGTTTGCGGTGATCGTAGGGGTCTTCCGGGAGCGCGGTTATGCCTGGTCCCCGGGGCTGATCCTCGTTTCCATGGCAGCACTAGTCGCATCGTTCAACCTGGCTCCGGTCTTCGGCACTTTCTTCTGGGGCCAGATCAACATCTTCCTCATGGGCTTGGTTGCCCTGGATTTCCTGCGCAGGCGCACCGGCAACAAGGGCGGCGGCATCTTCAGCGGCCTGGCCGCCGGCATTAAACTCACCCCGGTCTTCTTCTACCTGCCGCTGTTGCTGGGCAGGCGCTGGCGCGCAATGGTTTACATGACCCTCACGATCCTCGCGACCATCGTCATCGGCTTCCTTTTCGTCCCGGACGCCAAGTCTTTCTGGCAGACCAAAATCTTCGAAACGCAGCGCATCGGCGGCGAGGACAACCCGGGCGCGCAGTCCCTCGGCGCCGTCTTCCACCGCCTGGGTTACGACAGCACGGTACTGTGGCTCGCCTGCGTGGTCGTCATCTTGGCGCTGTACAGCATCGTGGTCCTGGGCTGCTATCGCCGCGGTAACTACTCGATGATCATGGCCCTCGGCGGGGTTGTTGCCTGCATCATCTCGCCGTTTAGCTGGTATCACCACTGGGTGTTCTTGGTGCCGCTCTTTGTCGTTTTTCTGGACGCCGGGTTCCAGCTCGTACGGGCGGTCTCAGACAAGGTGAAGGGCGCGCCGGGCTGGGTTCTCGAACAGCTGCTGAGCTTTGCCGTAGTGGCGGCCCTGACAGTTGTGTTCCTGCCTTTCGTCAGCAACGCGACTTCCCGCAGGTTCGGCTTCTTCGGCCAGGGCGTGGCTCACGATAACCCGCTGTGGCAGGGCGCCTTCACCTTCCTGGGCGTGGCCTTTGTCGTGGTGGCTGCGGCGTACTATGCGGTCCGGTATTTCACGGACCGCCGTGCTACTGGGACCGAGCGCGACGCTGCTGATTCTCTGTAAAGGTGCGTTCGGCGAGGGATTCGCCGGCACCGTCCTGCAGGTGGACAACAACGTTGATCCCAAGTTCTTCGAGTTCCTCGACATCCTCGCGGTACATGGCCACTGAACTGATGGTGCATTCCTCCGGATTGATGTTGGAGGCAAAAATCTCCTTTACTGCGTCTACGTTGGCGTGCTGGGCGGGCATGGCAAGCATGATCATGTCGATTTGATGACTGTCCTTCACACGCTCCCAGAAGTCGATATCTGTGGCGTCACCCTCCACAACGTTGTAACCGCGCTCCTGCAGGTGGCGCACTCGGGCGGGGTCGTGCTCCACGCCCAAGACCTTCGTACCGTAGACCTCGGTGAGTTCGTTGTAGCAAGACACCCCCAGGCGGCCCACGCCGAGAACCAGGGCGTGGGCATCGCCGAGATTGATGGGGCGATCCTCTGGGTGGATCTTGTGCGGCGGGCGCGTCGGGAGGCGCTTTGCCAGGCGTGTTGCCCGCGAGACACTCTGCGGGTTCAGAATTGCGGAAATGACGAAGCTGAGGGATACCGCGAGTACTAGGGAAAGCAGCCAGCGCTGGTTGAGCCAACCATCATTCACGCCGAGCGCAGCGATAATGAGCGCGAACTCAGAGTAGTTCGCCAATAGTAGGGAAGCGAGAACGGAAGTGCGATTGCGCAGTCCGAGTCCCCACAAGATCGCCCAGTAGGCGATGCCTTGGACGGGAAGCAGAATGAGCAACAGGGCAGCGTCGGCGAGGTTCTGCAGGTTTGGTAGACCCAGGAAGCCGATGTTGACGAAGAAGCCAACCAGTAGCAGCTCCTTGAGGGTGAACAGGGAATGGCTGAGTTGTTCTGCGCCGGGGGAGCGGGAGAGAACAATGCCCATGATGAGGGCTCCGAGGCTGCCGGAGAGCCCCACCCACTCGAAGAGCGCGTAACCCGGCAGCAGGGCCATAACGATGCCGAACAGGGCACCGAGTTCACCGTGGCCGAGCTTATACCAGCGGCGGGTGGTTAATGCCAGCAGCGGGACGATGGCGACCAGCAACAGAGAAGCCAGGCGTGGCGGTTCGCCCCGAAGGATGCTCATGAACGCGACGGCCAGAATGTCCTGCATGATCAGCACGCCGACGCAGATGTTGCCGTAGAGGGCTTGCTCGTCGCCTCGGTCCTGCAGGATCTTGATGACGACGATGGTGCTGGAGAAACTCAAGACCAGAGCGATATTTACGGCCACGGAGAAATCGGTGGGGCCGAAGGCACCGAGGGCGCCGAGGCCGGTGATGAAGCCAGCACCAATAAGCGTCATCACGAGAACATGAGCGCTCGCGGTGAGCCAGACTGCCTTATCCGTCAGCGCGCGAAGATCCAGGCGTAGGCCGATGGCGAAGAGCATGAGGGTCACACCGATATCGGCGAAAAGGTCCAGGGAATCAACGTGTTCCACGCCGGCCGCGTGGAGTGCGAAGCCGGCTGCGAGGAAGCCAATGAGGGGTGGGAGCCGCACGGCCCAAGCGAGGAGGCCGCATACGAAGACCACACCGAGGTAAATCAGCAAGAGTTCCATGGATTGTAGTCTGCCTCACAGGGGTTGGTAACTCGCCAATGGAGGTGATTTCTACCCCGAGTGGGGCAGATAGTATTGAAGGCACACGACCTGCGGCGGTTTTCAGGACAGGAGGTGCGCTGTGAAGCCGATTAGCTATACCGAGTATGAATCACTGCGGGAAACTGCCTACCTTTTGCGTTCTCCCGAGAACGCTTGCCGCCTCCTCGGTTCCATCGAGAACCTGGAGCGGGGGCGCGGCGCTCACCACGACCTCATTGAGGACTAATGATTCTCGTTTGAAATGAGTCTGCCTTGGGGGACTATTTGTGGTGGCAGACGGCGGATCGCCGCACCCCAAAGAGAATTAATCGGTTGATTAAGGACATCGCCCGTAACGGAAACCAGGGCATCGGCAAACCTGAAGCCCTGGAGACTGTAAGGTTGGGCCGCTTCGCAGCAGATTCCTGACAAGATTGGATAACGTGGGTGCATGAAAATAGTTGACGAATAGGAGTATGGAGTGGCAGGCGAAAACAGAGAGCTCGATGCCAAGGAGATCAGCGTTGGGCGGCTGCTGCACGACGGAGACTACGAGTTCGTTATCCCCGAATACCAGCGACCATATGCCTGGGGCACCGAGGAGTCTCTACAGCTGCTGGCTGACCTGGTTGGGGCGCTGGAACGTGACACTGATGAGCCGTACTTCCTGGGCTCTATTGTTTTGGTTAAAGCCCCGAATGCTGTCCGCGCTGAGGTCATCGACGGCCAGCAACGCCTGACCACTCTTACTCTTTTGCTCGCGATTCTGCGCGACTTGGCTACTGATGCGGGGTTGCGTGAAGCGATTCACAAGCTCATCGAGAAGCCCGCAGTGGAGTGGGACGATATTCCCGCGCGCCCACGCCTGGCACTGCGCCCGCGAGACAATCAGTTTTTCTTGGAGCACGTACAGAAAGAAGGCAGCACCCTCGGGCTGATTGAGTTAAGCGATAACATCCCGGAAACCGATGCGCAGCGAGGTCTGCGAGATAACGCCAAGGCTCTGCACGAGGAATTGCAACAGCTGCCCGCTGAAACTCGTAAGGATCTCTTTCGCCTTATTGCACAGCGCGCCTTCCTCGTGACGGTTTCGACGCCCGATCTCAACAGCGCATATCGAATTTTCTCGGTCATGAATGCCCGTGGCTTGCCGTTGTCCCCGCAGGATATTTTTAAGTCGCAGGTCATCGGTGCCATCCCAGAGGACCAGAAGCAGCACTTTGCGGACAGGTGGGAGCATTTTGAGGAAGAGCTGAGCCGCGATGAATTCGGTGACCTCTTTCTTTACATCCGCGCCATTAAGGCCCGCACTCGTAGTGTTAAGAGCTTGCTCCATGAGTTCCGTGAACAGGTTCTGGAAGAATACATGCCGAACAACGGCAGCGGATTCATTCGAGAGGTTCTGGAGCCCTATGCAAAGGCCGATATCCGGCTGCTCTCCCAGGATTTCCAAGGCCCCGGCCCATACTGGGATCAGGTCAATAGTTGGCTGAAGCGCTTGGCGCAGCTCGATAACGATGACTGGCGCCCTCCGGCACTGTGGGCGCTTACCGAGCACGGCGAAGACCCGGAATTTCTGGTCGCATTCTTCGCAAAGCTGGAACGACTGGCCGCCAGCATGCTCGTTCGCCGTGTCTATGCCACTCCTCGTCAGCAGCGCTACATGGAACTGCTCAAGCAGCTTGACGAAGGTTACGGAATTGACGCTCCAGGCTTCCACCTTTCCGATTCTGAACGAGCAGACACGTTGGAGCGTCTGGACGGTGAGATCTACTTGTCGACTCGCGTGCGTAAGTACGTCTTGTTGCGTTTGGACTCTGTTCTGGCAGCTGACCCCGGTGCCTCCTACGATCACAGGATCATCACCGTTGAGCACGTATTACCTCAGAACCCTTCGCCGGGTAGCCAGTGGAACCAGGACTTCAACGAGGAAGAGGCAGCACAGTGGACCCATCGTCTTGGAAACCTGTTGCTGTTGAACCGCCGGACAAACTCCCGCGCCCGCAACTATGACTTCGACGTCAAGAAGGAAAAGTACTTCAAGTCGGGCAAGGGGGTAGCGGTCTTCGCTTTGACCACCCAGGTGCTCGGCGAGCAGGTTTGGACCCCGGAAGTCGTGGAGCGGCGCCAGCGTGAGCTTGTGGGTGTCCTGGCAAAGGAATGGCAGCTCTAGGGCTCCAACGCCTGTTTCAGGTCACCCGGAAAGCTCGGCTGGTTTAGAACGGGTAGTCCGTGGCGTCGGGCGTCAAGAAAAGAACGCCAACGACCGTGCCCTCTCGACTGACGGCGATCCGAGACATCAGTTCGCCGGCTTCGTGGTTGAGCGTCGAGACGACGACCGATGTGCCTGTGCTTTTTGTGGAGAGTGCTTCTGACGCCGGGGCCGCGTTGCGGGCGCCCTTGATGGGGACGATCGTCTGGTCGGTGATCTCCTGGAGCTCGCCGAAGTCGGTCAGGATCGATGTCCACACGTCCACGATGACGGACCAGGGGAGGTCCTCGCGGACGTGCGGATCGAGCATTTCAACGGTTTCTGCTTCTTCGCCCTTGGAAATGTGGCGAATGAGCGCGTCGGAAATCTCAGGGAGCTTGTCGGTTGATACTGGGGACATGGTTTCTCCTGTAAAGGGGTTTCGCACCGCACCGAATCGTTTGAAGGCTGCCTGGCGGGAAACATTAAGCGCTTGCCCAATGTCCGCCCATGAATGTCCCGCGTTCCTTGCTTGCGTGACGGCATCCTCCAATTCGTGTTCGGCGAGGCTGACTGCTTGCAGTGTGTGTCGGATATTTGTCAATGGATCCATGCCCGCAAGTCAACCATAGGTTGACGGTGGTGTCAACTAGTGGTTGACGATGGGGTGGGAGGCTGCTCTTAAACCTTGAAGTAGTGAAGTGGGGTAGGTGCAGCACGTTAGAGAGTGGGGGCGGTGGCTAAGGGTGGTCTATAAGGCAAGACAGCAAGGCTTGAAAGATTGAAGTTGTTCGATATTTCGTTCGAGGGTGACAGCCCGGTGTCTATCGGGGTGATGCACTAGAAGGCGAGACAGCGCGTGCGTGTCTCGAGAACGATTTTGGACAGTGCGTTTACCGTAGGGGCACTGAGACTTTCGGCCCAAGGAGGCATGCCCGGATGAGTACAGCGGAACTCAATCAGTCCGCCGTTTGGAACACAGCGGGGTTGCGTCCCTTAGTGTGGTGTAACGCTGGCTGATGGTGGGGCCCGGAAAGTAGTGGGCGGCCACCGCCAGTTAGCCTTTCGACTCAAGTACCACATCTCACCGAAAGGTACGGAAAGTGTGGGTGATGCTGCGCCGGCTCTATCCGAACGAGCCGATCGCCAGGTGCACGGTCGAACGCCGTATACGCGCCCTGGGGCTGGCCGGGGTGTCCAATGCCCGGTCGACGACCACGACACGGCAGCCCAAGACCGCTTCGTATCCGGGGGACCTCGTCAAGCGGGATTTCACCGCAGACACTCCTGATACTCGCTGGGTTGCCGATATCACCTATGTGCCGACATGGAGTGGTTTCGTCTATGCCGCTTTCGTCATGGATCTGTTTTCCCGAATGATTGTTGGGTGGCGAGTCGATACGACTTTGCGGACCGATTTGGCGCTGGATGCTCTGGAGCACGCGTTATGGGAAAGGAAGCGAAAGAACAGGAACATCGACCAGTTAATTCATCATTCTGACAAGGGAAGCCAGTATGTTTCCATTGCTTATACAGAGCGTCTGCGTGAAGCTGGAATAGAAGCCTTGGTCGGTTCGACTGGAGATTCTTATGATAATGCCGCAGCAGAAGCGCTGAATAAACTATATAAGAAAGAGGTGGTGTGGCGCGAGGGCCCGTGGGCCGGTCGTGATGCTCTGGAATTCGCGACTTTGGAATGGGTGCATTGGTATAACCACATCCGCCCGCATTCGCGCTGCGGAGACCTCGCTCCAGCGCAGTTCGAGGAACACTACTACACTGAAACCAGTCGGCCAGTGGTGGCTGGCGTACCGCTATGAACTCTCCACCAAACTCGGAGCGATCCAGACCGAACACCATCCGTACCGCACGGGCACGAGACGACGCTGGATACTTCTGGGGCATATCCCAATCGTCTCAATAGAAGACCGGAACGAAACCCAGTGCGGTTCAGGTCCCTTCCAACGTGGACCCGTTGTACCAGGCGATTTGCGTGGGACTGATACGAATGGATTGGTTCCATCCAGCTAATCCCACCTGGGTGGCGTTCGTTGCGAGCTTGTCCGCCGTAATCGACCTCGCCCCGATACGCGAGGCACTAAGCACACCAGTGGTGATCTTGCCAGCGTCCAGCGCACCGATCTTCGCCGAGGTGATTGCCGCATCCGCGATCATTCCGGTCTGGATGAACCCGATCGCGATTGTCCCCGTGCTCTTTCGGCGGGAATTGCTGATGATCCTGTTTGTCTGGTTCTAGATAGTGTCTACCCACGCTCACTACGCTAGTCGCCTCACTCTATATGTTTCGAGTTGCCGGAATAGGTGTGGACACGTGGGTATAGAGGCGGCCTTTAGGCGGAGATGCTCCATCCTGCAGCCTGTGACCTGCGTTCCCAGAACCTGCGGTAGTCGCCGCCTGCGGCGTAGAGCTCCTCATGGGTGCCAATCTCGGAAATAGTGCCCTCATCGGAGAGCACCACAATCTGGTCGGCGCCGCGGACGGTGTCGAGTTTGTGTGCAACCACGATGAACGTCGAGTGCTGGCGCAGTGCCTCCATGGAGGCGAGAATATTGGCTTCGTTTTCGGCGTCGAGGGCCGAGGTCGCCTCGTCGAAAAGCACGATGGGGGCGTCTTTGAGGAGAGCTCGCGCGATAGAGACGCGCTGGCGCTCGCCACCGGAGAGCAGCCCGCCGGACTCGCCGACGTCGGCATCCCAGCCGAGCCGATCCGCAATTTCTGTCACGCCGGCGAGGTCCGCGACGCGCAGCACCTCCTCGCGCGTCGCCGTGGGCTTGCCGACGACAACGTTGTTGTACAGCGTGTCGTCGAAGAGATAGACGTCTTGGAACACCATGGACAGGCGGGACATGAGTTCTTCGGTGCCCATCTCGCGGATATCGACACCATCGACCCGAATTGTGCCGGAATCGACGTCGAAGAACCGTGAAATGAGCCGCGAAATGGTCGTCTTACCGGAGCCGGAAGGGCCCACAATCGCCGTGACCGTGTGTGGGGCGACGCTGAAGGAAACGTCGGAAAGCACTGGGGTATGGTCGCCGGAGTCGGTGTGGTAGCCGAAGGATACCTGATCCAACTCGACGGATCCGGAATTGTCGCCAGTTTGTGGGTTAGCAGGCTCCGGCAGCGATGCCGCGGTGGTGATTGTCGAGATTTCGTCGAGCGTCAGGCGGCCGCCATCCAGGCCGACGAAAGCTTCGCCCAAATTGTCGAGTATTTTCGAAAAACGTAAGGCGATGCCAACAATCGCCAAAGCCACCAGCGGATGCAGACTCTGATCCGCGGCAAGCCATGCTGTCAGCACGATGATGGCGACGACGAAGATCTGGGTGCTCAGGCCAGTGAGGACCAGCGCACCTGTCGCTACCCACAGTTCCCTGCGCCGTGCCCGGAAGTCGGCGTCGAGGGCGTCGGCAAGCGGTTCAAATTCCTTGTTGCGGCCAGCCGCGCGGAGCGTGGACTGGTTGCGGGCGTATTCGAGGATACGAGAGGACAGTTCTTTGCTCGCCGGCAGTGCCCGGTTGGCAGCCGATTTTTTGAGCGCATTAGCACCGGTCATCACGGCGATGACGATGGGTCCGAGGACGATGAAGATGAGCCCTAACCAGGGGTTCCAGAAGAATGCACCGATGGTGAGAGTCACTAGAACAGCTAATTCGCGAACGAGGATGCCCAATTGATGGGCGAATAGCTCGGTCGCCTGCATGAACTTGTCGGATACCAGGCTGGAGAGCCCTCCGGTACGCGAAGGGCGGAACCAGCCAAGGGGGAGCGTGGCCAGCTTATCGCCCACAATCTGGTGAGCGCTGCGCAGGAAGTCCAGAGCAACCGAGTAGCCCAGCAGGGTTGTCACGTAGCGGAGCCCAAAGCCAACAAGGGTAAGGACAAGCAGTATGATTAGCGGAACCGTGGGTACCTTGGCCTCGGAGAGCTGCTGCGTAATCGGCAATAGGGTCAGGATTGCCAGCCCGTCGGTGACGCCGACCGCAGCCATGAGGCTTAAGTGTTTTTTGGAGTTGGCCGCTCCGGTCTCGGTTTGTATCGCGTTCAAGTTTTTTAGCATGGTGGACACCGATGACATTAGTTCGTGTTTCCTTCCTGCTGGGACTGCCCGGCCTGCTGAAGCTTCTGGGCGTGCCCCGGCGCGAGCTCAATAATCTGGTCGGCACCCGCGATGGCCTCGGGTTTGTGGGCGATGACCAGTACGGTTTTGCCTTTCACTAGTTCATTGAGCGCTGCCTGAATCTCGGCTTCCGCGTCTGGGTCAACGGCTGTGGTGGCCTCGTCGAGGATGAGGATGGGGGCGTTGGTGAGAATTGCCCGGGCAATGGCGATGCGCTGGGCTTGGCCGCCCGAGACGTTGATGCCCTCGCCCATGACGGTGTCCAGCCCGTTTGGCAGTTGTTCGATAAATTCCGCGATATGTGCCTGACGCGCCGCCTGCCACACGGCATCGTCGTCGGCATCTGACTTGGCCAGGCGGATATTGTCGCGAATGCTCATGCGGAGCAGCTGCGTGTCCTGGATAACAAATGAAACAGTGCGGTAGAGGTGGGGGAAGCTAAACTCGCGAATATCAACACCGCCGAAGGTGATTCGTCCTTCCTCCGGGTCTTGGAAGCGCGCTAGCATCATCGCCAGGGTGGATTTTCCGCTTCCTGACGGCCCGACCAGGGCCGTGACCGTCCCGGGCCGCAGCGTGGCGGAGAAATTCTGAATCAGTGGGGCATCGTTGTAGGAGAATGTGACGTTGTCGAATGCGACGTCGACGGCGTCGCCGCTACCCCAGTCGTGCTTGTCGAGGTTACCTTCGGCAATGGGCGGCACATCGAGGACTCCTTTGAGGTGCAGCGCCACATTGCCCGCTAGCTGGTAGGACCACGTCATCATGCCGACCTGTTGGATTGTCGCAGGCAGGATCAGTGCGACCAGTGTGGTGGCCAGGATTTCGGCGGCCGAGGCGTCGGTGAAGAGGACACCACCGCCGATATTGACCAGGAGAATCAGCGGGATCCCGACGACGGATTCGCTCAGCGCACCGATTCTCAGCAACGGGCCTACCCATGCGTAGTAGAAGTCGGCGAAGTTTTCCGCGGCGGTAATGTAGCGACTATGGGCCTTGCCCGTGGTGCCAAACGCTTTGACGACGCTGATCCCCTCAGCGAATTCGACCACGCTGGAGGAGACTTCACCGAGGTAGGTGTCCATCTCGGCGGTCTTTGCTCCCATGTCTTTCATGGAGAGCATCTGGAGGGCAAAGTAGATGGGTATGGTCGCGATACTCAGCAGGCCGAGCCTCCAGTCAACAATGAAGCTAAAAATCAGCAGTCCCAGCGGGACGCCGATCGCCATAATCATGTCCACCGGCGCATGTGCCACCAGCGTGTGCAGCGTCCGGGTGTCGTCTTCTACTGCCTTACGGATTCGCCCGGAGCTGTTGCGCCCGAACCAGGATAGAGGCACCCGGGAGATAGTGTCGACGATCCTCAGTCTGGTCACGTGCACCAAGCGCAGATCCGCCAGGTGCGTGACTAGCAACGCCAGGAAGTAGAGGCCCGCCTGCCACAAAAATGCTGTGACAAGCCAAAAAATGATGTTCTTGACTCGTTCAGAGTCCACCGTGGCGGATTCCTGGTAGGCCGTGAGCAAGACGTCGCCAAGCCTGACCAGGGCGATGTACGGTGCTACGGCAAGCACGCAGGAGCCTAGCGCGAGGAGCTGCGCTAGGCGAATGCGCCATTGCACTGGCTGTAATAGCTCCTGCAAGGCCTTTTGCCCTGCCTTTCGCTTCTCGACGCCAGTGTTGCCGGATGTCGACGGTTCCGGATGCGTAGTAGATTCTTCTGAATTCATAGCAGTCCTCAGTGAAATTCAAGTGCGGTGCCCTAGTTGGAACAACCGCGATTGTTCAAACGATGCGGCGCGTCCGGAGCCAGCCCGCGGCGAGTGGCGCCGGTCGTGGAGGCCGCTCCTGTGGGGGCAGGGCTAGGTGTAACGCCAGGTTGCGATGAAGTCACGATATCTCCTTGCTGGAATGAAGACTTCGCATGAATAGCGTATATGGTTAGGCTACCCTAAAATCATAGAAGCCTGCAAGCCTGTGGCCTGGCCCCCTTTTGTAGGTCCAGTCATTGTGAGAGTTGTCGTGGTGCTCGAGGCTTCGGGCAGGGAGACTGGTCAGATCATGACAAACAGCAGGAAGCGTCACACGCCGGAGCAGGTGGTTCGTAAGCTCGGGCAGGCTGGCAGGCTGCTCGCTGATGGCGCCGATGTCGCGGCGGTATGTCGCGAGCTCGGCGTGTGCGAGCAGACGTACTACCGGTGGCGGAACCAGTACGGTGGGTTGAAAGCCGACGACGCGAAACGACTCGAGGAACTCGAGAAGCAGAACGCCACGCTGAAGCGGCTGCTGGCCGAGGCGGAGTTGGAGAAGGCCGCGCTGAAGGAGTTGGCGGAGGGAAACTTTTAGGCCCGGGCAGACGCCGCGCCGCTGTCGCTCACCTGATCCGGACACTGCGGGTGAGTGAGCGGATGGCGTGTCGTCTGGCCGGGCTGTCGCGCTCGGCCTACCGGCGCCCCCTGTACCGGGAAACGGCCGCGGATCCGGACCGGGCATTACGCGACTGGCTCTGGGCGTACGCGAAGAAGTACCCAAGATGGAGATACCGCAGGGCGTATCACGACGCCCTGCGCAGAGGGCTGGATGGTCAACCACAAGAAGATCCAGCGGCTGTGGCGCGAGGAGGGCCTCCGTGTGCGGCAACGTCGCCGCCGCAAATGTGTGGGTGTCTCCACCGCCGGCGCGCCCTCCGCCTCGGCGCCGAACCTGGTGTGGACGGTCGACTTCCAATTCGACAGCGACGAACGCGGCCGGCCGATCAAGATCTGCTCTATCGTGGACGAGCACACTCGCGAATGCATCGCAGGCCTGGTCGACCGTTCGATCACCGCCACGAAGCTCACCTGCCACCTCGAAGCGCTCGTCGCTGTCCGCGGCGCCCCAGCGACGCTGCGCTGCAACAACGGGCCCGAACTGATCAGTGAGGCCATGGCGCACTGGGCCGGCACCCGCACCGGCTTGAGCTACATCCCGCCCGGGTCACCGTGGCGCAACGGCTACATCGAGTCGTTCAACAGCAGGATCCGAGACGAGTGCCTCAACATCAACACCTTCTACTCGCTGCTCCACGCCCGCGTGGTGATCAGCGACTGGAAAACCGAGTACAACCACGACCGCAGGCACTCATCGCTGGGCTATCTCACACGGGCCGACTACGCTCGGCAGTGCACCCATCAAATGGAAACCGACGACTCGCACAACGTCCGGACCTAACCGAGGGGGCAGGTCAGGTGGAAAGTGACCTTGTTGTCACAAAAGTAAGAGGGAATGACGAGGACACCAAACTATTTGTGTGTGAGGGTGAGCCGTGTCAGGCACCATGCTTTACGACGGCCCGCCGCCGCCCTGTTCGCCTACTCGTAGGGCCACGGCCACGAGTCGGTCGGCACCGGTACCAGCGACGCCACTCTTTCGCGGAACTCGGCAAGGATGGGGTGCGCGGCCGGATCCGGTCCGAGTTCGAACCGCTTCGATTCCCGCGCCCGCCACGCGTCGGCGATGCGGAGGAAGGGCGCCACGTCGACGCCGAGATCCACCGCCTCCCTGGCGTCCTCCCCGTCTGCGCCGAAGTACACGACGGGCGCTGCCGGGTCGTCGGTGCGCACCGCCCACGCATCGCCGCCGTGTCCCCACGCGAACAGCCGATGAGTGGCTCCACCGGTGACCCGACCCGCAAATGAGCTCTGGCTCCACTGGTTCCAGGCGGCGACGTCAATGTTCACCGCGGTTGCCAGCTGGTGGCCGTGGAGCGCGAGTAACGCATCGGCCGTCTCCTGCCCGAGCACCTTGCGCACCGACAACCCGAGCACCAGCGAGACTGATTCCACCCGGTTCTTCCGCAGGAGGTCACGGTCGGCGACGACGTCGGACAGCGCCTTCACACCGGATGGACCATCGACGACGAGGAAAACGTCGTGCGCCAGATAGTGGTTGATCGCTTCGACGCACGTCGCCACATCCGTGGGCGCTCCCTGCAGCCGCAGACTGTACACGACATCCTCGAGGTGCTCCCCCATGGCGAGGAATTCAAGGCCTGCGGCGGTGGCTGCCTCGGGAAGAAGTTCCCGGCCATCGTCGCCGACCTTGGGGCACTCATCGATGAGGTAGGTGCCGTCCGCTCGAAGACCTCCCTCGGACGAAGGGCCGTAAAGACAAAACTCCCGCGTCCCAAAAACAACGCCCCGTGAATCGACGTCCACCGAATCAACGTCTCGGGGCTCGTCGCCCGGCGTCGGCGCGTGCAGCAGCGCTTCGACGATGCTCGCCATCGAATAAACGTGCCCCAGTTTCATCACGCCCTCAGCTTACCGGTATCGCGGCGATGACCTTCACCTCACCAGAACCGCACTGGCAATCGTGATGGCGATGGCGTGATCGCTGTCGTGGCGGCTGATGCTGACGTGGAAGTCGACGGCGGAGGCCCCGTGGGCACGCTCCTGCGGGGAGGTGGTGGGCGTCGCAAAGCAATAAACCACCGCGATCCGGCATGGATGTCATGTGCAGGCCTCTCGATACATTTCAGTCTGTGGAAGGTGCTACGTAGGCATCTTCACTACTGCGCGCGAAATCCCGACTGGTTCACCCCTTTACGGACGCCAGCCGGAGTAGCGGCGTGCCGGACACTTAGCGGCTCAGCAAGCTAATCTCCAAACGGTAGCACTGGGACGAATTCCCAGTTCATAGCCGGTAATGACGCTATCCGATAGCGCCACTCCGCACTGGGGTCTTGTATCCATCGTGACCGGTTGTGCGAAACTTTCATAGCACGAGGGATACAAACGCGCGCGAACTGCGATTTAGCTGCCTGACTGGTTCAACTAGCGAGGAGGCTATTCACGTGCTGTTGTCATTGCCCTCTCATGGGGACGGCTTCGATCTTGCCCGCCAGAATAGCGAGCCAGACAAAACACAAAACGGAAAAGGCTCTCCAGGGGTAACCGCCCATGACAATCGCTCGAGAAATCTTGCGCTTTAAGGGCAGCCACCTAATCTCTGAGCGGTTATAATCTTGGAAACACAAGCACGGAAAACCGTTTTCATCACAAGGGAAGCTCTATCATGGCGAGTGCGCTCACAGGACCAATCGCGGCCTTCAACGAGAGCCTTACATCCATTTTCTTCCAATTCATCGAGGAAAGTGTCTGGAATGTGGGCTCCTGGTCGGGGCCGCTCATTGACGGATTTGTGGCCCCAAAGATCACCCCATGACAAGTCAATGCCACCTTCGGGGATCCCGAAGTAACCGGTTGCGGGAGCCTGTGGACGCGGACGCCGTCTTGGAGTGCGAGGACCTCCACGGCGACCTGCGCACCGCCCCCGGCCGCCGAGATCTCGCAGTATGACGTCGAGATGATGGAGGACACCGCCATCCGCGGTCACTAGAAACCATGAACTACGAGTTCCACGATTTCGAGACGCTCGTCGAGATTCCGGGCGAGGGGCAGGTCCGCCTCATCCTCTCCGATGACCTCGATGCGGCTTACGCTCCCCTGTCACCGGAGATGACGGCGCGCATCGCTGAGGCTCTCGAAGAGGCACCGGAGTGGTTGGCGGTAGCACGGGAGCGGATCCGGGAGGAATTTCCGGACGGTGAGGTACCTGAGCTGACCAGCGTGTGCGTGCTGTCCGAACCCCTGGAACGCTGGCGCTTCGGGGTGTCCTTCTGGCTGGCGGAGGATCGTGAGCACGGTCGGGGCCTGCAGTTCGCCGCCACCGAGACCGAGGGTTACACCGTCGTGGAGTACGGGGGCGCCGAGGTGGCCTTCTACTGATCCCCGCACACCGCTTCGTGCTCGACTTGCCCGGGGTGTTCGAGCTGGATCGTCGAGTGCTCGATGCGCAGTTCCCGCGGCGCCTGCTGCGCCGCCCCGAGAATTCCGCACTCCTCTGCCGGCACACGCTCCTGATCGACGACGGGGTAGGTGTCAGCATCGTCAAGAAAAACCATGGGGGCCAGAATCCCACAAAAATCCCACAAGAGATATGACAGCCACGACAATGGTGGCCCTCATGGCACTAACGACGTGGACCTGACCAGCGCAAACACAAAACCCCAGCAGGCAGCCAGCCGACCCAGCGCAACCGGACGCCACCGACAACGCTGACGGCACCGATAACGCAAGCACCCCATCGGACGCTGGTGGAACCGATAACGCAGGCACCGCATCGGAGGCTGGGGGAGCGTTGGCCCGCACGGGGGCTGAGGTTGTGCCAGCCGCGTTGGCGGCCGTGACTGTTGTGGCGGGTATGGCGTTGTTGATGGTGATGCGCCGCCGACGTGCCTAAGGCGTCTTGAGGTGAGCCTCGTCGTTCCCTTTCTTGCGAGGGGAGGCGCTCGTGGATGTGGTTTTCATTTTCGCGAGGAAGCCGCGCAGCGTGATGAGTACGCCGTAGATGACGGAATACAGAACCAGGCGGTAGAGGAACGTGAGGAAGTCGTTGATGTCGCGGAGCTCGTTGCCCTCTGCATCCACGATGATGTTGTCGGGGGTGACGGCTGTTTCGCCTTGGGTGGGGTGCTCGATGATGACGCTAGCGGAGAGGTATTCGCCCTCGTTGAGGAACAGTGCCTCAAACGGCGCGTTGTAGATCGGGTTGCCAGGGACGTCCGCGATCGCGCTGACGATGGCCCCGACTATGAACAGGAGGGTACCGAACACGGTCCACCCCTTGCTTGGGAGGAGCAGTATGAGGAAGATCCCGAGGAGAATCCCTGATGCGACCCACGGCACTTCCGACATCACTACGACCAGGAGCATGAACAGTTGCATCCCTAGGGAGAACAGCCCGAAGATCAGGAGTAATCCGAGGACGACGAAGATAATTCGGATCTGAGGCGGGACCTTCTTGAGAAGCCTGCGAGCCATCGGAGTTTTCGAAGTATTCGGTGCTTCTGGTGAGGTTGTCACAGCGACGTCCTTTATCTTCGGTGCAGTTCCACCGCTTTCGCTGGTGGAACTGCAGGAACCTGACGCTAAGGTTAAGGAAGTATCTTTTGAAATCACGTTAGCCGCCCATGGTGAACGGCAGGTAAACCCGGGGGTGGTGTGTTGACACAGAGACGGAAGCGGGGGTTGTCGCGATGTATCGCGACAACCCCCGCTCGTGTGTTTAGCCTGTCTCAGGCCGGTGGTTTAGGCGAGCATGGAGCCCCACACCAGAACCGAAACAGCGAAGATGATTCCCAGCACGATGAGGATCAGGACCATGTAGCCCATCACGTCGCGCAGCTTGAGACCGGAGATGGCCAGGACCGGCAGAACCCAGAACGGCTGAACCATATTGGTCCACTGGTCACCAATCTGCACTGCAACCGCGGTCGCAGCGTGATCCGCGCCAAGCGCGGCCGCAGCCTCTGCCATGACCGGCCCCTGGACTGCGAACTGGCCGCCACCAGACGGCATCAAGATGTTCAAAATACCGCCAGAAATGAACGACCAAAACGGCAGAGTTTCCGCGCTAGCGAAGCTACCGAACGCGTCAGCGAACGCAACGGCCAACCCAGACGCGCTCAAAATACCCATGATGCCCGCATAGAACGGGTACTGGATGATGATGCCGGCAACAACCTTGACACCATCGTTGACTGCCGCGAGGAAGGCGGAAGGCCGCATGAACAACAGAATTCCGAGGAACAGGAACATGAAGTTCACCGTGTCCAGGTTTAGCGTGCCGCCCTTGACGAAGTAGCGGACTGCGAACAGCATCGCGATCAACCCGAAACCGATCCCCACAACGCGGGAGTTGTTCAGACGGCTAGCAATGGTTGGGGTGCTTTCCTGCACAGGCTTTACGGAAACCGCAGGGAAATCTTCCCGGTTGATCTCACGCACCTTCGCCGGATCCTTAGGGTGCAACAACATGTTGAAAATCGGCAAAATGATGAACACCGCAAGGTTCGTCAGCAACAGGTACGGAGAGAACAGAGTATCCGTCAGCGGAATTAGGCCGACCTTCTCTTCCATAAAGTTGCCAGGCGTCGCGAGCAACAAAGGAACCGAACCAGAAAGCCCGATGCCGTAGACCGCGAATCCGGAATAGCCGGCCGCAATCGCAAGAGGATAGTGCAGGCCCTTAACGTTCATCGCGAGCTTCTGCGCAACAATGCCGCCCATCACCAGGCCGAAGCCCCAGTTCAACCACGAACCAATGCCGCCCACCAGCGTCGCTGCAACAATAGCGGCACGTGGCGAAGAGATTTGCAGACGGATCACGTGGTCATAGACGATGATTGGGAAGGTTTAACCATTGCTTCAGAAGAGCGAAGCGGTCAGCAGTTGGGCAAACATGCAGCCAATCCGGGACGTGACTTGCAGAACGCACCGGCCATGGCCTTGAATGTGTAGTATCTCTACAAAGATGGTCAATTTGTGCCCTTGGCACAATACATTGATAGCAGTGATGCACAAGCGGAACTACTCGGCTCACGGAAGTGGCAGGCCGAGTTAGCACAAGAAATTCCAGCAACATCGAAACTTTATCATTATGTGTGCGATCACCTCGGTACCCCACAACTGTTGATGAACCTAGGTCAGGAAGTAGTGCGGGGGTCCAAAGCTAAGGCATGGGGTGAAACCCGTGTCATGAGCCGGTCTGCCGCTGACGAGCAGGTGAAGAATAATCATCGTTTTCAAAGTCAGTACTAAAATAGAAAAGTGAGATTTTTATGTCAACTATGGACGAACAAATGATTCAGCTTATTACTAATTCAGATGATAAGCGGGCTTTAGATGCATTTATAAAGAAAAATGGTATTGATGCAGTAGATAGAGATGGCAGAACTTTTTTCTCATTAGCTGTTGCTAAAAATAATCTTAGCCTGGTGTCATATTTAATCGAGCAGAACTATGATCTGTCTGCCGTCGACAATCAAGGTATGACCGCTTTGCACATAGCGGCTATTCATGATTACTGCGATATGGCTGAGTTGCTACTTGATAACGGTGCTGAGATTGATCCAGTGGATGCTTGGGGTAATACACCGCTTTGGCGTGCAGCGATGAACTCTCCAGATGAGAATAGTTCAACGGCAAAACTTTTGCTTGCAAGAGGTGCGGATAAAAGCAAGGAAAATGATTCAGGTGTTGCGCCAATTGACTTATTGCATAATTGAAATACAGAGTCTAAGCCCCCATTTATAGGAACACCTTTTATTGGATGATATGGGTTTTAAGTAGCTTTAAACCATTGTCAAATGGCGTGCCCGGTCAGCGCACCAAGCATGTGGCGGTCGAGTCCCACGCTTCAACGAAGGCATCAAAGCGATCTCCCGTTGGGCTGCCTTCGCCCGGGAGCACCTCTGCGCTGCCGCACTGGGTCATCATGATGATCGCGTTGGTGACGGTGGGGAAGCTGATGCGTTCTGGGGCCATATGGTCACGGTAGATGGGATACCGGAAAAGGCCCCATTGGTGCAGAGATGCAGGGATAAGGAGAGGGGCGAACCTACCATGAACAGCGGGCAGATTACAGCTTCTTTGCGGGCCCACTGCGAGTGCGCGACTTTGATCATGGGCATTGTGTCCGTGGTTGGCTCACTTCTGAATTGGAACTCGATGTGTGACCCCACCGGCAAGACGGATTTCCATTCCTGTAGCGTCTTCGTTCGTCGTCAAGAAATCTTTGAAGGATTCTGTGCGGCACCGATCACGTCGTTAGTTATTCATCGCGCATGTGCTGAACTTCATTAGGTTTAATGTCCCTTATGGCCTTGATTAGGTCCTGTTAAATCAGAGAGTCGAATAAATTATTGTTTAACCTCTTGAAAATCAATTTTTAAACCGTTTTGTTCTACCTGTTGTTTAAACAGCTCTGTAAATGCTACGATATATTGTCGGGATGTGTTTTTAGCACAATGAACAGTATTGCGAATCTCCTTCATAAATACTGGCGTTTCTACAAAAGGCTCATCTTCATCCCCTAGCCACTCATCATATTCTGATTCCTCTTCGTTTAAAATGCTTTGAATGTTGGTTATTTTCCCAATATAACAATTGATGATTTCACCACCTATTGTTAGCTCTGCTTCAGAAAACTGCATTTCGTCTTCGAGTAGAAGCCTCATTTTTTCATAAAAATCAGCAGAAAAAACCAACAGACTATCTATGCTGTCATATTTATCGGTAAGTTTAATATTCTTGGTACTGAAACCTTCCTGTCCTCTAAATTTAGGTTTCGTAGTTAGTTCGCCTTCGTCATATAAGAAATAAGATTGTATCTCCGATCTATCCCTATTCATCAGCTCTATGTAAGACTCTGAATTAAGCAGTTTACTGTAAATAGAATATAACTTCATTCTTGACTCCTTGCTCATTCAAATAGTGATGCACAACTGTGCTTGCCAGTATTACATCCTTTTCTAAGGTTCGCAGATCCACACGCGTACCCAGCCAGTACAGCTCCCACTCGCTGATCGTGAAGACGATGGCTGCGTGACGTTGGGCGCGGAATGCGGCCATCCACTCGACGCTGTCCCCGGCGGCGAGATTTTCGAGGAGGAAGCTGGTCAGCCGGTACGTCAGGCGGGCGTGGACTGTCACCAGATCGGAGTAGTGGATGGCGGCGGATCCTGTCTTTGCGTCACGTACCTACACGCTCTGTTCATTGCTAATAGCAAGTCGCAACCGGCACTACCTTTTGGCGCTCGCCCCACCTTTTAGCGCCTCACTCTCAGCCTTGCCGGTCGGGGTTCACATCGCCGGACTCCACCTCCCGATCGCACCAGATCGCGGATCCACACCGTCCGAGCAGACCACTCAATGACCAGCGCCACGGCACGTATTCCCTATCGGCGAGCTAGTTTCGCCCCATCTGCGTCATCCGCGCACCACAAGCCCCTGCATCCAACTTGATACGGTCTACGACCCGACTGCGGGCACCGGCGGCATGCTGCTCGTTGCCGCACGTGCCCTCAAGGAGCTCAACCCGGATATCGAGGTGGTGCTTGCAGGCCAAGAACTGATGTCCACCGGTTATGCCATCGGTAAGGCCGACCTGCTCATCCAGGGCGGGGAGCCGGACGCCATTCGCCATGGCGATACCTTGCTCACTGACCTCTACGAGGGTGAGCAGTTCGAGTACATTCTCTCCAACCCGCCGTTCGGCATGGACTGGGAGGTTCAGCAGAAGTCGGTGAAGGAGCAGGCCAAAGTGCCAGGCTCCCGGTTCAGCCACGGCCTGCCGAGTAAGAATGATGGGCAGATGCTTTTCCTCGCACATGTTGCGTCAAAGCTCATGCCCGCGGGTCCGAATGGCTCTGGCGGTCGTGGCGCGGTGGTCTCGAATGGTTCGCCGCTATTCACCGGTGCTCCAGAATCGGGCCCAGACAAGATCCGCGCGTGGTTGCTGGAAAACGACCTAGTGGACGCGATCATCCAGTTACCGACCAATATGTTCTATGGCACCGGAATTTCCACCTATGTTTGGTTCCTGGATACGAACAAGGAGGAGCACCGCAAGGGCTTCGTTCAGATGATCGATGCTTCCGAGTGCTGGTCGGTACCGGATAAGGGTCTGGGGGAGAAGCGCCGGGAGATGAAGGAGCCAGACCGCAAGCGCGTACTCGAAGAGTACGCCGGGTTTAAGGACACTGAGATCTCGAAAGTGCTCACGCCTGCGGACCTGGGCTTCCGGGACGTGGAGATCACCAAGCAGAAGCGCCTGCGCGTTGAGGTCACGCCGGAGGCCGTGGCACAGGTGATGGAGCACAAGTCTGCCGTGTCTGAGCACGCGGACGTGCTCGCCGACGTGGCAGAAGTGAAGTTCAACGACTTGCCGGAGGCACTGAAGGCTGCGGCCAAGAATCGTGGCGTGAAGATGCTCGCCGGCTTGATCGACGTGGTGCTTGACGCCGTGGGTGTCCCGGATGAGAACGCCGATCCCAGCGTGGACCGCAAGGGCAACCCGATCCTTGACCCGGCGTTTTCCATGACGGAGCGGATTCCGCTGACCGAGGACGTCGACGATCACATGGCCCGCGAGGTTCTCCCATTCGCACCGGACGTCACCTGGGATGAGGAGGCCGCCAAGGTGGGTTATGAGATCCCGTTCAAGCGCGTGTTCTATCGTCCAGCTCCGGTGCGCTCACTGGAGGAAATCGACGCCGACGTGGCCACGGTAATGGGCCGTCTGGCTGAGAAGTTCGCGGAGGTGCGGGAGTAATGGAGGAACAAACCCGAAACGTGCCCTTCTGGAGTCTTTTCAGTCGTGTGGCCCGTACCGGTTTCCCGGATGAGGAACTGTTATCCGTCTACCGTGATTACGGCGTGGTTAAGAGGGAAGGGCGTGATGACAACAACAACCGCCTCGGAGCAGAAATCAGTAGATATCAGCTGGTCAAACCGGGGGACCTTGTTTTCAACAAGATGAAGGCATGGCAAGGGTCTCTCGGAGTTTCGGAATTCCGGGGCATTGTGTCTCCGGCATACTTCGTCTATGCACCGCGCCACGAGGCGAATTCTCGATACCTGAACTATGTTCTGCGCTCCGGGCCTTATATCGATCTGTACGCTGCGAACTCGAAGGGGATTCGTCCAGCGCAGTGGGATCTTCAACCGGAGCGCCTGGATCAAGTACGTGTGCCGCTTCCGCGACTGCAGAACCAGCGCGCAATTGCGGATTACCTCGACCACGAAACTGCCGAAATTGACGCCATGAGCGCCGACCTGGACGAGATGGAGTCGCTGCTAACAGAGCGCCGGTCCGCGGTTCTGACCAGCACTATCTCTCGGCTTTCCGTGAAGTGGCCGACGCCTAAACTCGGAACACTCGTGCAGATGATTTCAGGTAGTGGTTTTCCCCATAGGCTCCAAGGGCAGGAGGGGAAGGAGCTGCCGTTCTACAAAGTTGGATCGCTTTCCATGACTGGTAGTGACGGAACGATCGTTGATGATCGGAACTCGATTAGTCGGGAAGACGCCGCTACTCTCCGGGCACACGTGATCCCGGATGGAAGTGTTTTGCTCGCTAAGATTGGCGCGGCTCTGCTTCTAGGCCGCTTTGTTCGAAACGCAAAGCCCTGTTGTATCGATAACAACATGTTGGCGCTAATTCCTACTCCCGAGATCGAGGCAAAATTTCTAGAACATGCTCTTTCGATGGTGGACATTAATGTGCTGGAGCGCTCCGGACCTGTCCCCACTCTTGATCTGGGCGGTTTGCGCCAGCATCGAGTACCCCTGCCACCGCTCGAGGAACAGCATCGAATCGTCGACGAGATCGCCCGCGAAACCTCCGAGATCGACGCTATGCTCGCCGACATCACCGAATTGCGCGACCTGCTCGCCGAGCGCCGTGCCGTCGTCATTGCAGCGGCCGTGACCGGCCAAATCGACATCCCCGCCGCCGAGGAGACCATCCATGACTAACACGGAAATCACCCGCGAAAAAGCGCACGAGAGCGCCATATGCAAGGCACTCGCCGAGCGCGGCTGGACCTACGAGGAAGGCAAGAACGATCAAGGCTGGGATCGGCGTCTCGCGCTCTACCCGGCTGACGTGCTGCAGTGGCTCTCCACCCAATACCCGGAGGAATACGCCAAGGCCGTGCCCGCGGATGCCCCGGAGGCCACCCGCGAGGTCGCACAGCGCAAACTCCTCGAGCGCGTCGCCGAGCAGCTTGAGTCCAGAACCCGGAAGGATCCGCAGTCAGGGAGAACACTCGGCGGGCTGCTGGGCACCCTGCGGGAGGGCTTCAAATACGCCCAGGTCGGCGCCCGCTCCGCCAGCTTCGGCCCCATGGTGGCCTTCCCGCCGGCGAACCCCTTGCTGGAGAAGGTTGCCGAGCGCGCTCAAGACAACATCCTGCGTGTCATCCGCCAGGTGCACTTTGACCCGAAAACCAACGAGACGATCGATCTCGTGCTCACCGTCAATGGCATCCCAGTCGTGACGATGGAGCTGAAGACGGACAGCACCCAGTCCGTGGCCCACGCTCGCAAGCAGTACCGGGAGGACCGCGTGCCGAGCCCAGCTCGCCGCCTGCTGCAGCCGGGCCGCGCGCTCGTCCACTTCGCCGTCTCCAATGCAGAGGTCTACATGACTACTGCGCTTAAAGGCTCGGATACCTTCTTCCTTCCCTTCAACCGCGGCGTCGACGGTGGCGCCGGAAACCCTCCCATCCCCGGCAAATCCGAAACTTCCTACTTGTGGGAGGAAGTGCTGGAACGCGACATGTTCCTCCGCATCCTGCGCGACTTCGCAGTGTGGGAACCCGATGCAAAGCCAAAGCGCGGCACCCCGGGAGGCAAACTCATCTTCCCGCGCTACCACCAGCTCCGCGCGGTAGAGCGCGTCACCCGGGACGTCACCCGACGCGGTGCCGGCGGGCGCTACCTCATCGAGCACTCAGCGGGTTCCGGCAAGACCAAGACCATTGCGTGGCTGGCTCACCGCCTCATCCGGCACGTCGACAAAGACGGACAGAAGACTTTCGACTCCGTCATCGTCGTTACCGACCGCACGGCTCTGGACACTAACGTCCGCCAGGACATGCAGATGATGGACGCCTCCATGGGACTGGTGGTCTCCGTCAGCGAGAACGCCGGGGCGAAATCCCCGCAGCTGCGCCAGGCGATCGAGGAGGGTGACCACATCATCACCTGCACCCTCCAAACCTTCCCGCACGTGCTCAAGCTCCTTGAAAACGAGCAAGACCTCGCGGGCCGGCGCTGGTGCGTCATCGCTGACGAGGCGCACTCCTCCCAGACCGGTTCCAGTGCCTCAGCGCTGCGCGAGCTACTCACGGATGTCGAACTCGACGAAGGGGAGGAGTACACCGCCGACGACCTGCTGGAACTGCGGCAGGAAGCCATCGCCGTCGCCGAAAACATGACCTTCGTGGCACTCACCGCGACGCCCAAGGGAAAGACCCTGCGACTGTTCGGCACCGAAACCCCGGACGGCCAATTCGTCGCTTTCGACACCTACCCAATGGGGCAAGCCATCGAGGAGGGCTTCATTCTCGACGTGCTCGGCAATTACTCGACCTACCAAATGTGGGCCGAAGTCCGCGACGAGCTGGGAAGAACCGAGGAAGTCGACGAGTCTGCAGCAGTCACCGACATGGTGCGCTTCGTCCGCCTGCACCCAACCTCCATCGCGCAGAAAGTGGAGGTCGTCATCGAACATTTCCGCCGCAACGTCGCCCACCACCTGGGCGGCCAGGCTCGCGCGATGGTCGTGACCTCCTCCCGAAAGGCTGCAGTCCGCTGGTCGGAGGAAATGAACCGCTACATCCAGTCCAATGGCTACGACTTCCGCTCCCTAGTGGCCTTCTCAGACGCAGTGCGCGTTGACGAGAACTCCGAACCTGTCACGGAAGTCCAGCTCAACGGTGTCTCCGACGTCGAGCGCGCCTTCAAAGACGACGAGCAGGACTACCGCGTCATTATCGTCGCGAACAAGTTCCAGACCGGCTTTAACGAGCCCCGGCTGTGCGCGATGTACGTCGATAAGCAGCTCTCCGGCGTCACCACCGTGCAGACGCTCTCACGGCTCAACCGCATCCACGAGAACAAGCCCACCCCGATGGTGGTGGACTTCGTCAACGATCCGGAAATGATCATTAAGGACTTTAAGCGCTACTACGAGGGTGCAGCGATCGACACGGACATCGACCCGAACGCGCTGCACACCCTCGGTGAAGAGCTCGACACCTCCGGGTTCTACACGCCCGAGGAGATGGAGCAGGTCGCGCAGATCTACATGGACGGCACCGACTCGGAAGCGCTCCGCGGTGCGGCCGCGCCGATCATCCGGCGGTGGCAGGTTCGACGGGACTCTGGCAAAGATGGGCACGCCGATGCACACAATTTCAAGTCCAACGCGGAAAAGTACCGCCACGCCTACGAATTCCTCTCCCAGATCGTCGCCTACGCAGACGCGGAGGTTTCCAAGCGTGCGATGCTCGCCGCCGTGCTGGAGCGCAACCTTCACCTTTCGGAGTACGACGACGAGGATGAAGACTTCATCACCGGACTCTCACTGGCCGGTGTTGCGATCACCCAAAACGAGATCGAGGTCGATCGGTCATTGACCGACGGGGGAGGGGAAGCCTTGAAGGTGCCAACTTTCGACGTCACCGTCGGCGGGGATGCCACCCCGTTACGCGCTGCATTCGACGAGGCAGTCGAAAAGGTCAACGACATCTTCTCAATGGCGGGGGTGGATGTGACCTCCGGTGAAACCGCGCAGATGATCGTCGCTGCGTGGGGAACGCTCTCCGCTCAGCCTGAAGCGTTGAAGCTAGGACGAACCAATAACAAGGAGCAGCTGAAGCGCTCCAAGAGATTCCAAGGCGAGGCGACGAAGGCAATTTTCTCGGGAATCGCTGAGCGTCAGCAACGCGACGCGCTACTCTCCAGCGACCGAGACGTGTTGCACGGCGTGATTGGAGCACTGGCAGAGCTGATGGCTGCCGCTAAGGAGATGGGGAAGTTGGACGAATAGTCCTTAGTGGCGAAATATGTCGGACTGACAGGATTTGAACCTGCGACCCCTACACCCCCAGTGTAGTGCGCTACCAAGCTGCGCCACAGTCCGCCGAAGCCCTGTTAAAAGGACAACGGCGATAGGTTACCCCACTCCCATCGCCGTTAGGAAATCCCCTGCTTAGACCGGCTGTACGATCTCTTCGGAAACGATGATGCCGTCCGAATCGCAGTAAATGTACTCGCCGGGGATAAAGTCCACGCCGCCGAAGCTCACCGTCACGTCGCGCTCGCCCTCACCGGTCTTCGTGGACTTGCGCGGGTTGGTGCCCAGCGCCTTGCAGCCGAACTCCATCTGGCCAATCACCTTGGAGTCGCGGACCGGCCCGTTAATCACCACACCGGCCCAGCCGTGGTCCTTGCCCAGCCCCGCAATGATGTCGCCCACCAGCGCAGTGTGCATCGACGCATCGCCGTCGATCACCAGCACGCCACCGGGGTTCTCCTCCTGCAGCACCTTCTTCAGCAGCGCATTGTCCTGGAAGCATTTCACCGTGGTGATCTTCCCGCAGAATTCAACCACGCCGCCCAGGTCGCGGAACTGCGTGTCGCAGCTGCGCACGTCGCTGCCAATGATGTCCACCAGGTCGGCGGTCGGAATAAAAGTCAGTTTCTCTTCAGCCATGCCACCTACTTTAGGCGTAAGGCCTCCCACGCCGCGATCAATTCGCCCACACGCTGCCCGGATCCCCTCTGCAGAAGCAGGTGATCCATCCCCTCCAGGCTCACCCAGTCCGCGCGAGGCAGAGCCGCCCGCATCGCATGCGCCTCCGCCACGGGAACTACCAGGTCATCGGGGGAGTGCAGCACAAGAGACGTGGCGTCACTAGAAGAAACAGCAGCCACAGTATCCGCCGAATCGGCCGCAGCGAGCTCATCCAACATCGCCTGGCCCAAAGAAAGCTCCCGCTGGCGCTCGAACATCTGCATAATCTCCGGCGCGCGCTTGGCGGTTTCCTGCAGCTCAGAAGGCGTGCCGACGGTCACGATGCTCTCCACCGAAGCGACCTCCGCCGCCGCCCGCTGCACCGCCGTGCCTCCCAGCGAGTGCCCCACCAGCAGCTCCGCCCCGCCGAACCACTCGGCGGCAGCGCGCACGTCGGAAACATTCGTCCCCAGCGTGGTCTCCTCAAACTCGCCACCGGAATCGCCCAGTCCAGCGAAGTCGAAGCGCAAGCTCGCATAACCTGCCCGCGCCAGCGCCTTGGAAATGCGCGTCACCCCAATCGCGCCGCGCGTACAGGTAAAGCAGTGCGCGACGACCGCCCGCCGGGGTGCATCCTCCAATTGCACATCCCGCGGCAAGTCCACCGTTCCCGCCAACTGCCAGCCATTTTCTGTGGGAATGGTCACGTGAATGGAGCGTATCGTGCGGGTCATGGATCGCCTCTTGCCTTAAGTCGGTTAACGTGGTCAGTACATTTTTACATCTCACATTCGAAGGGCACATTCATGGCATTTGACTGGTTCTGGAAGGCGATGGGATCTTCCCCGAAGAAGAATCAGAAGAAAAGCCGGGCCGTGGTCGCTCAGGCCGACTCGTCGCGCTACTCGGGGCTAAGCGATGCGGAGCTTCGGGACGCCGCCTCGGACGTGGTGACCGAACAATCCACTAGCGAGGATGGCCACCACTTCGGTGGGCAGGTAGACGACGCTCCCGCGCTGCTGGCAATCCTGCGCGAAGCGGCAAGCCGCACCCTGAACATGGAGCCCTTCGACGTGCAGATGCAGGGCACCTACCGCCTGTTGCACGGCGACGTGGTGGAGATGGCCACCGGTGAGGGTAAGACCCTAGCCGGCGCGATGGCCGCCGTGGGCTTTGCTTTGCAGGGCAAGCGCGTCCACGTCATCACGGTCAACAGCTACCTGGCTGGGCGCGATAACGACTGGATGGGCCCGATGTTTGACTTCTTCGGGCTGACCCACGGCGCGATCCACGAGGACCTCACCGCGGACCAGCGCCGCGACATTTACTCCCGCGACGTCATCTTCGGAGCCATCAACGAGCTCGGCTTCGACGTCCTGCGCGACCAGCTGATCACCCGCCGCGCCGACCAGGTGCGCACCCCGGCGGACGTGGCCGTGATTGACGAGGCCGACTCGGTGATGGTCGACGAGGCCCTCGTGCCACTGGTGCTCGCCGGTTCCGAGCCCGGCCCCGCGCCCGCC
The DNA here is from genome assembly GCF_022346045.1 of Corynebacterium sp. ACRQJ. Classification (NCBI taxonomy): domain Bacteria; kingdom Bacillati; phylum Actinomycetota; class Actinomycetes; order Mycobacteriales; family Corynebacteriaceae; genus Corynebacterium; species Corynebacterium sp. ACRQJ. Next base: position 249,999 of record NZ_JAKRMT010000001.1, on the reverse strand, counting down.
GGCCGCATTACCGACCTGGTCAAGCGCATGGAGGAAGATAAGCACTTCCACGTCTCCGAGGACCACCGCAACGTCTTCCTCACCGACGAGGGCGCAGCGTTCGTAGAAAAGCAGCTGGGCGTGGAGTCTCTATACGAGGACGAAGGCGAGCTGCTGGTGCAGGTGAACGTCGCCCTGCACGCCGAGCACCTGCTGATCCGCGACGTCCACTATATCGTGCGCGACGGCAAGGTTGCTCTTATTGACGGCTCCCGCGGCCGCGTGGCCGAGCTGCAGCGTTGGCCCGACGGCCTGCAAGCGGCAGTGGAAGCCAAGGAGGGGCTGGACGTCACCGACGGCGGCCGCATCCTCGACCAGATCACCATCCAGGCGCTGGTCGGCATGTACCCCGAGGTCTGTGGCATGACGGGTACGGCCCTGGCGGCCGGGGATCAGCTGCGACAGTTCTACAACCTGCAGGTTTCCGTCATTGAACCGAACGTGCCGAACATCCGCTTCGACGAGGCCGACCGGGTGTACGTCTCCGCCGCCGAGCGCAACGACGCGGTGGTTAAGCACATCGTCGAGGTGCAGAAGACCGGCCAGCCACAGCTGGTGGGCACCCAGGACGTTGCGGAATCCGAGCAACTGGCAGAGGCTCTGCTCTCCGCGGGTGTGGAATGCTCCGTGCTGAACGCGAAGAACCACGAGGCCGAGGCGGCCGTCGTTGCCGAGGCCGGCCGCCCTGGCCGCGTGACCGTCTCCACGCAGATGGCCGGCCGCGGTACCGACATCAAGCTGGGCGGCACCGACGAGGCCGAGCACGACGAGGTCGTGGAGACCGGTGGCCTGCACGTCGTTGGCGTGGGCCGCTTCCGCTCCCAGCGCCTGGATAACCAGCTGCGCGGCCGCGCGGGCCGTCAGGGCGACCCAGGCAGCTCCCTGTTCTTCGTTTCCCTGGAAGACGACGTGGTCGCCGTGGGCGGCGCAGGGGAGGAGCTGCAGGCTCAGCCAGAGGAGGACGGCCTGCTGCCGCAGAAGAAGGTCCAGCAGTTCGTGGACCACTGCCAGCGCGTGACCGAGGGCCAGATGCTGGACATTCACGCCACCACCTGGAAGTACAACAAGATGATCAAGGACCAGCGCGACATCGTCAACGATCGCCGCGACACCCTGCTGGATACCGCCGCGGCCTGGGACGACCTGAGCTACCACAACGTCGACCGCGCCGCGGAGCTGAAGAAGCAGGGGATTAGCGAGGAAGTGCTGGAGCAGGCCGCCCGCGAAATCATGCTGTTCCACCTGGATAACGAGTGGTCGGAGCACCTGGCTTACCTGGATGACGTGCGCGAGTCCATCCACCTGCGCGCCATCGCCCGCGAATCGCCGATCGACGAGTTCCACCGCATGTCCATCGCCGCCTTCGGCGAGCTGGCCGAGCGTGCCGTCAACAAGGCCCGCGAGACGTTTGACGAGGTAGAGATCACTTCCGAGGGCGCCCAGCTGGGCGAGATGGGCCTGCACAAGCCCAGCGCTACGTGGACTTACATGGTGAACGACAACCCGCTATCCTCCTCCGGGGGATCTGTGATGGGGTCTATCGTTCAGATGTTCCGCTAGCTGCTTTAGGGTATTGTTAGACGTATTGTTATAGCCGAACCGATTAGTTCGAATGAGAGGACTTGAAAGCCATGAGCGATAACACCGGAGTGCCTGAGGCATCTGTCGAGACCACGTCAGTCTTTCGCGCAGACCTTCTAAAGGAGATGGAGTCTGGTTCGCAGCACGATGCCTCTCCCGCCGGTGTGGAGGGCCTTCCTGAAGGCTCTGCGCTGCTGGTTGTGAAGCGCGGCCCGAACGCTGGCTCCCGCTTCCTGCTGGACCAAGACACGACCGCCGCTGGCCGCCACCCGGACAGCGACATCTTCCTGGATGACGTCACCGTTTCCCGCCGCCACGCTGAGTTCCGCCGCAATGGCGACCAGTACGAGGTTGTGGATGTCGGGTCCCTGAACGGCACCTACGTGAACCGCGAGCCGAAGAACTCCTCCGTTCTGTCCAATGGCGACGAGATCCAGATCGGCAAGTTCCGCCTGGTGTTCCTGAACGGTTCGAAGGAAGCCTAAGGAAAAGTGAGCGCACAGAGAAGCCACGCTAGCGCTCCTGCACCTGCCTCCTCACCAGCCGGAAGGGTTCTTCCCACTTCGTCCATTGGCGATGTGCTGAAGCAGCTGAAGCCGGACTTCCCGGACGTCACCGTCTCGAAGATCCGCTTCCTGGAATCCGAAGGTCTGGTTAGCCCGCGCCGTTCGCAGAGCGGTTACCGGCGCTTTTCCCCGGAGGATATTTCCAGGCTGCGCTACATTTTGACCCTCCAGCGGGATAACTACCTGCCGCTGAAGGTTATCCGCGAACGCCTGGAGGCCATGGACTCCGGCAAGGTCACCCCCGTGACCGCCGCCCGCAAGTCCGCCCCCGGTGCGATCTCCCCGGAGCAGATGCGGGCCACGCAGTCCCGCCGCCTGACCCGCGCGGACGTTACGGCGCGCGCCAACGTGCAGGATTCTTTCACCGGATCCCTGATCCGCATGGGGCTGATCTCCGCCGACTCGGCCGGTTTCTTCTCGGTCGATGACGTCGAGATCGTGCAGATCGCGCAGAACCTGACCGACCACGGCCTGGATAACCGCCACCTGAAGGCGCTGTTGACCATCGCGAACCGCCAGTTCGACATGGTTTCCCGCATCGCCGACCCGCTGGCTCACGGCCGCGACGAGAACGCCCAGCAGCGCTCCGCCGAGACCGCCCGCGAGATGTCCGCGCTGATCATTTCGCTCAACACCGCGCTGGTGAAGGGCAACCTTGGCTAAAGGCACCGAAGTCGTCTTCCTCGGCCGCGCTGTCGGTAGCTCTCTCGGTTGCGGCGCGCCCGTGCCCGACTGTCTTATTTTTATGACGCCCCAGCGCACCCACATCCTGCCGATCTGGGTGGAGCCAACGTTGGATCTGGGCGGGCGCCCCACGGATGCCGAGGTGCTGGCGAACATCCTGAAGCACGACGAGGCGCGCGACCCGTGGTTTGCCCGCATCGTCACCAACTCTCGCGGCCAGATGACCGCCGGTTTGGTGCTGGAGGAAGGGGAGTCCGAGCGTTTCATCGACATTCGCCCCTCCATCCTGGAGCCCTTGTGGCACGCGGGCGTGATCTTCGACGTGCGCGTTGAACCCGGGGTGGAAAGCTCGCTGATCCGCGTAAACCCCGCCTGGGTCGACGAACTCGAGGCGAAGCTCAAGCAGGTGGACGAAGACGGCGACCAGGTGGACTTCCTGCTGGATTGGAACCCGGAGGACATGGGCTTCACCGCCAGCGACAACGCGGATTCCGACTTCCAACAAATGTGGGAGGGCCTGGGACTGTCGAGCGATCTCGACGACTGGCTCAAGGAATGACACGCCTGTTGTTACACGTGTGATTTTTGTGACTCGTGTTAAAGTAATGTTCGGCTAGCGGTTGACTGTGCCGCAAACCGGTCTAATCTTTAGAAGAGAATTGAAATTACACCAGGAGTGTTTCATGCAGGATGCCCTTTTCGACGTCCATGGCCCCGACGACGAGGTCGGCTACCGCGTGCCGATCGCCTGCCAAGTCGCCGGCATTACCTACCGTCAGCTGGACTACTGGGCCCGCACCAAGCTGGTTCAGCCCAGCATCCGTAATGCCGCCGGCTCCGGATCCCAGCGCCTGTACTCCTTCCGCGACATCCTGGTGCTGAAGATCGTGAAAGGCCTGCTGGATACCGGCATTTCCCTGCAGAACATCCGCAAGGCCGTGGAAAAGCTGGAGAACCTGGGCGTCGACGACCTCGCCGGCATCACCCTCGTCTCCGACGGCCACACCGTCTACGAGTGCCGCTCCTCCGAGGAAGTCATCGACCTCCTCAACGGCGGCCAGGGCGTATTCGGCATTGCCGTTCCGGGCCTGATGAAGGAACTGACCGGCACCATCACCGCCTTCCCCTCCGAGAAGGTCGTGCAGGACGCTGCCATCGACGAGCTGGCCGAGCGCCGCCGTCGCCGTATGGCCTAAAGCTGCCTCAGAAAAGCTCCCCGCGCCCGCTGGTTCAGCTCCGGCAGGGGACCATCCTGCAGCTGCGGGGCCAACACTCCACCATTCTCTTCTGCGACCTCCACCTTGGAGACCGCCAGCGCCTCATCGGCCATCTGCCGATCCGCTGGCTTCCACAGCTCCGCGCCCGGCTGGCCACCCTCACCCCACGCCTTGTAAGCCTTAATCGCTTCCGCGTCCGGCTTACGCACAACCTCCGCCTTTAGGCAGTGGTCCAGCTCCACCTCGTTCGCATCGTTGAACTCCTGCACCGCATCCTTCAACTCCGCCTCATTCGCAGCCCACACCTGCACCACGAATTCCCCCTGCGGGCATTCCGGCGCGGCCAAGTCGTCCTGGTTATTCCGCGCCAGCGCCACCCACCCGGCCACTAGGAGCGCCACCACGATCACGGCCGCGAGCGCTGCCCAGACCCATCCGGCAACCCGATAGTTCTGCTTTCCGCTTGCGTGACGTGCCACGATTCTTCTTCCTCCCAGTAGTTTTCTACCCAGTGTAGGCCAGTAGCCGCTTGCGCAGCCCCTGTCCGCGCTCCATCAGCCCCTTTTGCCGGGCCACGTACTCCGCCCGTCCCGCCGGGGTCTCGATCCGCACCGGCTCGAAACCCCATTCGCACAGGTCATAGGGCGAAGCCTCCATGTCCAGCCGGCGCACGTCGCAGGCCAGCTCGAAGCAGTCCAGCCACAGCTCGCCGGGGATCAGCGGCCCCAGCTTCGTAGCCCACTTGTATAGATCCATGGTGGCGTGCAGGCAGCCCGGCTGCTCCATCTGGGGCTGCGAGTCGCGTGTTGGGGTGTGGGCGTTGCGGGGCGCGGCGGCGTCCGTAAAAAAGCGATAAGCGTCAAAGTGCGTGCACTTCAACTGCGACGCTTCCACCACCTCGTCGGTACCGGCCGCGCCCAGCCGCAAAGGCTCGGGGTGGCGGGGCGCATCCTTGTAGACCATCGCCCACTCGTGCAACCCAAAGCAGCCGAGCACGGGCGGATGCCGGTACGTGGCGTCCAACAGCCGAGCGATATAGCGCACCGTCTTGCCTCGCGCGGCCATAAACCGTTCCGCATCGAGGGTCCACACGTCGCCGCGGCGCACGTAGTGGTCCTTGTACTGCGGCAGGTCGCCGTCGCCATCCCACACCACACCCTTATTGACGCCCGGATGCCAGTGGCTCAGCTTCCCAGGGGTAGTGGGGTAGTAGGTGAACATGAAATCCCACACCGGGTGCCTTTCACCCTCCGCGCGGCGCCTGCGGTGCCCCTCGGTGAGGCGCTGCACGCGCTCCCGGTGGGCGGCTTGCCTATCGCGCCAGTTGTTCAGTACCTCAGTCATGGGTCCAGTCGCGGACGGTGCCGACGAGCTCCTCGATGATGTCCTCCAGCGTGATCATGCCGATGATCTGCCCATCCGCATCCACCACCGCGGCGATGTGGCTGGAGGTACGGCGCATGTTACGCATCGCTACGTCGAAGCTGGAACCGGTCTTGACCTCCAGCAGGGGGCGGATGTCCGTGGTATCCAGCTGGCCGTCGGGCTCCACCAGGTTGTCCAGCACATCCTTGACGTGGACGTAGCCGATCCACTTGCCCTTGGTATCGGTGACGGGGAAGCGGGAGTAGCCCGTCTCCTGCACAGCCTTCTCCACGGCCGCGACCTTCATACGCGGGCCATCCTGTCGGATGCAGTGCACGTCGGCCGCGGGGATCAGCACCTCGTCCAGCGTGCGGCGCGAGGAGCTCAAAGCCTTGTCCAGACGGTTGGCCTCCTCCGGGGCGATCAGCCCCTCGGAGCGGGAATCCTGGATCATGCTGGCCAGCTCGGCGGGGGAGACTGTGGAGTCCAGCTCATCCTTCTGCTCCACGCCCATCAGCTTGAGCGTATGGCGCGCGATCCAGTTCAGCAGCTGCATGATCGGGTTCGTGACCTTGACGAACAAAAGGTGCAGCGGCACCACGAACGTCGCGACGGTCTCCGGGCCGGCCAGGGCGATGTTCTTCGGCACCATCTCACCCAGGATGATGTGCAGCATCGTCACGACCAGCAGGGCAATCGCAAAGCTCACCGGGTGCAGCATCTCCAGTGGCAGCCCCAGTGCCTCGAACGGCGCCTCGATGAGGTGCGCGATCGCGGGCTCGCCGACCTTACCCAGCAGCAGCGAGGCGATCGTAATGCCGAACTGCGCGCCCGCCAGCATGATCGACAGGTGTTCGCTGGCGTAAAGCACCCGCTTGGCGCGCTTGTTGCCCGCGGCGATCATGGAATCCAGGCGATCCCTGCGCGAGGAAATCAGCGCGAACTCCACCGCCACGAAGAAGGCGTTGAGCGCCAGCAGGAAGACGGCAAAGACGATGGCCCAAATGTCACTCATTAGTTTGCCTCCTCCTTGGTCAGCGGTTGCAGCAGCACCTTGTCCACGCGCCGGTTATCCATCTCCTTGACGGTGGCCCGCCAGCGTCCGGACATGCCCGTTTCGAAGCTCTCCATCATCTCGTTGTCGCCGACGGGCAGCAACACCTCGTCCCCCTCGGCGGGGATGCGCCCCAGCGTGGCCATGATCAACCCGCCGAGCGTATCGTAGTCGCCCTCTGGCGCGGTGTAGCCCACGGCGTCCGGCAGCTCGTCGGTGCGCACCAGGCCGGAAACCTCCCAGTGGGTGCCCGTCTTGCGGACTTCCTTGTCCTCTTCCACATCGTCATGCTCGTCCCACACCTCGCCGAGGATCTCCTCGACCACGTCCTCGATCGTCACGATTCCGGCGGTGCCGCCGTACTCGTCCACGACCATCACCAGCTGCGAGCCCGCGGCCCGCACCTGATTCAGCACGTCATCGCCGCTCAAAGAATCCGGCACGGAGGGGACGTTCTTCATCAGCTTGTTCAAAGTGGTGGTGGGGCGCGAGTCGTGGGGGATGGTCAGTGCATCCTTCACGTGCACCACGCCCACGGTCTCGTCCAGGTCCCCACGGGTCACGGGGAAGCGCGAGTGCCCGGTTTCCAGCGCCAGCTCGATCAGATCCTGCGCGGTCTCCTCGACAGTCAGAGATTCGACGGTCGACCGGGGTGTCATCACATCCTCCGCTGAGGCGTCACTAAACCGCAGCGACAGATCCAGAATCCGCGCCTTAGACTCGGTGAACCCACCGCTGCCCGTCGAGTTTCTCACCAGCGCCGAGAGCTCCTCGGCCGATCGTGCGGACGCCAACTCGTCCGCCGGCTCAATGCCCAACTTCCGCACAACCGCGTTGGCCATGGAGTTCATCCCGTTGATGAACCACTTCAGCACCACGTTGAAGGTCCACGCCGGGCGGATCGTAGCGCGGGCCACCTCGATGGGGTGGGTGATTGCCAGGTTCTTCGGCACCAGCTCGCCGAACACCATCGACAGCACCGTTGCCACAATCAGCGACAGCACCAGGGCGATCGGCATGGCGGCGGCCTCGCTTAACCCCGCAGCTTCCAGCACCGGGTCGAAGAACTTCGCCAGGATCGGCTCCGCCAGATAACCCGTGGCCAGGGTGGTGATCGTAATGCCCAGCTGCGCGCCGGAAAGCAGGAAGGAGAGCTGCCCGTGCGCCTTTTGCACCAGCTTCGCCGTACCGTCGCCCTTGGTGCGGGCGTGCTCGTCAATGGTGGAGCGTTCCAGCCCCGTCATCGCGAATTCCACAGCCACGAACAGGCCGGTAGCGGCCGTTAGCAGCACAAACAGGACTAGCCCGACTAGGGAAAGAACTATGTCCACTTGAGTATTCCGACTCCTAAATCTTTTTCAGCTCGGCGACCAATTTGGCGCCCGGCAGCACGGTTGGGTGCACCCCGGCCTTGGCCATCATTTTCTCGGTGTCAGCTTGCTGGTCCGCGAAGGACAGCGTCACCACTGTGCCGCTTGCTCCGGCGCGGGCGGTGCGCCCGGCCCGGTGGACATACGCCTTGTGCTCGGCCGGAGGGTCGATGTGCACGACCAGCTCCACGTCCTTCACGTCGATCCCGCGGGCGGCAATGTCGGTGGCCACCAGCACGGTGCTTGTGCCGTCGGTAAAGCGATCCAGCGCCGCTTGGCGGGTGTTCTGCCCCTTGTTTCCGTGGATTCCCACGGCGGGCACGCCCGCGCGCACCAGCTTTTTTACCTGCCGGTCCACTGCGTACTTCGTGCGCATGAACATTACAGTACGCTTCCGCAGCTTTCCAATGGCCACGACCAGCTCGTTGCGCTCCTCGCGGCTGTCCACCACGCCCAGCAGGTGGCGCATCGTGTCCACGCTGGCGGTGGCCTCGCCGGTGGAGTGCGTCACGGGGTCGCGCATGTATTTATCCACCAGCACCTGCACGTCGCCGTCCAGCGTGGCGGAAAACAGCAGGTGCTGCGCCTGCTTTGGCATGCGGTCCAGCAGCTTGGTCACCTGCGGCAGAAAGCCCATGTCGGCCATCTGGTCTGCTTCGTCGATGGCCACGACCTTCACGTCGGAAAAGTCCAACATGCCTTGCCCCAGCAAATCCAGGGCGCGCCCCGGCGTGGCCACCAGAATGTCCACCGGCCTGGCCAGCGCCGTAACGTTGCGCTGGATCTTCACCCCGCCGACGACCTCCAGCAGCCGCTGACCGGCCGCGTTCGCAATCGGATCCAGCCGCGAGCGCACCTGCGTCGCCAGCTCTCTGGTCGGTACCAGCACCACGCCACGCGGCTTTTTTGGTTTTGACGCCCCCCGCCTCAGCAGCTGAATCATCGGCAGCCCGAACGTGAATGTCTTGCCGGAACCTGTCGGTCCGCGGCCGAGAACATCCCGCCCCTCGACGGCCGCGGGGATGGCGGCCGCTTGAATGGGGAAGGGTTTGGTTATTCCCTCGGCGGAAAGCTCCTTGGTGATGCAATCATCTAGCCCGAGCTTTCCGAACTCTGATCGGGACAATTACGCTTCGACCTCGCTACGGTCCCCGGACCAGAGGGTGTGGAAGGAGCCCTCGCGGTCGGTACGGCGGTAGGTGTGGGCGCCGAAGTAGTCGCGCTGGCCCTGAATCAGAGCCGCCGGCAGGCGCTCGGCGCGCAGCGAGTCGTAGTAGGACAGGGAAGAGGCGAACACCGGCACCGGCTGGCCCAGCTGGGTAGCCAGGATGACCACGCGGCGCCAGGAGTCGATTAGGCCGCCCAGCTCACCCTTGAAGTACGGGTCCAGTAGCAGGGAGGGCAGCTCCGCGTTCGCGTCGTAGGCCTCGCGGATACGGTTCAGGAACTTCGCGCGGATGATGCAGCCGCCACGCCAGATGGTGGCCAGGTCGCGGGGGTCCACGCCCCACTTGTGCTCCTCGGAGCCAGCCTTGATCTCGTCGAAGCCCTGCGCGTATGCCACCAGCTTGGAGGCGTAGAGCGCGCGGCGGACGTCCTCGATGAACTCCTCCTTCGGCACGTCCAGGGTGGACAGCTCGCCGCTAGGCAGGTTGCCGATGGTGGCGTCGCGCTGCTCGCGGGCGCCCGACAGCGCGCGGGCGAACACGGCCTCGCCGATGCCGGTGGTCGGGATGCCCAGGTCCAGGGCCGCCTTCACGGTCCAGCGGCCGGTGCCCTTCTGTCCCGCGGAGTCCACGATGACGTCGATCAGCGGCTTGCCGGTCTTCTCATCGGTCTGGGAGAGCACCTCGGCGGTGATCTCAATGAGGTAGGAATCCAGGTCGCCCTCGTTCCACGTCTTGAACACCTCCGCGATCTCCGCCGGCTCCATGCCCGCGCCGTAGCGCAGCAGCTGGTAGGCCTCGCCGATGACCTGCATGTCGGCGTACTCGATGCCGTTGTGCACCATCTTCACGAAGTGTCCCGCGCCGTCGGGGCCGATGTGCGTCACACACGGGGTGCCGTCGACCTTCGCCGCCACGGATTCCAGCAGCGGCCCCAGGGCCTCCCAGGATTCCGCCGGGCCACCGGGCATAATCGCCGGACCGTTCAGCGCGCCTTCCTCACCGCCGGAGATGCCGGCGCCGACAAAGTTCAGGCCGCGCTCGGACATCTCGGCCTCGCGGCGGATCGTGTCGGTGTACAGGGCATTACCGCCGTCGATGATGATGTCGCCTTCGTCCATTTCCGCGGCGAGCTGGGAAATAACGGCGTCAGTACCAGCACCTGCCTGCACCATGATCAGGGCGCGACGGGGCCGCTCCAGCGACTTAACGAAATCGGCGATCGTCTCCGAGGGAACGAAGTTGCCGGTCTCGCCGAAGTCCTCCATGAACTTGTCGGTCTTCGCGGTGGTGCGGTTGTAGACGGCCACGGTGTGACCGTTGTTGGCAAAGTTCCGGGCGATGTTGGAGCCCATCACGGCCAGTCCAACAACACCAATCTGGGCGGTTCCTTCAGCAGTAGTCATGGTTTTACATCTTACAGGGCGATGGGTTGGTTAGGCTTAGGCGCATGTCCAATATTTTCATTGAACTAAGTCGTGTTGCCACCGAGCGCGAACTCACCGAGCAGGAGATCGCCACCCTCAACGAACTACTGGCCAAGCACCCCACCCTCGACCGCACCCTCGGCGTGCAGTACCGCGCCGTCGGCCCGGACAAGATGCAGCTGGCCCTCGAGATCACCGAGGATCACCTGCAGCCCTGGGGCGTGACCAACGGCGGCGTGTACGCCAGCCTGGGGGAGACCGCCGGCTCCATGGCCAGCTTCGTCGCCGCGGGCGCCGGTCCGGCAGTCGTGGGCACCTCCAACCAGACGCACTTCCTGCGCCCGTCCGTCAAGGGCGACGTCATCGTCTCCACCGTCCAGGCGGAGCATGTCGGGCGCACCACGCACCTGTTCCGCGTGGAGCACAAGAACGAAAAAACCGGCAAGACCTGCGCCTTGACCTTCCTCAAGACGCAGGTAGTGCCGGATATGCCGAAGGCCTAGTCGGATACTGCGCGGGTGTCGCGCCCCTCGCCGAAGCGCAGGTTGTCGCGAACCTCGATGGAGCGGATGCCTTCCTTGTCCTCCAGGTCGCGCAGCTTGCGGATCGCGTTGCGCGCGTGCAGCTGCTGGCGGGTGGCCACCAGCTGCCAGCGGCGGCGGGACACGGAGTTCAGGCCCCAGCTGAAGGCCGCGACCGCACGGTTGCGGAAGCCCACCATGTACAGCAGGTGCAGCACCAGCCACATGACCCAGCCGAAGAAGCCGGAGACCTCGGCCTTGTTCATCTTCACGACCGCGTTGAAGCGGGAGACGATGGCCATGGAGCCCTTGTCGAAGTAGCTAAACGGAACGCGGCCTTCGGGGGCGGTGCCGTTGTTGACCTCATCCAGGATGGTGCTTGCCGCGTACTGGCCGCCCTGCATCGCCACCTGAGCCACGCCCGGCAGACGGTCCTTGCTCATCATGTCGCCCACGATGAAGATGTTGCGGTGCTCGCCCAGGGTCAGGTCGTCGTTCACCGGCACGCGACCCGCGCGGTCGACCTCGATGCCAGCCTGCTCTGCCACGTGCTTGCCCAGCGGAGAAGCGGCAACACCAGCGGACCAGATCTTGGCGTAGGAGGACACGAAGTGCTCCTCCTCGGTCTTCATGTCCTTGTAGCGCACGCCCTCCTTGGACACGTCGGTGACCAGGGAGTTGAGGATGACCTCCACGCCCAGGTCCTCCAGGCGGCGGGCAGCCTTGCGGCCCAGGCGCTTGCCGAACGGCGCCAGCACCTGCGAGCCACCGTCGATCAGCAGGATGCGGGTGTCCTCAGTGTCGATCTCGCGGAACTCGTCGCGCAGGGTGCGGTGGGACATCTCGGCCAGCTGGCCGGCCAGCTCCACGCCGGTCGGGCCGGCGCCGACGACCACGAAGGTCAGCAGGCGCTCGCGGGCCTCCGGGTCGGTGGTGATCTCGGCGCGCTCGAAGGCGCCGGTCACACGGGCGCGGATCTCCAGCGCGTCGTCGACGGTCTTCATACCCGGCGCGAACTCTGCGAACTGCTCGTTGCCGAAGTAGGACTGGCCGGCGCCGGCCGCCAGGATCAGCGAGTCGTACTTCAGTACGGCATCGGTGCCGCCCAGGTCGGCGGTGACGGTCTGCTCGTTGATGTCCACGTTGCGGACCTCGCCCTTGACCACGCGGACGTTGTCCTGGTCCGCCAGGATCTGGCGGATGGACGGGGCGATCTCGCCCTCGGAGAGGATGCCGGTCGCAACCTGGTAAAGCAGCGGCTGGAACAGGTGGTGGTTCGTCCGGTCGACGATTGTGACCTGGACGTTCTCGTTTTTAAACTTTTTCGCCGCAAACAGTCCGCCGAAGCCCGCGCCGATGATTACGACGTGGTGGCGGTTTGATGTGCTGGTCATCTAGTTGCTTCTCCTCAATGATGGTTGTAATCCGGCACCATCTTAATTGTTTCAGGCGTGCGCTTCACACCGAGATCCCCCGGATCTGAAAAATTCGGGCGCTTTCGGTTGCGCCTAGGAAGCCAAAAGTTGTTTTCCTAGTAACTTCGGGGGGAGTTACAGCGCAAAAGGAAGGCATGATGACGTCTCCGTACATCGACGAGGAACGCTGGCCGCGCCTGGTTGCCGCCCCGCAATCTCGTTTTATGGGCCGCCGGGCCGAGGCCGTCACCACGCGCATGGAAGCGCTACTTTCTTCTCACGGAATTGCTTTGGACGCCGGCTCGGTGCCGCACATGGTCGTTCGGGACGGCCAGGTGATCGATCGGGTAGTCGCCGAGGGCTGGTTGGGCTTGGCGGAAGGCTACATGGCCGGGGAGTGGTCCGCCGAACCGCTCCCGGAGGTTCTTGGAGCCTTGATGGATCAGCCCTTCGAGGGGAAGTTCGGGGAGTTTTTTGCCCGCCGGACTCCGAAGCGCCGCGGTCCGGCTCCGGGGGAGCTGCCGGAGGCCCTCGTGGAGCTCTACGCCGGCGCCACCCGCGCCACGGGCGCCGCCCAGTTCAGTAGCGCCTCCCGCACGAGCGCGCATGAGGACGGCATCGACTTCACCTGGTTCGGCGAGCCGGACCCAGTGGAGCGCCTTGACCTGGACGACGCGCAGCGCCGCCGCATCACCACCATGCTCGACGAGGCCGAGGTCGGACCCGGCGACCGCGTGCTGGAGATGCCCTCCTCCGGCGGCCAGCTGGCAGTGCAGGCCGCCAAGCGCGGCGCCCGTGTGGACGTTCTGACCAGCGACGAGGACCACGCGGACGCCGTACGCGCCCGCGTCCACACCGCCGGGGTCGGGGGAGCAGTGAACGTGGAGGTCATCGCCGGGCCGGTGCCCTCCCCGCGCCAGTGGTCCGGCCGCTACGAGGCCATCTTCTCCGTCGAGCGCATGGAGACCCTGGGGCTCGGGGGTTTGAGCCACTACCTCAAGGCTGTCGACCGCATGCTCTCCGACGACGGGCTGGCCGTGATCCAGTCGATCATCGCCACCGACGAGATGCGTGAGACCGCCCGCGAATCCCTGGACGTCATGCGTGCCTACGTCTGGCCCGCCCTGGAGTACCCCACCGTCCAGCAGGTCCGCGAGGCCGCGGCCGAGCACACCCAGCTCACCGTCGTCGCGGAGAACAACCTCAGCGCCCACCTGCGCGCAACGTTGCCACTGTGGCGTGCGAACTTCCTCTCCCGCGAGCGCCAGGCCGCGGCCGCCGGCTTTGACCCGGTGTTCCGCCACCTCTGGGACTACCAACTGGCTCTCCACGAGGCCCTGGCCACCTCCGAAGACATCGGGTGCGTCCAATTCGTCCTCGCCCCGAAGTAGTTTTGCGATTTCCCCACGGGGCTCGCCGGATAGTTTTAGCGTAATAATAACTATTCGCGCATAACCCCCGAGAGGAACTCTTTCCGTGACTACTCCCACGAACCCCGATGTCATCATCGTTGGCGCCGGCCTGGCCGGCCTCGTCGCCGCCTACGAGGCGCAGAAGTCGGGTCTGAAGGTCCTGATCCTGGACCAGGAAAACCGCAACAACCTTGGCGGACAGGCATTCTGGTCGCTCGGTGGCCTGTTCTACGTGGGAAGCCCCGAGCAGAAGCTGATGGGGGTCAAAGACTCCGAGGAGCTCGCCTGGCGCGACTGGGAGAACTCCGCGCAGTTCGACGATTCCCAGAACGACTACTGGCCGCGCCGCTGGGGCCGCGAGTACGTCCGCTTCGCAGCCACTGAAAAGCGCGACTACCTCAAGGCCCTCGGCCTCAACGTGCTGCCCACCGTCGGCTGGGCCGAGCGCGGTTCCGGAGACGCCAGCGGCCACGGCAACTCTGTGCCCCGCTTCCACCTAACCTGGGGCACTGGCCCGGAGGTCGTGCGCGTCTTCCGCGAGCCCATCGAGGCCGCGGAGGCGGAAGGCAAGGTCGAGTTCCGCTTCCGCCACCAGGTCGACGAGCTGATCGTAGAAAATGACGCCGTCGTCGGCGTGCGCGGCAGCGTGCTGGAACCGAGCGATCTGGACCGCGGCGTGGCGTCCTCTAGAAAGACCGTAGGGGAGTTCGAGCTGCGCGCGCGTGCCGTCGTCGTGACTTCCGGCGGCATCGGCGGCAACCTCGACCTGGTGCGTCGCGCGTGGCCGACCGACCAGTGGGGCCCGGTGCCGAACGACATGGTCACCGGCGTGCCCGCCCACGTCGATGGCCGTATGATCCAGATCTCCGAAACCGCCGGCGCGAACCTGGTGAACACCGACCGCATGTGGGCCTACACCGAGGGCATGAAGAACTGGAACTCCATTTGGCCCGGCCACGGTATCCGCATCATCCCTGGCCCGTCCTCCCTGTGGATCGACGCGACCGGCAAGCGTTTCCCCAGCAATATCATCCCAGGCGGTGACACGATTGCCACCATGAAGCACCTCGGCACCACGGGCCACAGCTACTCCTGGTTCATCCTGAACAAGACGATTGCCGACAAGGAGTTCATCTTCTCCGGCTCCGAGCAGAACCCGGATCTGACCATCAAGAAGGTCAAGAACCTGCTCTCCAAGGTCGGCCCCGGCACGCACCCCGCCGTGAAGGCATTCATGGACCACGGCGAGGACTGGGTGGTCGCCGACGACCTGGGTTCCCTGGTCGAGGGCATGAACGCCATCGCCGACGACGATGCCCCCGCCCTCGACGTCCACGACCTGCGCCGCATCATCGAGGACCGCGATTCGCAGGTGGACAACAACTTCAGCAAGGACGCGCAGATCAACTACATCCGCACCGCCCGCGGATACCTCGGCGACAAGATCGTCCGCTGCGCTGCCCCGCACCGCCTGCTCGACGAGTCGAAGGGGCCGCTGATCGCCGTCAAGCTGCACGTGCTGACCCGCAAGACCCTCGGCGGCATCGAGACCGACCTTTCCGGCCGCTGCCTGCGCACCGACGGCTCGGTCCTGCCCGGCCTCTACGCCGCCGGCGAGGTTGCCGGCTTCGGCGGTGGCGGCATGCACGGCAAGAACGCCCTCGAGGGCACCTTCCTCGGCGGCTGCATCCACTCCGGCAAGCGCGTCGGCGAGAACCTGAAGGCTACCATTGCTCAGCTCTAACGAATGGCGCGCCGAGGCACTTGAGTGCGGCGCCGTGCCGCTCATTGAGAAGGCCCTCCGCCGTATCCGCGCTCAGGACCGGCACTTCAATGCCATCTCGGTACTCCTGGACGATGAAGCACTGGCAGCCGCCGCCGACCTAGATTCCAGCACCGACCCCGGCCCGCTGCACGGCGTGCCGGTGCTCATCAAGGAGGAAGTCGCGGTCCGCGGAGTACCCACCACCTTCGGCACGAACGCGAACCCCACGCCCGCTACCGCCGACGACGAAATCGTTCGCCGCTTGCGCAAAGCCGGGGCGATCATTCTAGGCAAAACCACCATGCCTGCGTTTGGCGCATTCCCGTTCACCGAGTCCGAGGCCCGCGGTATCACCCGCAACCCGCACAATACGAGCTACACTCCGGGCGGTTCCTCCGGAGGCTCCGCCGTCGCCGTTGCCGCTGGTTGGGTGCCTTTCGCCGTCGGCGGCGATGGTGGCGGGTCCATCCGGATTCCCTCCGCGCACTGTGGCCTCTATGGACTAAAGCCCGCTCGCGGCACACTGCCGGGGGAGGACCTGTGGTGCCGTCTCGGTACCGCCGGTCCCATCGCCCGTTCTGCACGCGACTGCGCCCTTCTTTTTGACGCCCTATCTGACTCCGTCGCTACCGAAACCGAGGGGGCGTCAATAAGAATCGGCGTGAGCCTGCAACCCTCAACGCCGCTAACCCCACCGCATCGTGACCATGTCCGTGCTGTGCACGCGATAGCTGAGCGGCTGCGCGGAATGGGCCACGAGGTGCGCGACTACAGGCTGCGGCATAAGGATCCGACGGCGGCGTTCGTCACTCAGTTTTTCGCAGGGATTCGCAAGGAGATTGCAAAGCTGGAGTATCCCGACCGCATCGAAAGGCGCCACAAGGTCACCCGCGCGGCAGGAGTGTGGGCGCAAGGTCCGGTGCTGCGCTGGGCCGAAGGATTCTCAGATCGGCTGGGGGAGCAGCTGGATCGAGTGTTCGACGACATTGACGTGCTGCTGACCCCGACTGTCGCTTCCCGCCCGGCGCGCGCCGGTGTGCTGTCGGGCAAGGGCATGCTGGCTGCACAGATCGCTAGTCTGCCATCGGTGGCTTACACCGCTCTGTGGAATGTTTCCGGACACCCCGCGATGAGTATTCCCGCAGGTAGAGGAAGCGATGGCCTGCCCGTCGGCGTGCAATTGGTGGCTCGCGACGAGCGCCTTCTGCTGGATCTAGCTAGCGCTTCATCATCCGCGCCATAATTTCCGTCATGGCGCGACGTGGCATGCGCTGCGACACGCTCATTAGCACCTTGTTGAACGTACCCGAGACCACAGACGGCGGCGGGGACTTGCGTAGCAAGGATTCGATTCCATCGGCCACAACGTCGTGGCTGCTCATTCGCTTCAGCCCGCCGTCGGCGCGGTCGCTGCCCGCCACCCGGAAGAATTCCGTCTCCGTCGGCCCGGGGCACAGCGCCATGATCCGCACGCCGGAGCCCTTCCTCTCGGCGTACAGACCCTCCGTAAACGACAGAACAAACGACTTCGTCGCGCCGTAAACGACCATGCCGGGGGAGGGCTGGAACCCCGCGATAGACGCCACATTCAGAATGAATCCATTCCCGCGCTCCTCGAACCGCGGCAGGAACATGTGCGTCAGCTCCACCAGCGCGTGCACGTTAACCGCGATCTCCGCGCGGAGGCGGTCGGCCGGGATGTCGGTAAAGGATTCGTAGTTGGCGAAGCCCGCGTTGTTGATCAGCGAGGTCACCGTAATCCCGCGCGTCGAAAGCTCCCACGAGATCTCGCCCGCCACGCCGTGCTCGGATAGGTCTTTGGCTATTACCTCGACCTTTACTTTATGACGCCTCTTAATCTCCGCCGCAATCTTGTTCAGCCGATCCTGGCGGCGCGCGACCAGTACAAGGTTTGCGCCCTTGGCTGCCAGTTGGGTGGCGAATTCCTTGCCGAGGCCCGAGCTGGCGCCTGTGATGAGGATGGTTTCTTGGGAGAGATCCAAAGTGCTCATGGTGTCATTTTTACACGAAATCTGGGCCTTGGGTGAAGAATGAAGAATAGGTCACACGTTCTGGTAAAGGTTGAGATGTTGCATTTAATTGGCCAAAAACCTTGACTGTGGTCGATTGTATGTTCTAAACTGGTGTCAGTTCACGAAGGGGATCGTATGAACACCACAACACTCACCACAAACACCACCGAACCGCCGCCCGATACCGCAGAGCCTTACTACCGGCTTGCGCGTTCCAACGACCCGTTAACGGCGACGTCCCGTGCCCTCAATCTGACCCACCTCGCCATGGTCGAGCAGTCTACTCCGGCACCGGACGACCTCGTTCCCGATCATGTCTCCAAGCTCGCGGTGCGCTTCGGCATCAGCAAGGTAGTGGCGGCAAACTATGCCGACGCTGGGCTGATGCTCCAAGCCTTCCCACAACTCCACCAGCTGTTCCGCAGCGGCGCTTTCACTATTCGTCATATCCAGCAGGTCACCGAGGCTGTCGAGGCCGTAGCCCTGGACAAGCGCGCCGAGGTGGAACAGGAGATCCTGAAGGCCCTTAAGCCCACCGTGCCGAACCAGCAGGTTCCCACCCCACGGGCGGCCTACAACAAGGTCAAGGCGATTGTGGGGGATCGGGACAAGCTAGCGGTTCCGCTGGACGACACTCCGCCCATGGACACGAATTCGCCCGAACTGGTGATCGACCGCAGCCAGTACGAGACCACCGCGTTCACCCTCACAGTGCCGCGCCTGCGCGGCGTGGAGCTGCACAAGGCGGTGAAGGCGGCCTCCCTGAAGCGCGGATGCTCCATGGGGGAGGCTTTCCTGGCGATGCTCGAGCAGAACATCACCACCGAGGTCACCTTGAACCTGTACAAGGCCGTCGGCCCGCAGCCCCGCGGAGTCTTCGCCGAGGATCACTGGCTGTCCGAGGCCGCTAGTTGCGAGTGGCTCGCGAAAGTCACCCACCTGGCAGCCCCCGGTTACACCGCGACGGAGGGGTACCAGCCGACGGAGTTGCTGCGGGCGTCAGTAATAGGGCGCGATGGGCACTGCCGTTTTCCGGGCTGCGATGCGCCGGGGTACACATGCGACATCGACCATGTGCACCGCCACGCCGACGGCGGACCGACGTCGACGGCGAATATGCATCTGCTCTGTCGTACCCATCACCGGCTGAAAACGGCCGGTACCTGGGACGTTGCGCTGCACGCCGATGGCACCGAAGTGTGGACCTCGCACGGAGACGGCCACGAGGTTGTCACCGTGCCCGACGGGCCGCTAGCGCGCGAGAACTTCGCTGAGCGCGGGGTGCGCAAGGCGCGGGTGGTGCGCAAGCTCAACGAGGAGAAGCTCAACGCCGATCCGATGATGCCGCGCGGGCTGTCCATCACCCGCGAGGAGCTGCAGAAGATGCTGAACTGCGCCTCCGTCGGAGAAATCAAGGAAGAGCTTCAGCGGCGGATCAAGAGTGAGATCACGATCGCCAACGCCATCGCCGAGCTGGCGCGAGAGGAACTGAACAGCCAGATCGAGCAGCTCGAACAATTGCAGAAGGACGAAGAGGAGCCGCCGTTCTAACCACTACTTTGAGGAGGTGACGGGCAGTACCAGCAGCGCGCCGAACACGCAGATGATACTGCACATCAGGAACATGCCGGGGTAATCGAAATGCCTCAACGCGAGGGCCGCGAGGCCACCGCAGAACATGTTGCTGACCCCCTGGGTGAGCGACATCAGCGACACGTCGCGCGCACGGTTCTTCTTGCTGGGCAGCGACTCATTAACCATGGCCTGATCCACGCTGCTGAACACGCCCCAACTCAACCCCAACAGCATCGCCGCGGCATAAACCAAACCCATGCCGGTGGCGATAGTCATCATGCCCGTAGCGCCCGCGACACCAAGCGCCGAGACGACCACCAGGATCTTCCTCCGCCCCAGCCGGTCCGACACGCCACCGCTGACGAACGCAGTAATGATGGTGAATACCGCATACAGCAGGGTCAGCTCCAGCACGCCAGCATCCGGGTCGGGCACGCCAATGTGATCCCGCAGATAATACAGCAGGTAGAACAAGCTGGTGTAGTTGGCCAGGTGAATCACGAAACGGCTGGTGAAAACAAGCCAATAGTTCCGGTAAGAGCCCTCGTCGCCGACCGTCGCGGACAAAGAATTGTAGGGGCGGACGTGCACGTCTACGTGACCGCGCCCGAAAGCGAATTGGAAGATAAAGAGAAGGGAAATGACGCCCACAACCCAGTACGCCTGCTGAATCGGCAAAGCTGCGGCAACGGCAGTCCCGCCAACGATTCCGAAGGTGTAGGTCGCGCCGACGATTCCGGACACCAACCCGAACTTTTCTTGGGGGACAACATCCGCGGTGACTGTCATCAGGTTGTTCGTTACGAACGCCACGAACACCTGAACCAAGCACCACAACCCGGTGAGCACCCAGAAGCTGGGGCTGAAGGACATCAGCAGCAATCCCAGCGTTACCAACGGCGCGGCCAACAGAACCCACGGCAGGCGCTTGCCCCAGCGACCCACCCAGAACCAGCTGCGGTCGGCGATATATCCGGTCAGCAGGCTCGTAAACACGGCGGTCGCACCGCCGAGCATCATCATGAGGGCGAGGGAATCCTCTTTGTTGTCGGGCCGCAGCTCGATCATCTGCAACCCCAGCAGCAGCTGCGTGGGGCCGGCCCAGGCGAAGACGGAGCCGAAGAAGGCCACGCCGAACTTCCAATAGAACCGCTTCGGCTCGCGCTCGGCGGCGGTAAGAGTCTGCAGCATCAGTGGCCCTTCTCTCTGAACTCGGCATCGATTTCCGGGGTGATGGCGCCCTCGCGGATCAGCGCCTGTAGCAGACGCCCAGCGGGCTTGACTTGCCGATCCACGTCCACCACGCCAAACTTCTGCGCCATCCCCTCGGACCACTCCCAGTTGTCCACGAAGCACCAGTGGTAGTAACGCTCCACTTCCGGCACGCGGGAAAGCTCTGCCAGGTGGTCCAGGATGAATGCGCAGCGGAAGCGCTCGGCGGCGTCGGCGGTGCCGTTCTCGGTGATCCACACCGGCAGTTGGTAGCGCTTCGCGAGCTCGGCGGAGACCTCCGCAATCCCCGGCGGGTAGATTTCCCAGCCGAGGTCATTAGTTGGGGTTCCGGGGAAGGTGGCGTCAGAAAAACCGCGCACCGCCGTGCGCGAGTAGTAGTTAATGGCCACAGCATCGGCGAAGACCCCGCCGCTGGGCAGGTCGAGGCCGGGGCGACCGAGCACGGGATGGAAGCGCCCCTCGAAGAAAGCAGGCTCGATCGCACCTTGGAAAAGCCACTCGACCAGGGGAGTAAGCAGCCGGTGGACGGGGTTGCGCGGGTTCATGGGGGCGAAGACTCGGCGGTGGTGGGCGAAGGTCACGCGGGGACTGTCCAAGCGTGAGTGGATACGCTGGTAGGCCAGCAAGTGCGCGGCCGCCATGTTCCGCAGGCAGGGGCGTACCTTCGGCAGACCACCGCGGCCGGGCGGGGTAGAGCCGAAGAGGTAGGCCTCGGTGGCGAAGACGTTCGGCTCGTTGATGGTGATCCAGTCGGTGACTACGTCGCCCAGGCGGTCGAGCACGACGTCGACGTAGCGCAGGAAGATCTCCACGTTCGCCTCGCGGGTGAATGCACCGGTGGCTTCGAACCAGGCGGGGTGGCCGAAGTGATGCAGGGTGACTAGCGGCTCGATGCCGCGTTCGCGCAGGTCAAGAAACTCTTCCCGGTAGCGCTGAAGCGCGTCGTGGTCGTAACGGCCGGGCTCGGGCTCCACGCGCGACCACTCCACGCCGACGCGCGCGATCTGCAGGCCGAGGTCGCTCATGAGCTGGTTGTCTTCGCGCCAGCGGCGCCAGTGGTCGGTCGTGGGGTGCGGGGTGGTGCCGTCCTTGGCGACCCACTCGCTCCAATTGTTGGGGCGCGGCGATCCTTCGATCTGGAGCCCGGCCGATGCGGTGCCGATGCGGATGTTGCTGAGGTCCATGCACTTAACTTATTGACGCCCTTAGTTTGCGTTGGCAAAGTTTTCGGTTTTTACCCCATCGGGGGTAATTGGTTTGCTACAACAAAGTAATGCTCAAGAAAACAGCAGCGCTCGCATGCGCAACAGCCATTGCATTTGCCGGATTCGCGTCGCCCGCCAAGGCTGCGCAGATAACTAAGAGGGAGAAGGTCGCATACTCCAATGTGTTCGGCGACCTGCACATGAGGTTGCCGAAGACGGTGGACCGAATCGAGTACACGACGACCACCTCGGACGGGAAGAAAGCCCAGGTCAGTGGTTACATTGTGGAGCCGGTCGTGGAGTGGAAAGGCGAGGGGCCCCGTCCAACTGTGGTGATTGGCCGCGGAACGGTCGGGCAGGGTGACCAGTGTGCGCCGAGTAGGAACTGGCCACTGGACGGGCAGCCGGATCCGATCAAGGCGAAGCGGGCGGTGAATCTGGAGGGTATCTACGACTGGGTATTTGCCTCCAAGGGTGTGCGCGTGGTGGTGACCGACTACATCGGCATGGGAACCCCGGGAATTCATACGTACATGAACCGCGACGATCAGGCGCACGCGATGCTGGATGCGGCGCGCGCGGCCGGCGTGGGTGACGGGCCGGTAGCGTTCTACGGGCATTCGCAGGGCGGCGGTGCGTCGGCTGCGGCGGTCGAGGCGGCGGGTGAGTACGCTCCGGAGCTTAACGTGGTGGGGGCCTACGCCTCGGCGCCGCCTGCGGATCTGGAGGCGGTGCAGCGGAACATCGACGGATCGGACCTTATGGGGGCGATCGGCTTCACGATCAACGGCTTGTTGGAACGCTATCCGCACCTGCAGCCGCTGCTGGATAAGCACCTCAACGAAGAGGGCAAGCAGGCGCTGAAGGATCTATCCACGATGTGCACCGGGGAGATTACGGACAAATACGGGCACAAGAAGACGAGTGAGTGGACAAAGTCGGGCAAGACGCTCGATGAGTTGTTGAAGGAGATGCCCGAGGCGCGGGAAGCTATGGAGGATCAGCGCATTGGGCTTAAACGTCCGGTGGCACCGGTGATGGTGATATCTGGGCGTCACGACAAGAACGTCGAACACAACCAGGCGAAGGAACTGGCCCGCACGTGGTGCGAGAAGGGTGCGCAGGTCGAGTACCGCGACGACATCATGCCGCCGGTGGGTGAATACAATCACTTCATCCAGGCGGTGACGGGCGGCGCATTCGGTATCGACTTCATCTTGAAGCGTTTCCGCGGCGAGCCGCTGGGGCGCACGTGTGAGGCGCCGGTGGGGCAGCTGCAGGGATCCGTGGAAGGCAGTGCAGCGCTACCCAACGTGGCGGGAAGCTAAAGTGTCATAATGTATATTATCGGCTAATCCCTGGACTGCCACAGCTGGTAGCAGGTGGCGGCCAGGAACAGCGCGCAGACCGCGGCGAAGAAATACGTCAGGCCCGTGCCCTGCCACAGCAGGTAGCCGATAAAGAACAACAGCACCACGATGCGCATGATGCGCGAGTACTTGAGCATCTCCGGAGACATGTGACCGCGCCTACTTATCCTGCTCGAGTACGAGCAAGAGATCGATGGTGCCTTCGTCGGCGATCGTCGCGGCGACGAACTGCGGGGTCTGGATGTCGAAGTCGCTGCGCTTGAACGGGATGTTGCCCTGCAGGATCACGTGCTCGCCGGTGCGCAGAACCTTCAGTTCGGCGGTCACCGGATTCTTCTTGCCGTGCAGATCGAGGTCGCCGGTGACCTTCACCTTCTCGGTCGTGCCGTCGTCCGGCAGATTGGAGACGTCGGCGGGCTCCGTCAGCGTAAACGTGGCCTTCGGGAACTTATCGGTGTGCAGGATGCTCTTGCGCACGTTGATGTCGCGCTTTTCCACGTCACTGCTGATGCTGGCAACGTCGACCGTGATCTTGCCCTCGGTGAGCTTCTTATCCTCAACCTTAACGTCGCCCTCAACGTCCTCGGTGCGGCCCGAGGTGGTCTTGGAGCCGGCGGGCAGCTTCTCGTCGAAGGTGTAGCCAGCCTGCGAAACGTTGTCACCGGCTCCCCTTACCACGTGCCAGGAGCCGTCCATTCCCACGCTGGCAGGCTCGCCACCTGCGGTTATGTCGGCGGTTCGCAAGCCTCGGTCGCTAAAGTAATTCGCCACCAGCGGCCCTAAAGCCATCAGCACACCGACAATCATGCCAATTACGGCGAGAGTGATGATTCCCTTACGCATGCCCTATAGCATAGCCCCTCCTACCTGCGACCCCTAAGTTGCTCGATGCGGCGGGCCATGCTCTCTAGTTCTGACGCCAACTCCTCCACCACCTCGGCGGACTCCCCTTCCTTTGCGGCGGTGCACAGGTCCTCGGCGGCGCAGCGCAGCTCGAAGAGGTCATCGTGGAACTTCTCGGCCGCGCTGGCCGACATAATGACGGAATCCGCCGGGATCGAGGTGCCCGCCAACTGGGCGCGCTGCTCGTAGGCGCGCTGGCGG
The DNA here is from genome assembly GCF_022346045.1 of Corynebacterium sp. ACRQJ. Taxonomy (NCBI): domain Bacteria; kingdom Bacillati; phylum Actinomycetota; class Actinomycetes; order Mycobacteriales; family Corynebacteriaceae; genus Corynebacterium; species Corynebacterium sp. ACRQJ. The sequence continues at coordinate 225,897 of NZ_JAKRMT010000001.1, read as the reverse complement.
CACGACTGGTTGCAGAATTTGCGGGGCCGGTTCGTCGGGCCGGGTTCAACTACCCTGCCGCACCAGGCGCAGTGCTTTGGTCGAGGCATGGAACAATTCTTAACGAAACTTCGTTGTTATGATGGATTAGTTCGAACTGATTTAGGAGTGATGAAGAATGGCCGATCGCGTACTGCGTGGAAGTCGCATGGGTGCCGTTTCTTATGAGACGGACCGCGACCACGACCTAGCTCCCCGCCGCATGGTGAAATACCGCACCGAGGCTGGGGAAATTTACGAGGTTCCCTTCGCCGACGATGCGGAGGTTCCACAGGAGTGGATGTGCAAGAACGGCCAGATGGGCACGCTGGTCGAGGGCGAAGGCCAGGAATCCAAGCCGGTGAAGCCCCCGCGCACTCACTGGGACATGCTGCGCGAGCGCCGCAGCCTCGAGGAGCTCGACGAGCTGCTCGACGAGCGCATCGAGCTGCTCCGTAAGCGCCGCCGCACTGCGGTGAAGCTCATGAAGGAGCAGCAGGAAGCGAATCAGAAGTAGCTACGCACGGTGCCGGCACCGATGCGCCAAGACTCCTGAGCCAGGTTCTTGAACTGGTTAAAGCGGTGAGCGGCACCCCACTTCGTCACCTGCAGCAGAGCCTCGGAGACGATGTTGCCGCTCATCTTGGAGTCGCCAATCTCTCGCTCGGTGAAGGTGATCGGAACCTCGCGCACGTCGAAGCCGGCCTCGACGGCGCGCCAAGCCAGATCCACCTGGAAAACATAGCCGGCGGAATCGACGGCATCCAGGTCGATCTCCTCCAACACCTCGCGGCGGTATGCACGGTAGCCGCCGGTGATGTCGGACAGGCCCGCGCCCAACGCCAGAGAGGCGTAAATGTTGCCGCCGCGGGAGAGAACCTCGCGGCTGACCGGCCAGTTCACGGTCTTGCCGCCCTTGACGTAACGGGAACCCAGGACCATCTCCGCGCCAGAGTCGATGCGGTCCAGCAGCAGGTACAGCTGCTCGGGAGCGTGGGAGCCGTCGGCATCCATCTCGCACAGGATCTCGTAGTCGCGCTCCAGACCCCAGCGGAAGCCGGCGATATAAGCGCCACCCAGGCCGCCCTTGCCGCCGCGGTGCATCACGTGGATCTTCGAGTTCTCAGCGGCCATCTCGTCGGCCAGATCTCCGGTGCCGTCCGGGCTGGAATCATCGACGACGAGGACGTCCACGCGCTCGGGCTCGGCCTTTAGCAGTCGACCGATAATCAGAGGAAGGTTTTCCCTCTCGTTGTAGGTCGGGATGATGACCAGTGTTTTATCGCTCAGCTTAGTCATGAAAAGCTTTCTTACCTCTCCTATAAGTAAATGCCACGGATAGCAGACCCAGAATAGCTAGAATCCATTCCACCCATGGGCCGACGCGGGCTGACAGTGTCATTGTATCGCTTAGGGGCAACTCGGCCTCGAGGGCGTCAGAAGTAAAAATGGCAGTGCGCTGCTTCACCGAGCCATCGGGCGCAACGATCGCCGACACACCCGAGGTCGCGGCGACCACCACGGCGCGATCATACTCCTTGGCGCGCATGCGGGACATGGCGAGCTGCTGATACGTCATGTCGGTAAACCCGAAGGTCGCGTTGTTCGTCGGGCTGGTGAGAATCTGCGCGCCGCCCTGCACAGCCATGCGGAACGCGCCGTCGAAGCTGACCTCGTAGCAGGTGGCCACGCCGACGGGGACGCCGTTCATGTGGACCACTCCGTTGTCGTCGCCAGGCTGGAAGTTGCCGGCGCGGTCGACATGCTCGCTGAAGTTGCGCAAGAAATCGCGGAAGGGCATGTACTCGCCGAAGGGCTGCAGGAAGCGCTTGACGTGGCTCTCCCCTGGGCCGTCGCTATCCCACACCACCATCGTGTTGTGCTCCGGGCTGACGGTGCCGACGAGGATCGGCGCGTCGACGGAGCGCTGGGCGCGCTCGATTTGCTGGCGGGCGGCGGGGTCGGTGAAAGGATTGACGTCGGAGGAGTTCTCCGGCCAAATGACGATGTCCGGATCTGACTCCAACTGCTCTGTCCGCCGCACGTGGTTATCCAGCACGGCGCGGCGCTGGGCATTGAAGTCCAATCCCAGACGCGGCACGTTGCCTTGGACGGCGACGACGTCCACGGTGCGGTCGGTGGGCGTGGCGGGAATCAGCAACGCGTAGGCGGCGATCAGGGCCACCACTCCAGCCAACGAATACGCGGGCGCGCGGTGCTTGCGGAGGCACAAAGCCAGGAGCAGGCCGATCAGTACCACGGCGAAGGTGACAAGCGCGGGGCCACCGAGGCGGATCAGCCAGCTAATCGGGCCGCTGGCCTGGCCCCATGCGATGCGCCCCCATGGAAAGCCCCCGAAGGGAAAGGAAGAGCGCAGCCACTCAGTCGCGACGAACCAGGTCGGAATGCCGATGATCTGGGCCGCGAGGGGGCGTCGAACCAAAAGCTTCAGGCCTGCGCCGAATAGCAGGCTGTAGAGGGACTGGATCAGCGCCAACGCGATCCAGGCGGCCGGGCCGACGAACTCCCCGACCCACGGCAGCAACAGGCCGTAGATGGTGAGGCCCTGCACCCAGGCCATCAGCATGGCGTGACGGTGGTCGGCGAAGTAAAACAGCAGAGCGAACCCGAGCGGTGCGGCCCACCACAGGCCGGTCGGCTCGAAGGCGGCAAAGACCATCACGCCGCTAAAGACAGCGGCGAGGAGCCTTAAAATCATCCGTTCTCGCCCGCGCGGTGGTCGATGACGTCTCCCCAACCGCCCGAGTTCTGGATGTGGCTAACGCGCGAATAGGTGGTCACGCCGAAGCGTTCCAGGGAACGGCGCGCGGCCTGGCCCAGCATCTTGCGGATCAGGGACCGGGTCGGCGGAATCAGGAAGAAGATGCCAAAGAAGCTCGTAACGATGCCGGGAACGGCCACGCCCACTGCACCCACCATGGATAGCGCCATGTCGGCCGTGAGCTCCCCGGGGTGATCCTTCTGCTGCAGCGCGCGGACGGTGAGCTCGCGCATCTGCCAGGTGGCCAGGGCGATACCCAGCACAAACAGGCCCAACAGAAACAGCAGTGCCCAGCCCCAGCCGATCCACACTCCCAAGAGAATGAAGGCGATGATTTCCACGACGAGATACACGGCGGGTAAGAATTGCATGGCTGTAAGGAAACTCCTAAAGTATCCGTCTGAAAAATTGTTATGAAAACGCGATCTTTGTAACGAAAGCGTGCTTACATAACGATAACGAAGGTGTAGGAAAAATAGTTCCTACACGCGATAGCTTAACTACGTTTTAGGGAGTACTTCGATGCGTCTACGCCGCTCTATCCTCGCTGCAGTTCTGGCACCCACGGTTGCCCTGGCATCCGTCACCCCGGCAGTGGCAGAAACCGACACCCAGAGCACGAGCTCCAGCTCCAGCACCAGCTCGAGCGACTCCGACGAGTGGTGGGACGGCCTGCACCCGGTTGCAAAGGTTGCGATCGGCATCGCGGCGGCCACCGGCATCTCCGTGGCCTTCGGGATCCTGCGGACGATCTTCTACAACATCTTCCACGTCTAGCGTGGCGCGCGCCGCCACAGCCAACGCGGGACCACCTGCATGGCGGCGGCCAGCAGCTTCAGGGAGCGCGGGATCCACACGGATTCCGCGCTTTCGTCGTTGATGGCGCGAACCGTGGCCTCGGCGACCACGTCCGGCGTGGTGGACAGCGGCGCCGGATCCATGCCGCGGGTCATCCGGCCGATCACGAAACCCGGGCGCACGATCACCAGGCGCACTCCGGTGCCCTGCAGCGCGTCCTGCATGCCCTGGCAGAAACCATCCAGGCCGGCCTTCGCCGAGCCGTAGACATAGTTCGGGCGGCGCACGCGAGCCCCGGCGATGGATGAATAGGCCACCAGCACTCCCCTGCCGCGGGACTTCATCACCCGGGACAGCTCCGTCAGCAGCACCGCCTGGGCGGTGAAGTCCGTGTGCAGCACGCGGTAGACCTCGGAGGAGTCGCGCTCTGCGAGCTCCTGGTCGCCCAGCACGCCGAACATCGCCAGCGCCACGTCCAGCGGGCCGGTGGCCTCGATCTCCGCGATGAGGTCTGCGTGGGAATCCACGTCGGTGGCGTCAAAAAAGAAGGAATCGACCTGTGTGGCGCCGAGTCGGTACAGCTCATCGGCCAGTTCCGTGGTGCGGCGGGCGGCGAGCACCAAGTGGTTGCCGGGGGCGAGCAGGCGTGCGATCTCGCCGCCGATCTCGCTGGTCGCGCCGAAGATTGCAATTTTCTTAGCCATCGAGGGCCACAACTCCTCGTCTCATCGCGGCGACCGCCTTGCGGGAGGCCGCCTTCACTTCATTGGAATAGCCAGTCAGCTTGATCTGATCCAGCAGGTCGATCACGCGGCGGCACCAGCGCACGAAATCGCCGGGGGTCAGGGTGGCGCCGCTGGCCTCGGCCGCGCGCAGGCAGTACTCCAGCGGGGCGCCGGCGGTCCACTGGTGCACCGCGGTGGCAAAGCCCAGCTCTGGCTCGCGGGTCACGGTGAGGCGGTGGCGCTGCTCGTCGGTGGAAAGCTCCTGGTAGATGCGCCACGTCTGGCTGATCGCCTCGGCCAGCGGCTCGGTGGGCACGCCATCGTCCTTGGCGCCGGAGTCGCGACGGTTCTCGAATACGCAAGTGCTGGCCACGGCCGCCAGCTCCGCCGGGTCCAGCTCGTCCCAGATACCGCGGCGCAGGCACTGGGCGACCAGCAGATCGGACTCGTGGTGGATCTTGGACAGGCGCTCGCCCTCCATGGTGATGCGGGCGGTGTTGCCCTCGAGCTCCACGTAGTCCAACTCCGCCAGCAGCGCGAGGATGCGGTTGAACTGGGCGGACAGGGAATCGGATTCCTGCGGCTGCTCCTTCTGTTCGAACTCTAAGCGGCGGGCGGCCTTCAGGTACTGCTCGGCGGCGCGGCAGAGCTCCTCGCGGCCCTCCCAGGCGTGCACCGGGTGGGCGTGGACCTGCTCGCGCAGCTCGACCGCACGCAGGGAGCGGCGGCGAGCCCGGGGCTTGAGCTTCTTCGGCTTATCCAGCTGCAGGCGGCGCAGGTTGGCGGCCACTCCCCTGGCCTGCCGCTTCGGGTTGCGCACCACGCCCTTGTGCAGGCGCATGTGGCCGATGTGCACCGGGGTGTTGCCGAACATGTCGGGGTTGATACGCTCCACCCAGCCGTCGTCGGTGATGATCGTCGGCCGGCCGCGGTGGTCGGCACGGGCAATCACGGCGGTCGTGGGGTTCTTGCCGGTGGGCAGCGCGATCACGTCGCCCGGCTGCAGAGACTGCAGCAGGGCCGTGGTCTCCGTCGAAGCCTCGTCGATGACCATGCGCTTGGCGCGGCGCTCCTCCTGTGAAAGCTCGCGGCGCAGCTGGCCGTACTCGGTGACCAGCTGGAAGTCCTCGTTGAGGCTGTTCGAGGGGCGGCGCACCTCGCGGATCGTGGCCTTTAGCTGCTTTTCCTGCTGGGCCAGCTCTCGGCGCCGCTTCTCTATCTGCTCGGCGCTCTCCACCACCGCGCCATTGGTCTGGTACTGCGCAAACGAACGTAGCAGCAACCGGTGGGCCTCATCCAGCCCCATCGTGCCGATGAGGTTCACAGCCATGTTGTAGCCCGGACGGAAGGTGGAATCCAGCGGATAGGTTCTTGTTGACGCCAAGTCTGCAACCCCATAAGGGTCCAGCCCCTGGCTCCACAGCACCACCGCGTTACCCTTCGTGTCGATGCCTCGGCGGCCGGCGCGACCCGTGAGCTGCGTGTATTGGCCGGGGGTGAGGTCGGCGTGCGTCTCGCCGTTGAACTTCACCAGCTTCTCCAGCACCACCGAGCGGGCAGGCATGTTGATGCCCAGCGCCAGGGTCTCCGTGGCAAAGCAGACCTTCAGCAGGCCGCGGGCGAACAGATCCTCCACTATGTGGCGGAAGGCCGGCAGCATGCCGGCGTGGTGGGCGGCGAAACCGCGCGACAGGGCGCGGCGCCACTGGCGGAAGCCCAGGACGTTCAGGTCCTCCTCCGTCAGGTCCGCCACGCCCGCGTCGATGGTGCGCAGGATCTCCTCCCTTTCCGACGGGGACGAATAGTCCACGCGGTCGATCAGCAGGGCGCGGACGGCGGCGTCACAACCAACGCGCGAGAAGATAAAGTAAATCGCAGGCAACATGCCAGCGGTGGCCATGTGCTGTACCACGTCGCCGCGCTTTGGCCCGCGGCGCTTGCCGGTTTCCTCGGCCTTCGCAGCAGCGGCGACGACCTTGCGGTTGATGGCGCCGAGGTGCTGCTCCGAGCCCTCGAAGAGGGGCAGGATCTTTCGGCCGACCATCATGAACTGGGTCAGCGGCACGGGGCGCTTCTCGGTGACGATGATTTCGGTATCGCCGCGGACGGCGGATAGCCAGCCGCCGAACTCCTCGACGTTGGAGACGGTGGCCGACAGGGACACGAGGATTACGCGAGGATCCAGGTTGAGGATCGCCTCCTCCCAGACCGGACCGCGGGAACGGTCGGCCAGGAAGTGCACCTCGTCCATGACGACGTGCGTGAGGGATTCCAGCCGCTCGGAGTCGGCGTAGATCATGTTGCGCAAGACCTCGGTGGTCATCACAACGATGGGCGCGTCGCCGTTGATGGTGACGTCACCGGTGAGCAGGCCCACGTTGGCCTCGCCGTAGCGCTCCACGAGATCGTGGAACTTCTGGTTGCTCAGGGCCTTGATGGGCGTGGTGTAAAAGCAGGTGCCGTCGCCGTGGAAGGCAGCGAACACGGCGAACTCGCCGACGATGGTCTTGCCCGCGCCCGTCGGGGCGGCGACAAGTACCCCCTTGCCCCGGTCGATGGCTTCGGCCGCTTGGATCTGGAAGTCGTCCAGCGGGAAGTCGTACTGGGCGCAGAAGCGCTCTACCTGGGGGCTAGAGAATGTCATCGAAATCGCTGCGAGTGAAGTCTTGAGCCTTTGGATCCTGGCGCTTCGGCGAGTCAATTGGGCGAGCCGCGCTGGTGGACTGCGGTGCCGGGGTTGCCGTCACCGGGGCAATGGGCTCTGGGGCGGCGATGCCGGTGGACTCGTCGTCATCTACCTCGAGCCAGTCCGCCTGGTTATTCTTGCGGCGTTTGTCGTTCAGGCGGGCGATCTGCGTGGCGATCTCCATCATCGCGCACAGAGCTATGGCCAAGATCACCATCGAGATCGGGTCCTGGCCCGGGGTGACGAACGCTGCGAAGAGGAACAGGAAAGCCCAGATGAAGCGGCGCTTATCCTTCAGCTGCTGGTAGGTGACCACGTGTGCCAGGTTCAGCAGCACGGTAATGAGCGGCACCTCGAAGCTCACGCCAAAAATTAGCAGCAGCGCCATGGCAAAGCTGAAGTATTTCTCGCCGTTCAGGGCAGCAATCTGCGCCTCATCGCCGATGGTCAGCAGGAACTCCAAGCCGAAGGCAAGCACGAAGTAAGCCAGCACCGCGCCGACGGTGAACAGTAGGCCTGCGGAAATACCCACGCCTAATGTCCAGCGCTTCTCGTTCTTGTGCAGGCCCGGGGTGATGTACGCCCAGATCTGGCCCAACCAAATGGGCGAGGAAAAGACCATGCCTGCTAGGGCACCGACCTTCAGGCGCAGCATAAACATCTCAAACGGGCTGGTCGCCAGCAGGCGGCACTCCCCCGCCTCGGAGCCGAAACGCGCCTCCGGCGGCAGGTTACAGTACGGTCCGCGCAGTACCTCGCCCAGAGACGGGATCGGACCGACTTCGACGTTGTACCAGATGTAGCCGATAATCGTGCCGATGAAGATGGCAACCAGGGAAATGAATACGCGCTTGCGCAGCTCATTGATGTGCTCGACGATGGTCATCGAACCATCGGCGGGCTTCTTTAGCTTCTTAGCCACTTAACTTTTAAGCGTTGTGCTCGTTCGGCTGTTCGGACTTGGGCTGAGCCAGGTCTTGGGCCTGCTGCTGCTCGGCGGTCGGAGCCTGCTTCTTTGCCAGCTCCTTCTGGTCGCCGTCAGTCTTCATCTCGTCCATTTCGGACTTGAAGATGCGCATCGAACGGCCCAGGGAACGCGCTGCGTTGGGCAGGCGGGTCGCTCCGAACAGCAGGAAGATGACCAGAGCGATGATTAGTAGTTCAGGAACGCCAAGGTTCGGCATTATCTACGAGCTTTCTGTCGTTGGGATTGGTCTTACTATCCTAGCTCGCGAGCCTCGTAGGCATCGAGGCCACGCCGGGCTAGGGCTTTTAAGTTCTCGGCCAATGGTAGCGGTTCTACATTGCGAATACCGGATGAAAAACCTAGCAGGAACCTTAAAAACCATTCACCGGTATCCGGCACGTCGACGACCAGCCGGGTTTCGTCCTCGACCACCCACATGGGGAAGTACTCCAACATCCACCGCAGCGATTCATCTAGTTCCAGACGCGCCCAGCTGTCACTGAGGCCGAAACCGAAGGGATCTTCCGGGTCGATCTCGGGTACCTGTTGGGCACTGGCCGAACCCTCCTCCCCCAGGTCGAGCCCGTCAATGCGTGCAAGCGCAAAGGTTTTTGTAGTGACGCCACGTTCCCGCGCCCACAGGTAATACTCGCCGTCCACGAGGGCCACGTGGTCGGGGTCTACCGTGCGGGTGCTGAAGCTATCGCTGGACAGCGACTGGTAGTTAAAGGTGACCTGGCGGCGCGACTGGATGGCCTCCGAGAGCTGTCGGCGCAGCTGCACATGGGCGGGGGCTGAGGGCGCCGTTTCGGGGGTGAAGGAATCCGTGTACCCGCGCCGGGAGCGTAAGAGAGCCTGAATCTTCTCGCTGGCGGAGTCGATGTCCGCCTGCGCCTCCGCCGGCGCGGTGGAGCGCAGCGCCTGCAGGTTCAGCAGCAACACTCCGGCCTCCATCGCGGTGAGGGCGAGTGGGCGGTCCAGGCCCGCGGAGAACTCCACGGAGGCGCGCATGCGATCCACGGTGACCTCCACGGGCATGTCGAGGATGCTGGCGGGCACGCGGCACTGAGACACCTGGCCCAGCTCGTGGGCGATCTGCGCGGTGGATAGATCCAGCGCACGCGAGGCCGCCATCAGGCTGCTATCCGGGTGAGAACGGAACCAGGCGAGGACGGACAGGGTACGGAGGAATTGTTCGGCATTGGAACGAGGGAGCGTCATGAAGCAGCCTCCTTTAAAACGGCAACAACATCGGCGACGACATCCGGCGGCGAGGTGACGATTACGTGGGGCGCGTAGGCCGCGGCGGTGCGGACGAACCAGTCGCGCTCCACGGGGCCGATCTGGCCATCCTCGTTGGCCAGGCGGCGCAGCTCCCAGGCGCCGGGCTCCGGGAACTCCACGGTGGCGGTGACCATCTGGCGGCTGCTCAGAAGCCCCTGCTGGATCAGCTGCTGCGGGGTGCCCTCCGGGCGCGGGTGCTGGGCGAATTCGGGCAAAGCGGTGACGGAATCGATGCGCGCTAAGCGGAACGTGCGCTGGGCCGTACGGTCCGGGTCGAAGCCCGTGACGTAGACCAAGCCATCCTTGGCTCCATAAGCCCAGGGCTCCAGGCGGCGCTGTTGGGGAGTATCGACCAGCGAAGGATAGTAGTTGAAGCTCAAGACCAGGCCGTTATCGAGGGCGCGGAAGATCGCGTCGAGGGAATCGCCGTCCAGAGCGGTGTGGTCCGGGACGCTGGGGACGGCGACCTCGCCGGTGGAAACGCGGTGCTGCATGCCCGCGGCGGCCAGTTTGGTGTATGCGGAGCGAGCGGCGTGCTGCATCTCCCCCGACTGGGCCCACCGGCTGGCAGCGGCGAGGACGGTAGCCTCGCCGTCGGTGAACTCGATGTCCTGCAGGAAGGTTTGGGCGGGGTCGAGGAACAGCATGTCTTCGCCTGTGATGTGCACGCCCAGCTCGGCAAGGTCCTGGCGGTCGCGGCTCAGCTGTTTGCGGGCGGAGCCATCCTTGGCGTGCTGATAGCCCTCGACGTTGGCGAGCACCCATTCGATAGAGCGCGGGGTGTCGGAGTTCAGCAGTGCGATCACCAGGTTAAACAGGCGCGTGGCACCCGAAATCCAGTGAGTCTCGACGGGGCGATTGCGGTTCATCGGGCTTCCAGGGACTCGATGATGCGGTCAACGTCCTCGCTAGTGTTAGCGAAGGGGTCGGCCAGCAGGGCCTCGGCACCGTTCTCGCCATTGACCTTCACGCGCATCCAATCCACCGTGTAGGAAAGTTCCGGGCGGGCGCGGACCGCAGCGATGAAGCGGCCGCGTACCGCCGCGCGGGTTGTTGGCGGGGCTTGGCGGACGGCCTGCTCGATCGTCTCCGAAGCCAACAACGTGCGCGCCAGGCCGCGGCGGGCCAGCACGTTAAACAGGCCGCGGGTGGGGTGAATGTCGTGATACATCAGGTCGAGCTGCGCCAGGCGCGGGTCGATGGGATCCAGGCCGCGGGCGGCGGCCATGCGGTCCAGCAGCGACTTCTTGATGACCCAGTCGATTTCCGTGGAGACCGGTGAAAAGTCGCCCGTGTCGAAGCAGTCCAGCACGCGGCCCCACAGGTCCACCACGGGGGTTAGCTCTGCGTTGGGAGTGCCCCGCTCCGGGTCTTCACGCGAGGCCAGGTAGGCGCAGGCGGCGTCATAAAAAGCGCGCTGGATCTCCAACGGCGTGGCAGTCGACCCGCTGCGCAGAGCAATGTCCACCTGGCCGGTGAAGTCGCGGGAGATCTCGCGGATAGAGCGGATCTCGTTGGCCATCTCAAAGTCCGGGAGAGCCACGCCGGCCTCGATCATCTCCAGCACCAGCAGCGTGGAGCCGACCTTCAGGGCCGTGGTGACCTCCGACATGTTCGAATCGCCGACGATGACGTGCAGGCGGCGATACTTGGAAGAATCGGCGTGCGGCTCGTCGCGGGTGTTGATGATGGGGCGCGAGCGGGTCGTCGCGCTGGACACGCCCTCCCAGACGTGGTCGGCGCGCTGGCTCATGGTGTAGCCCGGGCCGAAGTTCTCGTTCGGCGCGCCGGGATAAGGGATCGCGAGCTTGCCCGCGCCGCAGATCAGCTGGCGGGTAACCAGGAAAGGCAGCAGCTGCTTGCTGAGGCCCTTCAGGGGAATATCGCGGCTGACCAGGTAGTTCTCGTGGCAGCCATAGGAGTTGCCCAGGGAGTCCGTGTTGTTCTTCAGCAGGTAGACCTTGCCGCCGACGGCCTGCTCGGCGCGGTCGGCCAACTCGTGAAACAACAGGTCGCCAGAGCGGTCGTAGGCGATCAGCTGGTGCAGGCTATCGCACTCCGCGGTGGCGAACTCCGGGTGCGCGCCGACGTCCAGGTAGAGGCGCGAGGCGTTCTCGGTGTAGATGTTCGAGCTGCGGTGCTCCTCCACCACGGGGGCGAAGAGCTTGCGGGCAATCTCGTCGGGACCGAGGCGCCGGGAGGAATCCTGCATGTTGGCGATTCCATACTCGGTCTCCAGGCCCATGATGCGGCGGCGGATAGCGGTCACTGGCCGCCCTTTTGTACGTAGGAGCGGACGAACTCCTCCGCGTTGTTCTCCAGCAGTCCGTCGATCTCGTCCAGCAGATCGTCGGTACCGGTGACGTTCACCTGCTGGGTGCCCGCGCCGGAGGCCTGCTCGATGGGTTCGTCGTCGTCGCGCCGACCGCCGCCGGCGCTGACCTGTCCGCCCTGTGCCATGATTAATCTTCCTTTCTGCCAACCCCGGAGATCTTGTCCGGGTTGATTTCCTTCAAGCCTGCCACGAGCTCGCCGATGCCGGGGCGCGGTTGCGTTTCCAGCAGCGCGCGTAGCTCCAACTGGTTGAACCCGCGGGGGTCGTCCATGGTGATCTGTGCTGCGCCGTCCGGGGTGTCCACGATGACGCTATCCCAGTTCGCCGAGAGGATGTCGGCGGAGTAGTTCGCCACCAGGTGCCCGCGCAGCCACGCGCGCGTGGCCTGTGGCGGGGTGTCCACCGCGGCCTCGATCTCTGCCGGGTCCAGCAGGGTTTGCATCCGGCCCTTCCGCACCAGCGCATGGTAGAGCCCGCGTCGCGGGTCGATGTCCGAGTACTGCAGGTCCACCAGGGCCAGGCGCGGGTCGGTCCACTCCAGGCCGCGCGCCCGGTAGGCGTTCATCAGCTGCAGCTTGGCCGTCCAGTCCAGCCGGTCGGCGGTGGACAGCGGATCGGCCTCGAGGTCGTCGAGGATCTTGCCCCACAGCTCGAAGACCTCCAGGTTGTCGCCGCGCAGCTCCATGATCTCCCACACGCGCTTGCGGATCTCCCGCTGGGTCTCGATGGCGGTGCGTTCCGCCTGGCCGTAGAAGCGCAGGCGGTAGGTGCAGTCCAGATCCCGGGAGACGCGCTGGACGTCCGCCACCGGCTCCAGCAGACGCAGGTCGCCGAAGTAAGCGCCCTCGGCTACCGCCGCCAGCACCAGCGCAGTGGTGCCGAACTTCAGGTAGTTGGAGAACTCGCTCAAGTTCGCATCCCCGATGATCACGTGCAGGCGGCGCCACTTGTCGGCCTCCGCGTGCGGCTCGTCGCGGGTATTCACGATGCCGCGGTTCAGCGTGGTCTCCAGCGAGACCTCCGTCTCGATGTAGTCGGCGCGCTGGCTGATCTGGAAGCCCGGTTGCTCCCCCTGCTGCCCCAGCCCGATGCGGCCGGCGCCGCAGTAGACCTGCCGGGTGACGAAATGCGGGATTAAAGCCGCCTGCACGTCCTCGACGTCCAGGTCGCGCGGGTACAGGTAGTTCTCGTGCGAGCCGTAGCTGGCGCCCTTGCCGTCCACGTTGTTCTTGTAGATCTTCAGCTCCGGCTCGGCGGCCTCGGCGGCGCGGTGCATGATGATGTCCCCGGCCTTGTCCCACACCACCGCGTCGCGGGCAGTCGTGGTCTCCGGGGAGGAATACTCCGGGTGCGCGTGATCCACATAGAAGCGCGCGCCGTTGGCGGTGATGACGTTCGCCGCGCCGAGGGCATTCGGATCCAGCACCGGGGCGGCACCCCGACGGTAGCGGCGCAGGTCGAAGCCGCGGATGTCACGCAGAGGGGATTCGTTCTCGTAGTCCCACCGGGTGCGGCGGTTCACCCCCTGGCCGCTGTGCTCCGCATAGGCCACGACGGCCTGGGTGGAGGTGTGAATCGGGCTGGCCGACGGATCGTCCACGGCGACGATGCCGTACTCCGTCTCCGAGCCAATGATGTGCGGGCCAAACAAACTTGTATCCTCCCTAGACCTTGTGCACGTCGATGTCCACGACGCGCTTCGTGCCGTGGCCGTAGATGCGCGCCCACTCCGCGGGGTTGGTGGTATCCGGCAGATCCTCGGAATCCCCCACCTCGGCCAGAACGGCCGCGTGCACGTGCTCCGGGCGCAGGCCGTCGGTGCCGTTGTGCAGTGCGTCCTTGATAGCCAGGGTCTTCGCCCGGTCCACGATATTCGCCAGCATCGCGCCGGAAACGAAGTCCGCCCAGTACAGATCCTCGCGGCTGCCGTCGGCGTAGTGGAGCGTGACATAGCGGTGCGCCTCGTCCCGAGTAAACAGCTCGTCGACGATGCTCTGCCGCAGGGCCGCCGCTGCCGCTTCGTTGGAGCCGGCAGCGGCGGAGAAGTCGGCGTCAATAGGTAGAGAAGCATCGAGGTGCTTCGACAGGATGGCGGCCGCACCGTCAGCGTCGGGCCGGGCGATACGAATCTTCACGTCCAGGCGGCCGGGGCGCAGGATGGCCGGGTCGATGAGCTCCTCGCGGTTCGAGGCGCCGATGACGATGACGTTGCCCGCAGCCTCCACGCCGTCGAGCTCGGCGAGCAGCTGCGGGACGACGGTGGACTCCATGTCGGAGCTCACGCCGGTGCCGCGCGTGCGGAACAGCGCCTCCATCTCGTCGAAGAAGACGATGACGGGGCGGCCGGAGCTGGCCACGCGGCGGGCCTGCTCGAAGATCGCGCGGATCTGGCGCTCGGTCTCGCCCACGAACTTGTTCAGCAGCTCAGGGCCTTTGATGTTCAGGAAGTACGGGGAATCCGACTGCGCCAGGGAGTTCGCCACGGCCTTCGCAATCAGGGTCTTACCGTTGCCGGGCGGGCCGTAGAGCAGCACACCCTTCGGCGGGCGCAGGCCATAGCGGGTGTAGATTTCGGGGTGCAGAAACGGCAGCTCGACCGCGTCGCGGATCTGCGTGATCTGCTGGCCCAGGCCACCGATGTCGTCGTAGGTGACGTCCGGGACCTCCTCCAGGATCAGGTTGTTCGTCTCCGCGCGGGGCACGGCCTCGAAGGCCCAGCCGGATTTACGGTCCACGATCACGGAATCCCCGGTGACCACATCGCCTGCCAGGTCGCCGGCGGCCTTGACCACGTACTCCTCGCCCACCTTGTCGGCGATGATCAGCCGGTCTCCCGAGACCTCCACGACCTGGGCGATGTCGCCGAAGTCCGGCTGGCCGGTAACCTCCACGACCTGCTGGCCCTCCCCCAGGCGCACCATCGCGCCGGGCACCAGCTCGTGCTGCGGGACGTGCGGCGAGACCATCAGGCGCATCCGGCGGCCGGCCGTGAAGACCTCGGCGGTGAAGTCCCGGTTGGCCTGCAGCAGCGTGCCGTAGGTGCTCGGCGGTTCGGCCAGTGCTTCCAGCCGACCGTTGATCTCCTCCAGCTTCGTGCGGCTGGCCTGCAGCAGCTCCACGAGCTTCGCGTTGCGCGCGCCGAGCTGTCGGTTCGCGATCTGCAACTCGCGCAGAGTCTGTGGCCCTTCCGCTGATGTGTTCTCGGTCATACTGACCAGTCTACTAACGGCGCGCGCGGCGTTGCGGTCGAGGTGCGGTGACGCCATCAGCCAGCCTGCGCGCCAGGATCAGAAATGCCGTGTGCGCGTTCATCCGGTGCTCGGGGCGGGTGGCCAGGCCATCGACCTTCCACTCACGCACCAGGGATTCCCAGGCCTTCGGTTCGGTGAAGCAGCCGGTCTCGCGGATGCCCTCCATGACCTTCATCAGCTGCGGGACAGTGGCGACGTACGTCATGAACACCCCGCCGGGGATCAGCACGTCCTTGACGGTATCCAGCATCTCCCAGGGCTCCAGCATGTCCAGCAGCACGCGGTCGACGTCGCCGACATCCTCTTTGGTGACGGTCTTCAGGTCGCCCAAGCGCAGGTCCCAGTTGTCGGGGTGGCCG
Source organism: Corynebacterium sp. ACRQJ (assembly GCF_022346045.1). Classification (NCBI taxonomy): domain Bacteria; kingdom Bacillati; phylum Actinomycetota; class Actinomycetes; order Mycobacteriales; family Corynebacteriaceae; genus Corynebacterium; species Corynebacterium sp. ACRQJ. Next base: position 210,692 of record NZ_JAKRMT010000001.1, on the reverse strand, counting down.
TCGAAGTAGTCCTCCACGTTTTTCTTGGCGTAGGCCAAGTGATCCTCGCGGATCTCGTAGCTGATGACCTTGCCCTTCGGCCCCACGGCCCGCAGCAGCCAGGTGCTCATGGCTCCGGAGCCCGCGCCGGCCTCCAGCACCGTGGCGCCCGGGAAAATGTCGCCCTCCACGAGGATCTGGGCGGCGTCCTTCGGGTAGATCACCGCTGCGCCGCGGGGCATGGAGAGCACGTGATCTACCAGCAGGTGGCGGAAGCACAGGTATTCGGCGGCGCCGGAGGACTTGACCACGGTGCCCTCGTGCTGGCCGATGATGTCGTCGTGCCGGATTTCGCCCTTGTGGGTGAAGAAGCTCTCGCCCTTGGCCAGGGTGATGGTGAAGTGGCGGCGCTTGGCGTCTGTGAGCTGCACGCGGTCGCCTTCGGTGAAACGGCCGGAATATGCCATGTGGTCTTCCTTCCTGCTTTAAGAGATCCGGTTCATTTTACTAGGGTGGGTCGGGTGACTACGAAACTAGCTCTCTCCCCTTCCCGCGCCAACGACTACAAGCAGTGCCCGCTGCTGTACCGCTTTCGGGCCATCGACAAGTTGGAGGAGCCGAACACGATCGCACAGGTGAAGGGCACGCTCGTGCATGCGGTGTTGGAGAACCTGCACCAGCTGCCGCGCGGCAGCCGCACCTATCCGGCGGCGGTGAAGATGATCCGCCCGGAGTGGGAGAAGATGCTGGCCAAGGACCCGGAGCTTTCGGAGCTGGTGCCCGAGCAGTCCACCGTGGAGTTTTGGGAGGAATGCCGCGAGCTGGTGAAGGGCTATTTCCAGATGGAAAACCCGGATGGTTTTGACGCCCACGAGTGCGAGCAATTCGTGAATCTAACGCTGCCCAACGATGTGCCGGTGCGCGGTTTCATCGACCGGGTGGACATCGCGGAGACCGGTCAGGTGCGCGTGGTGGACTACAAGACGGGCAAGAAGCCCGCGCCCCGCTTCGCGGACTCGGCCCGCTTCCAGATGATGTTCTACGCCCTGGTGTGGTGGCGCATGACGGGCGAGCTGCCCACCCAGTTGCGGCTGATGTATCTGAAGGTCAGCGACGACATGGTGCTGCGCCCCTCCGCCACCGAGCTGGCTGCCTTCGAGCGCGAGCTGGGCGAGCTATGGGCGCGCATCCTGGCGGATGTGCGCAGCGGAAACTTCCAGCCGCGCACCACCAAGTTGTGCGGGTGGTGCCACTTCCAGGACCTCTGCCCCGCCTTCGGTGGCACCCCGCCGGACTATCCCTTGGAGGTTTCCTCTTCGTAGTCCGTGTAGAGCTTGCCCTGGAACGTCGGGTTCAGCAGGTTCTCCGGGCTCAAGACCTCGTCGAGGGTTTCTTCGTCCAACAGGCCCTTTTCCAGAACCAGGTCGCGCACGGGCTTGCCGGTGCGGGCGGCCTCCTTGCCCACCAGGTCGCCGTTGTGGTGGCCAATCAGCGGGTTCAGGTAGGTGATGATGCCGATGGAGTTCTCCACGTAGCGGCGGCACACGTCGGCGTTGGCCGTGATGTCCACGACGCACAGGGCGCGCAGCGTGGTGCAGGCGCGGGCCAGGAAACGCACGGACTCGAACACGCACTGGGCGATGACCGGTTCCATGACATTGAGCTGCAGCTGGCCGGCCTCGGCGGCCATGGAGACCGTCTGGTCGTTGCCGAAGACCTTGAAGCAGATCTGGTTCACGACCTCGGGGATGACCGGGTTCACCTTGGCCGGCATGATCGACGAACCGGCCTGGCGCTCCGGCAGGTTGATCTCGTTCAGTCCGGCGCGCGGGCCGGAGGACAGCAGGCGCAGGTCGTTACAGATCTTCGACAGCTTCATGGCCACGCGCTTCACGGCGGCGTGGGCGTTGACGTAGGCGCCGGTATCGCTGGTGGCCTCGATGAGGTCGCGGGACGGCTCGATCTTCAGACCGCTGACCTCGCTGAGTGCGCGGATGACCGCGCTCTGGTAGCCGGGCGGGGTGTTCACGCCGGTGCCGATGGCGGTGGCGCCGAGGTTCACCTCGCGCAGCTGCGCCTGGGAACGCTCCAGCTGCAGGCGCTCCTCGGCGATGTTGTAACCGAAGGCGCGGAACTCCTGACCCAGGGACATGGGCACTGCGTCCTGGAGCTGGGTGCGTCCCATCTTCAGGATGTTGCGGAACTCGTGGCCCTTGGCCAGGAACGCGCGCTCGAGGGCGTCGAGGTGCTTGATCAGCTGATCGATTGCGAAGTGCAACCCCAGGCGGAAGCCGGTGGGGTAAGCGTCGTTGGTGGACTGGGACATGTTGACGTCATCGTTTGGGTTGATGATGTCGTAGGAGCCCTTCGGGTGCCCCAGGTACTCCAAGGCGAGGTTGGCGATCACCTCGTTGGTGTTCATGTTCACACTGGTGCCCGCGCCGCCCTGGAAGACGTCGATTGGGAACTGATCCATGCAGCGGTACTCTTCCAGCACCTGGTCGCAGGCCCAGATGATGGCCTTGGCCTTCTCATCGGGCAGGGCGAAAACCTCGTTGTTGGCGATGGCGGTGGCCTTCTTGACCATCACCATGCCGCGGATGAACTCCGGGATCTGGTTGATCGTGGTGCGCGAGACCTGGAAGTTGTCCACCGCGCGGAGGGTGTGCACGCCGTAGTAGGCGTGGTCGGGCACCTCCATGGTGCCCAGCAGATCCTCTTCGGTACGGAAACTCTTTGCAGCACGCGCCAACTGGGAGTGTGTTTCAGCCGACGTGATGATGTCAGTGGAGCTCACGACTGCATCGCCGTGAACCTCTGCCGCTGCCTTTGACGGAATTGGTTTATCGGTCACTATTCGTCCTCTGGTTGGGGAACAACTTTCTGTTCCCCCACCCTAACGAAATTGGACCTAGATGCGCGCGATCCTTATGTCGGTAGCCAGAATTGCCTCCGCGCCGAGGGCGGAAAGCTCGTCCATCAGGGAGTTGGCCTGGGTCTTCGGCACCATAGCGCGGACGGCCACCCAGCTGTCGTTGGCCAGCGGGGAGACGGTCGGGGCGGACAGCCCCGGCGTGATGGCGGCGACCTTGTCCAGGTTCTCGCGGGCCACGTTGTAGTCCAGCATCACGTAGTTGTGGGCGTGCAGGATGCCCTGGATGCGCTTGATGAGCACCCGCTGCTCGGCGGTCACCTCCGCGCCTTTGCGGCCGACGATCACGGCCTCGGAGACGCACAGCGGCTCGCCGAAGGGCTTCAGGCCCTGCTGGCGCAGCGTCCGGCCGGTGGAGACCACGTCGGCGATGACGTCGGCTACACCTAGGCGGATGGAGATCTCCACCGCGCCGTCCAGGCGAATCACCTGTGCCTCCAGTCCCCGGTTGGCGAGGTCCTTGCGCACCAGGTTCGGGTAGCTGGTGGCGATGCGCTTGCCAGCGAGCTGCTCGACGGTCCAGTCCTCGTCCTTCGGAGCGGCATAGCGGAAGGTGGAAGCGCCGAAGCCCAGGGGTAGCAGCTCGTCGACCTCCTCGCGCGTGTCCGCGGCCAGGTCGCGGCCGGTGATGCCGATGTCCAGGTGGCCGGAGGCGATGTAAATCGCGATGTCCTTGGGGCGCAGGAAGTAGAACTCTACCCCGTTGTCCTCGTCGGCGATAGTCAGAGACTTCGAATCGCCGCGGGTGGCGTAGCCGGCCTCCTTCAGGATCGAGGTGGCTGTCTCGGACAGGGAACCCTTGTTGGGGACTGCGACGCGCAGCATGATCGTGGTGGCTGCCTTTCTCGGGTTTGCTTTTGTGGTTTAGAGGTACTTGTAAACGTCAGCGGGGGTCAGGCCACGGCCAACCATCACGACCTGCAGCCAGTACAGCAGTTGGGAGATCTCCTCGGCCAGCTCCTCGTCTGACTCGTACTCCGCGGCCAGCCACACCTCGCCGGCCTCTTCGACGATCTTCTTGCCCTGGAAATGCACCCCGGCGTCCAGAGCCTTGACCGTGCCGGAGCCCTCGGGGCGCTCCTTGGCGCGGGAAGACAACTCGGCGAAAAGGGAATCGAAGGTCTTGAGTTCTTGTTCGTTCACGCCTTCCATTGTGGCAGATCGCACATCGGCCGGCGCAGTGCGCCCCAGCTCTGCGTAAATTCGGCGCAGATCCTCCAATGCGTAGCCTCTCAAGTCCTGGGCTCCCCCGCGCAGTTCAGCCAGGGTGCGCACTCCTTGCGGGATCGCGGTCTCCGGGTCGGTGGGGGCGCCCAGCACGCGGCAGCCCGCGTCGCGGGCGGCGGTCATGCCCGTGGTGGAATCCTCCACCACCAGGCACTCGTCGGGGGCGAAACCAAAGCGCGCGGCGGCGGTGGCGTAGATATCCGGGGCGGGCTTGCCGTTCGGCACCTCGTCGCCGCACAGGGTGAAGTCGAAGAATTCGCGGCCAATGGAATTCAGAGAAACCTCGGTCAGGGCACGGTTCGTGTTTGTCACCAGCGCCATCGGGAACCCGGCGGCCTTGGCCTCGGAAAGAATCTCCCTGATGCCGGGGCGGAATTCCAGCTGCCCCGCAAGGAGCTCCTCGACGCGCGTGTACATGAAGTTCAGCCATTCGGCCTTGGCGGCGTCATCAAGAACCAACCCCGCATGTGCCGCGCAGATCTCAACGGTGGTGGGGGTGGTCGCGCCGACGGTCTTCTCCCGCACTTCCGCGGTCAGCGGGCGCCCCATCTTCTCGCCCATCTCGAAGGTTGCGATGCCCCACAGCGGTTCGGTATCGACCAGGGTGCCGTCCATGTCCCAAAGTATTGCTTTCATGATGACGTTCAGTTTAGGTCAATTGCGCTTCCCACCGGCGCCCCTGTGACATAGTTAGTGACGTAGGACACACCCCAGGAGTAAGGAGCACGATGAGCGAGCAGTCGGCATACTTCGTCCCCGGCAAGGTCACGGAGGAGGAAGGCCAGATCTACCGCAACTACCACCCCACCCAGCACACCGAAAGCCCCTGGGGGCCGGGCTTCCAGCACGGCTCCCCGCCCGCCGCGCTGGTAGCCACGGTGCTGGAAGACGGCGCGCGCGATGCCGGGCTGTCCCTGGAGGAAGGCCGTTTTAGCCGAATGACCGTCGAGATCCTGGGCGCTGTGCCGCTCAGCGAGCTGCGCACCCACGCGCGGGTGGTGCGCCCCGGAAAGCGCATCAGCTTCCTGGAGGCCATCGTCACCGACGAATCCGGCCGCGAGTTTATCCGCGGCTCCGGCTGGTGGATCCGCCGCGGGGATACAAAGGAGATCGAGCGCACCGTCGGCGAGCCGATGCCTGGCCCGGCCGGCGCCGGGGATGGCAGCGACTTCCTCGAACGCTGGGCCAGTGGTTACATCAACTCCATCGAGGCCCGCCGTGCCGACCTGGACGAGCGCCACCTGAACGTCGACGAATCCCGCAACCCCGCGATCTACTGGTCGCGCACCGACCTGCCCGCCGTCGAGGGCAAGGAGGATTCCACGTGGGTGCGCCTGATGAAGACGGTGGACATCGCCAACGGCCTGAACAACCTGCTGGATACGGACAAGTGGACGTACATGAACGTCGACACCACCGTCTACCTGCACCACGAGATGCGCGGAGAGTGGCTGGGCCTATCCGCGGAGGCCAACTACGGCACCGACGGCATCGGCACCACGGTCACGCGGATCTACGACGAGCAGGGGCTCATCGGCACCTGCAACCAGGGGATCATGCTGGCCCCGCGCTAGGCCTCGCAGACGGCCTCGGCCTGGGTGGTCACGAACATATCGTCGGCATCCAGGTCTACGGCCAGCTTCTCCACCAGGGCGAGCAGGTCCTTGATCTCCTCGTCCTCCAGCAGCGCGTGCTCATGGCGGGCGGAGAGCTCCTTGAGCTTTTCGATGTGCTGGTTGATCACGGCGGTGATCGCGAGGGTGGTTGCGGTGGGCTGCTCGTCGGCGCTTTCCTCGGTGTTTTGCAGGTGCAGAGAGGCGGCGATCTTCTTCAGCTCGGCTTCGCTGCTGGCGGCCACGGACTGCGCGGCCTGCAGCATGCCGTCGACGATGGCCTGCGCGTCGTCCACCGCGGACTCCGGGTACGGGGCCTCCCAAAACTCGCGATCCTCGTCGCGCAGGTAGCTGCCTGTCGCCATTTGGCGCAGGTTGTCGAGGAACTCTTCGCGGGCGGATGTGGTGGCTGTGCTCAGCTGTGTGGTGCTCATAAGAGACAGTTTGCCCTGTGTGAGCTAGAGGCGCACGCCCAGCAGCGCATCGATTGCGGTTTTTATTTCTGACGCCGCAGCCTCGTCCCCTGCCGCCCCAGCCTTGGTGGCCGCGGCCCAGTGGTCGAGCGCCTCCAGGGCCGCCGCCGTGTCGAGGTCATTGGCCAGGTGGCCGCGCACGGTGGCTACCAGCTCGCGGGCCTTGTCGGTCGTGGTGGAGCCTGCGACCAGGGCCGCCCGCCAGGTGGCCAGGCGATGCTCGGCGTGAGCCAGCACTTCCTTGGTCCAGTCGCGGTCCTGGCGATAGTGGCCCGCGTACACGCCCAGGCGGATGGCCGCGGGCTCGTGGCCGGCGGCGGTGAGCTTGGAGACGAACACGAGGTTGCCCAGCGACTTGCTCATCTTGGTGCCGTCCAGGCCGATCATGCCGGTGTGGACGTAGTGGTGGGCCATGCGATCTACTCCGTGGGCGGCCTCGGCGTGGGTGGCGGAGAACTCGTGGTGCGGGAAGCGCAGGTCGCTGCCGCCACCTTGGATTGCGAAGGGGGCACCTAGACGGTTGACAGCAATGGCTGAGCATTCGATGTGCCAGCCGGGGCGACCGGCGCCAAAGGGAGACTCCCACTTCGGCTCGCCGTCGCGGTGGGCGCGCCACAGCAGCGCGTCCAGCGGGTGCCGCTTGCCGGGGCGCTCCGGGTCTCCCCCGCGCTCGGCGAAGAACTCCGCCATCTGCTCTTCGTCGTAGCGGGACTCGTAGCCGAACTGCGGCAGGAAGGTGTAGTCGGCGTAGATGTCCGGGTACTCGTCGCCTTCCAGCTGGTAGGCAGCGCCGACCTCCAGGAGCTTGGCCACCATCTCGATGACCTCGTCGATGGATTCCATCGCGCCGATGTAGTCGCGCGGCGGGATGACCGCCAGGTCCTCCATGTCGGAGCGGAACAGGTCGATCTGGCTAGTGCCCAGATCCTGCCAATCCACCCCGTCCCGCTCGGCGCGCTCAAACAATGGATCGTCCACGTCGGTGATGTTCTGCACGTAGTGCACGCCGTGCCCGCCCGCGCGCAGGTAGCGGTGGATCAGGTCGAAGGTCAGATAGGTGGCTGCGTGGCCCAGGTGGGTGGAGTCGTAGGGAGTAATGCCGCAGACGTACATCCCCACCTCCCCGGCGGGAATCTCGACGGGTTTCACCACGTCGTCCGCGGTGTCGTACAGGCGAAGCTGCGGGGCTTCACCCGGCAGCTGTGGAACTTCCGGTTCGGGCCAAGAGTGCATGGGTTTCGATTCTAGGCTGGCAGTACCCCGAATGCGAGCAGGGCCATGACCGCCAGGCCCAGCGGGATGCGCCACAGCGCAAACCAGGCAAACGAGTGGTTGGCCACGAACTTCAGCAGCCAGGCGATAGACGCATAGCCCACCGCAAAGGCAATTGCGGTGCCCACGAACAACTGGGCGCCCGAGGCGGCCTGTCCGGCGTCGGGGCTAAAGGCGTCAGGAAGCGAGAAAAGCCCCGAGGCCAGCACAGCAGGGATGGCGAGCAGGAAAGAGTAACGGGTGGCGACCTCGCGATCCAGGTTCAAGAACAGGCCAGCCGAGACCGTGCCGCCGGAGCGGGACACACCCGGGATGAGCGCCAGGCACTGCGCGAAGCCCATGATCACCGAATCGCGCATGGTCAGCTGGTTGAAGCTGCGCTCGTGGCGGCCCATGCGCTCAGCGAGGATGAAGACGAAGGAGAACAGCACCAGCATCGTGGCAGTGATCCAGAGGTTGCGCAGGTTATCGCGGATCAGGTCCTTGCCCAGGTACCCCAGGACAGCCACGGGCAGGGTACCGACGATGACCATCCAGCCCATCCGGTAGTCGAAGCTCTGGCGGTGAATGCGGCGGCCGTGCTTGCCGGTGAGGTCGGTGAGCCACTCCCACACGCCCTTGCACCAGGCGCTGGCGATGTTCCATATGTCCTTGGCGAAGAACACCAGCACCGCCAGCTCTGTGCCCAGCTGGATGACGGCCGTGAACGACGCGCCGGCATCCTCGCCCCACAACAGGGTGGAGAAGATGCGCAGGTGGCCGGACGAAGACACAGGTAGGAACTCCGTCAGACCCTGGATAAGCGACAGAATGATCGTCTGCGCCCAAGTCATATCTGTAGTCATGGGGATTGAGCCTAGTCCTTCTCCCCCGTCGTGAAAGAGTGACGTGGCCGGGCTGGTAGCGTTAGAAGTTGTGAATGTGCACGTCAATCGCTTTAGCCGAACCCTCTGCGTGACCGCCGCTGCCGCCCTGGCCCTGGGGTCACTTTCCGCCTGTGGATCCGAAGAGCCGGAAGAAAACGCGCCCGTTGCGGGTGAGCCCGCGCAGCCGCAGGATTCCCCCGATGATTCGTCCGGTCTGGGCGAGCAGATCGAGCTGGGGGAATCCACCCTGGGAGCCGCGCGCGTGGGCCTTTCTGCCGACGAGAACGCGCCGGGAGCGAACCTGGTTGCGGTGCTTACGAAGGGCAAGGTGCACTTTATTGACGCCACCAGTCCCAAGGACGAGCCGAGCCAGGTAGATGTCGACGATTCCTGCGACAACATCTCCACTACCGCGACGGGCGTGGCGGTGGCCTGCCAGGACAAGGCCATCGAACTGAGCCCGGACGGCAAGGAGACCCGCAGCCTGGACGTGGACGGCAAGGTGACCACCGTGACCTTCCTGGATAATGGCAAGGCCGTGCTGGGCAAGGCGGGCGAGGACAAGGCGCGCTTCTACGACAAGGACGGCAACGAGACCGGCGATGCGATCGTGAGCCGGAGCCTAGACGAGGCGGTGTTGGTCAAGCCGCACGGCCGCGGACAGCGCGCTGCGCTGATCGACCGGGGGCAGACCAGCATCAACGACGTGGACGTGGACGATGGTTCTCTGAACGCCTCCCTGCGCATCGGCCAGGGCGTGGGCCAGGTGGCCACCGGGCGCGGCGACGACGGCGTGGTGGTTGCCAGCGACGCGCGTCAGGATCAGATGCTTATTTACACCATGAACGACGTCGTACGCCTGCACCAGGCGATCCCCACGAAGGCCTCCCCGTGGGGCGTGGCGTGGGATGCGAAGCGCCAGCTGGCCTGGGTGAGCTCGGCCGGGGAAAACAAGCTGACGTCCTTCCTCATCGACAGCGGCGCGCCCGTGAAGGTTGCCGAGGTCGAGGCGCCGAGCAAGGTGCGCGAAATTTTGGACGCCGCCAGCGGCGCGTTGGTGCTGGTCACAGAGGACGGAAAAGTCAGTGTGTACAGCACACAGAGCGTGGACGACGCGGTGAAGGACAAGCAGACGACGCCGGAAGACGAGTACCCGGCGGAGAAGGAATAAAAGGGGATCAGAAATGCTGAAGAAGATTCGCCACGGCGCCTACCAGGTGGCGCTGAAGGGGATGTTTACCCTGCGCCCGGAGCGCATCCACGGGCTGATGTCCCGCGGGTTGCAGCAGGTTGCAGGATCCAGGGCGGCCCTGTCCGCGATGGACGGCGCACTGGCAGTGCACGATGACGCGCTGAGCCAGCAGATCGCCGGTCTCACCTTCCCACGTCCGCTCGGCCTAGCCGCGGGATTCGACAAGGATGCCAAGGAGGTCGACGCCTGGGGCCCGCTAGGATTCGGTTTCGCAGAGATCGGCACCGTCACCGCCCTAGCGCAGCCGGGCAACCCCACCCCGCGCTTGTTCCGCCTGCCGCAGGATAAGGCGATCCTCAACCGTATGGGCTTCAACAATGAGGGGTCGCGTGCGGCGGCGATGCACTTGGCGAAGCGCAGCACGGGCATCCCGGTGGGCGCGAACCTCGGTAAGTCCAAGCTGGTGGCCGCTGAGATTGCCGATCGCGACTACCGCGAGTCCGCCAAGGCCATCGGCGGGGTGGCCGACTACCTGGTTATCAACGTCTCCTCCCCCAACACCCCGGGGTTGCGCGACCTGCAGGCGGTGGAATCCCTACGCCCGATCATCCGCGCGGTGCAGGAGGAAAGCACCCGCCCGCTGTTCGTGAAGATCGCCCCGGACCTGAGCGATGAGGACATTGACAAGGTCTGCGACCTGGCTATCGAGATGGGAGTGACGGGCCTGATCGCCACGAACACCACCATCAGCCGCGAGGGCCTGAAGACCCCGGCACACGAGGTGGAGGCCATGGGCGCGGGCGGAATTTCCGGCGCCCCGGTGGCAGCCCGGGCGCTGGAGGTGCTGCGCCGCCTGGCGGCCCGCGCCGACGGGAAGCTGGTTTTGATCGGCGTGGGTGGAATCGACTCCCCGCGGGCCGCGTGGGAGCGCATCGCCGCTGGTGCCAGCCTGATCCAGGGCTACACACCGTTCATCTACGGCGGCCCGGATTGGATCCGCGAGATCCACCAGGGTCTGTCCGCACAGCTGAAAGCCCACGGCCTGGAGAACATCTCGCAGGCCGTGGGCAGCGGGTTGCCGTGGGTGGAAAACTAGTTCTCAGCCCAACCCCAGAGGATGCCGCGGGCGGTCGCCTTGAAGTTCAGGTTAAAGCCCAGGACGGTCGGGGTCTGGCGGTCATCGATGTCCAGCTCCTCGCCCACCGCGTGGACGGCGAACAGGTAGCGGTGCGGGCCGTGGCCGGCCGGCGGGTTGGCGCCGTAGTAGCCCCAGGAACGGCTGTCGCCGCGTAGCGCCACCGCCCCCTCGGGCAGGCCGCTCAGGTCCTCGTTGCCAGCACCAAGAGGCAGGGAGGTTACGTCCGCCGGAATGTTAAAGACGGCCCAGTGCCAAAAGCCGCTGGCCGTAGGGGCGTCCGGATCAAAACAGGTAACCGCGTAAGTCTTCGTGCCCTCCGGGCCTTTAGACCAGCTCAGCTGGGGCGAGACGTCGTTGCCTCCCAGCTGATCCTCGGGCAGGCGATCGCCGTCGGCGAAGGTCTCGCTGGTGACCTCCAGTGCGGGCAGGTCCGTCAGCGGCGCGTACGGATCCGGGCCGGGGAAACGGTCATCGATGTAAGTGGGCTGGTGCTGTGCATTGTTTTCGGACATAGCACCACGCTAGTCAAAGCTTTCGACGAGCGCACTAAAGTGCTTATCCATATACAAGTAACTCCCTGTGACCTGCGTATTTGTGTAAATCACTGGCTTGGCATTAAAGTGACGGGAGTTGCAACCACTTACTGTGGTGTGCGCAACCCAAGTCCGGGTGGCGGAATGGCAGACGCGCTAGCTTGAGGTGCTAGTGTCCTATTAACGGACGTGGGGGTTCAAGTCCCCCTCCGGACACAACATGAAAATCCCACGCTTTGTAGGCCACGCCTTTAGCGCGTGGTGGGGGCTAAAGCTGCGGTACCGTTTTCTAAGCATCCTCGTACCCATCCTGCTGGTCGCATTCGTCTACTTCGTCCCGAAACCCGCGGTCGAGGATATTCGCACCTGGGTGGCCTCCACGGGCGCGTGGGCGCCGTTGACTTTTGTGGTGCTGTTGGTCGCCTTCACCCAGCTGCCGCTCCCCCGCACCATCTGGACCATTGCTGCAGGAGTGATGTTCGGGTCCCTGTGGGGTTCAGTGCTGGCGCTGGTGGGCGTGGGCGCCTCTGCCGCGCTGTCGCTGATCCTGGTGCATGCCGTCGGTGGCAAGTGGGTGGAAAAGAAGACCCGCGATGCCCAGCGCATCCAGTTTCTGCAGGAAAGGATCGCCGAGCGTGGCTGGATTGCCGTGCTGGGGCTGCGCATGGTTCCGGCCATACCCTTTTCGCTGCTGAACTACGCCTGTGGGCTGAGCCGCATCCCGTTTGTGCCCTATGTGCTGGCCACAATCGTGGGTTCCGCGCCGAACACCATCGCCACGGCCATGGCCTCCGACGCGCTCGCAACGGGCGGTCAGCCGTGGATCTTGCTACTCAGCGTTGTGGTGGTGTGCACCGGATTCGCGCTCGCCGCTAACGAGATTCGACTCTGGCGCCAGCTGCGCAAAGCCAATGAAGTAGGTTTATAAACATGTTTGCCGTGTATGCCGCTTACCGGGGCCGTTCGCAACGCCGTGGAGAGTACGTCCGCGACGTCGCGGCGGCGCTGGAGCGATCCTCGATGGTCGAGTCCGTGGAGATGAAGGGCATCGAGGACTTCGTCTGCATCGCGCCAGGCCCCGACGAGGCCGGCGGTCTGGTGATGTCTTTGCTGCAGGCGGGTGACTTCGCGCTCGGCATTGGCTCGGTGGTTGCGGAGGTTGATGGTGACGCCCCGTCGTCCGTGGAAGAGACCATCGGTGCAGCCACCCGTGCGGTGACCCGCTCGCAGCGTGCGGGTGCGGTATCGGTGCGGATTGAAAAGCCAGGCCCGGGCGGTGTGATCGCCCCGGGGCGGGCGGCCGAAGTTGCCCAGGACATCGCGGCGGCCTTCACCCTGCTGGCCCACGTGCTGGCGCGGCGCACAAAGGAGGGCCGCGAGGCCACTGCCCTGCTGCGCGCTGGGCACTTGCAGGCCGAGGCGGCGGAGATTGTGGGCATCAGCAAGCAGGCGATGAGCCAGCGGCTGGCCGCAGCGGGCTGGCATGCGGAGCAGGCCGGCTGGACCCTGGCCGTGCACATGCTGGCCAGGGCGGACGAGCTAAAGAACTAGCGTTCGTTGTAGGGATTATCGAGCGCCGCTTCGTCGACGGGCTTGTTCGCCACGGCGTTGGCGGCGGCAACGGCCTCGGCGATCTCGGGTGAGGAGGCGGTGTTGAACCAATCCTCGGAGCTCGACTCGTTGGCCTGCTCGCGAGTGGCATCGTCCACCGGCTTCGGCTCGTAACGGAATACTCCCTCGTCGTCCTTCTTGGCCAGGGCCTTGGCGAACTGCTCCAGGGAGTCGCCGAACTGCATTGGGATCATCCAGGTCTTGTTGGCAGAGCCCTTCGCCATCTCCGGCAGCTTCTCCAGGTACTGGTAGGCCAGCACCTCTGGCGTGACCTGGGCGGACTTGATGGCCGCGTTGACCTTCTGGATGGCCTTGGCCTCACCCTGGGCCTCCAGGTAGCGGGCAGCGCGGGTACCCTCCGCGCGCAGGATGGCTGCCTGGCGTTCGGCCTCTGCGGCCAGGATGTGCGCGTGCTTTTCACCCTCGGCGGCCAGGATGCGGGCCTGCTTCTCACCCTCGGCGGTCTTGATGTCCGACTCACGGCGACCCTCGGCGGTAAGAATCATGGCGCGCTTCTCGCGGTCCGCCTTCATCTGCATCTCCATCGACTGCTGGATGGATGCCGGCGGATCGATGGCCTTCAGCTCCACGCGGGAGATGCGCAGGCCCCACTTGGTGGTGGCCGCGTCCAACTCGCCGCGCAGGCGGCGGTTGATGACCTCACGGGAAGTCAGGGTCTCCTCCAGCGTCATACCACCAACCACATCGCGCAGCGTGGCGACGGAAATCTGCTCCACGCCGACGATGTAGTTGTTCACGCCGTAGATGGCGCGGGCCGGATCGTTGATCTGGAAGGTAACCACCGTATCGATGGCGACGGTCAGGTTATCCTGCGTGATCACGGCCTGGGGCGGGAAGCTCACGACCTGCTCACGGGTATCGACCTTGTCGCGGATACGGTCGACGAACGGAACGAGGATCGTCAGGCCGCCAGAAACAGTGCGGGTGTACGTACCCAAGCGTTCGATGACTGCCGCCTCACCCTGCGGGATGAGGGCGACCATCTTGATGATGATCGTCGCAATGATGACCAGTAAGACCACCAAGAAAATTGTGAAGCTCATGTTTTAAGCCCTTCTAATTGTTTCGCCACACGACCGCCGTCGTGCCGTCGATGTCTATCACTTGCACGGACTCTCCTTGGGGGTAAGTATCCCCCAAGTTTGCCGAGCGGGCTGACCACAGCTCGCCGGCGATGCGCACCATGCCACCGCTTTGCACATCGTCGGTGACAGCCTCTACTACCTCAGCGGTCTTGCCGGTCAGCTCGGCGTAGTCAAACGTGCGCGTCGGAGTCGTCTGCAGGAAGCGTTTCCGTAGGATGGGCCGGATCGCCAGGGTGGTCGCTAGCGAAGCCACGCCGAAAACCACAATCTCCGCCCACACCGGAATATCCGCCAGCGAAACTCCGGCGGTAATCAACGCGGCCGCGCTGAGCATGAGCAAGGACATGTCCGCTACCAGGAGCTCGCCGAGAGCCAGTACTCCTGCCGCGATTAACCAAATGATCGGACCCATAGTCAGGATCCTAGTTGGTGGTTCAGTACTCCGGTGGGACAGTAACGAAATCGATCAACCTTTCCACCGCACCAATCAAAGTGGAGTCCAGATCGCGGAAGGTCTTGGCTGCGGACGCTACCCGGCGCCAGCCGTCCTGCGGGCTGCCCCAGCCGAGCTCTTGGCACACGCCTGTTTTCCAATCGATGCCGCGCGGGATCTTCGGCCACGCGCGGATGCCAACGCTTTGCGGCTTCACGGCCTCCCAGATGTCGATGTACGGGTGGCCGGTGACCATCACGTGTGGGCCTAAGGATGCGGTCAAACGCGCCTCTTTCGTTCCCTCGACGAGGTGGTCCGCGAGCACGCCCACACGGCGGGTCGCGGAGGGCTGGAACTCGGCGAGCCGCTCCGGCAGATTGTCGAGGCCCTCCAGGTACTCGACGACCACGCCTTCCACGCGCAAGTCATGCCCCCAGACTTGTTCGACAATTGCGGCATCGTGAATGCCTTCCACCCAAATGCGGGAGGGCGCCGCGACCTTCGCTTGTACGTTTTCTACGCGGCGCGAGCCTGAGTTGGAGATGCGCTGCTTCGATGGCAGCATCTGGGGATCTACGTAGCGGGTCAAGGTAATAGGCTTGCCCTCAAGTAGGAATGCGCCCTCTCGTAGCTTGAACAGGCGCGTCTTACCGTAGCGATCTTCCAGGCGAATGAAATCGCCGTCGGCAGTCTTCTCTCCGCCCACCACGGCGCCGACGAAGTCGTCGGCAATGACCTCCACCACCATGCCCAGCTCCGGCGCGACGCGCGGAATGCTGGGTTTCTGGTTGCGGGAATGACCCTTCATGATGTCACCGTAATTGAAGCTCATGGGCAACCAGCTTAGGCTAGGAAAAATGACTGATCCGGTACCGACGTGGCTTGGGGCGCAACTGTGGTCGCCTGTGCAGAACACCTCCCTGTGGCTGGCCTGGTGGCTGCACGGGCTTATCGGGGCGGATGAAGTAATCGACGCCTTCCACGCCACCCAGGGCAAGCACCACCGCCTGGAGCCCGACGGCGGCGGACTCGTGGAGATGCTCGGCCAGATCCGCTCCGTGGCGGACGAGGCGCCAGTCGGGTTGGACGAACGTCCCCTGATCCAACTGGCACTCTCCGGCCCCGGCGACGCGACCGTGTTGCCGGTCGGCCCGGAGGGGGCGTCACTAATCCTTGCCGACCGCGACCCCTTGGTCAGTCACGTGCTTAGCCCTCGTGTTATTGACGCCCACCTGGTCAGCTGGTCCTGGGATCAGGTGGAGGGCCCGGTTCCGCCGCTGCCGGTCTACTCGCCGGGCGAGGCGGATCAGCTGCTGCGTGAGGCTGCGGATAATGCAACGAGGATGGTGCGGAACGCGGGGCACGTGCCGAGAGGTGGGGCGGCGTTTCAACGCGCCGAGCTGGCGGTGGGGGCACTGAACGATGCCTTTGGACTGCCCGGGATGCCGCCGGGAGTGCCCAGTCGCGCCGCCAAGCTGATGGCCAGGGCCGATCAGGTGGCGGCGATTGTGGAGGTCACGAAACGCTCCGAGGTGGGTGCGAGCCTGGACCCCCATCTAATGCCAATGCTCCGGGCGGTAAGAACCGCCCGGATGGTGGCTGTGGATTATGCGCAGCGGGAGCTACTGCGTTAGATCATCACTCGATCATGCGGACTGCCATGGGCTGCATGCCGCCCCAGCGCACGTCGGAGATCTTGACGACATCGCCGGACTGCGGGGCCTCGATCATCTTGCCATCGCCCAGGTACAGGGCGACGTGGCCCGGCCAGAACAGCATGTCGCCACGCTTGGCCTGCGAGGAAGGAACCTGCTTGCCGGCCGTGTACTGGTAGCCGGAGTAGTGCTGTAGCTCGATGCCCACGCCGTAAAAGGCGTACATCATCAGGCCGGAGCAGTCGAAGCCGACCTTGTTGTAGTCGCCGTGCGCGTCGGCTACACCGCCGTCGCGGATGCCCTTGGTCGGGCCGTGGAAGTTACCGCCGCCCCATGCGTAGGGCAGGCCCAGCTGGCTTTCGGCGCGCTTAATGACGCGCTCGATCTTCTCCTCGGCGGTGCCGGAGGTATCGGGGCTACTCGGGTCCAGTGCATCGGCGATGGCCTCAGCTGGGTTTTCAGGGGTCTCCGGGGTCTCCGGAGTAACGGCCTTGTCCGGAGTTTCGGGAGTCTCCGGAGTCTCTGGAGTTTCTGGGGTCTCCTGAGCTTCGGTTGCTTCCTCGGTTTCCGGAGCCGTGGGGGTCTCCGGGGTCTCCTGCGTCGCCGGTGCGGTGCTGGTGCCGCCGCCCATGGCGCGGTCATACTCCTGGCCTGCGGTTTCGCGGCCCGCACGCGCGGCGGCAGCCACGGCACCATCCGGGTTGCCGGACAGTGCGGTGGTGAAGCCAGCCATCAGTGCGGACTCGCCGGCCTTGCGCAGGCCGTCGAGGGCTGCCTGGCGCTGGTCATCGCCGCTGGCGTTCAGATCGTAGGAGGACTGCAGCTCTGCCGGGAGCTCCGGCAGACCTGCCGGGTTGCCGAGGGAGCCCTGTGCCGGGGACTCGTCGGACTGGTCGGACTGGTCGGACTCAGTGGACTCGTTAGCCTCAGCCGGCTGAGTTTTCTCAGTGTTTTCGGTGGAGTCCCCAGTGGACTGAGTCTCCTCCGCTGGAGTCTCCTGGACCTTATCTTCGGCATCCTCGGCCTTCTCGGCCTTCTCGGCCTTCTCGACCTTGGCTCCCGCGTTCTCGGCTGCCTTCTCGGCGACCTTGCGCTTGTCCCAGCTAGAAGCCTCCGGGTGGGTGTTGGTGAAGGTCTCCACGGCGGCGCGAGCCTCGCGGAGCGCCTTCTCCGCCTTTGACTTCTCATCGAGCAGGCGCTTGTATTCCTTCTGCTTCTCGGTGAGGGTCTTCTGGGAGTTGTTCAGGGTGTCGCGCGCGGTGTTGTACTTGCTTACCGCGTCGTCGACGGCGGAGTTCGCCTTATCGCGGGAGTCGCGTAGCGAGGACTCCTCGTTGGCGTTCTGGGTACGCGCCAGGTCGAGGCGGTCGACCTCGTCCTTCTGCTTCTTGGAGGCTGCGTCGATGTAGGAGGAGCGATCGAGCGTGTCACCAACTGCGTCGCTGCCGCCGGCAGCCAGGTTCACGGCGGAGGCGTCGCCGCCCTGGGCGTAGGCGGAACGCGCGATGTCGTTCAGCTTCGACTGTGCCTTGGTTACCTCGGTGTCGGAATCCTTGAGGCGTCCGCGTGCGTCCACGACCTTGTCCTGGGCCGTTTGGGCGGCGGACTGGCTGTTGACGAGGTCGACGCGGGCCTTGTTGGCATCTTCTCGCAGCGATCCCATGAGCGTCTCCATCTCGGAGACCTGGGACTTGGCGCGAGAAACCTGGCCGACGAGGTCGGCCAGGAAGCTTTCAACGGTGCGCTTGTCGTCGGCCTGGGCGACCATAGTCGTCGACTGCAGCGTCACTCCGGCGGTCACTGCGACGGCCAACACCGTTCGCTTACGGCTTTGTGGTCGTGGTGTCACGATCGATTCTCCTGGTGTTTATACAACTGGCTTTGAAGCGAGCGAAACCCTCGGTCCAGCTGGCCGCACTTCCCCATGCGATCAGTACAGGTCCCGTCGGGTGACTCTCAAAAATCACTTCGAGATCAACTCGTTTCAAAAGTTGACACTGGGAACCCTAGAACACACGAGTCAAGGCCGTAAACTTTTTCACCATGAATCCCATGAATCGCACTAGTCACATAAGTAACGGCAATTGCCTTGACCTGCGAATAGTAACGGAAAAGTTACAAGTGTGATTTATGTCACATTTATGAGCGTGTAGGCGTGTCGTATTGCACTACCTGTAGAAAGCCCCCATTTTTCTAGATTCACCCTTAAGGTTAGTCAATCCCCCAGGCTTGACTATTTTAAACCGTTACCTATTTCTGCTTGGTCCACGGCTTTGATAACGAAGCGATTACGGCCGCCACGGCCACTGCTAGGACCACTCCCACGTTGGCCAGGCCTGTGGGAGTTTCGTACCCCGCCGCCTGGTTGAGGAACTCCTGCGTCACCTCCGGATGACTGTTGGCGCCAGAGAGAACCTTGTAGTTCGATTCGATGGCATAGCGCGACAGATTCTCCGACACTGCCGTCGCCTGGCTCGGGGACTTCAGGATCACCGTGTCCGCGTCCGTGCCGTCCAGCACTTTCTGCGCCACGTCGCGCAGACTGTTGTGGCGCTCCCCGTCCTGGTTGATGTAGCCGATCTTTAGGGTGCCTATTTTGGACGCCGACTCTCCCCTCTCGGCCGCCTCAACCACATCGTTGAGGCTCTTGGATAGGCCGGCCGATCCAGACTCCACCTCGGTTGGGAAATCTTCGGCGACGAAGACTGGGGCGTCATTAAGAGAGGCAATGAGCTGCGCAACGTCGTCCGAAGGGGCGGGGTTAGGCGTATCGGTCATGGGATGTTTTTAGCACCGAAAGAGGGGTGGGGGTATCGGCGACACGCTTAAACTCGCAGGATTCGCAGCAGGACAATCGTACTGTTAAAATTTTTAGTGACGTCGCGGCAAGAATGCTGCCACAATGGTAAGCAGAGCCTCCGCCGCGGGCGGCTGTCCCGTGCGTGGCGGCGACCACATCGACGACGACATTTCGACTAAGAGAAGAGATTAAAGGAGCTCACTGTGGCTGAAAGCATCAACTCCTTCGATTCCAAGAGCACTCTGCAGGTCGGCGAGAAGTCCTATGACTACTTCGCGCTGGATGCTGTGCCGGGAATGGAGAAGCTTCCCTACTCCCTGAAGGTTCTCGGCGAGAACCTGCTGCGCAACGAGGATGGCAAGAACATCACTCGCGAGCACATCGAGGCCATCGCCAACTGGGATCCTTCCGCAGAGCCCAACTTCGAGATCCAGTTCACCCCGGCCCGCGTTATCATGCAGGACTTCACCGGCGTGGCCTGCATCGTTGACCTGGCTACCATTCGTGACGCCGTGGTTGCCCTGGGCGGCAACGCAGACGACGTTAACCCGCTGAACCCGGCTGAGATGGTCATCGACCACTCCGTGATCATCGAGGCATTTGGTAACGCCGACGCTCTGGAGAAGAACGTCGAGATCGAGTACCAGCGCAACGACGAGCGCTACAAGTTCCTGCGTTGGGGCACCGGCGCCTTCGAGAACTTCCGCGTTGTTCCTCCGGGAACCGGCATCGTCCACCAGGTGAACATCGAGTACCTGGCCCGCTCCGTCTTCGACAACAACGGCCTGGCATACCCGGACACCTGTGTTGGTACTGACTCCCACACCACCATGGAAAACGGCCTGGGCATCCTGGGCTGGGGTGTCGGCGGCATCGAGGCTGAGGCTGCAATGCTCGGCCAGCCGATCTCCATGCTGATCCCGCGCGTCGTTGGCTTCAAGCTGACCGGCGAGATCCCGGCTGGCGTTACCGCCACCGACGTCGTTCTGACCATCACCGACATGCTGCGCCAGCACGGCGTGGTCGGCAAGTTCGTCGAGTTCTACGGCAAGGGCGTTGGCGAGCTGCCGCTGGCCAACCGCGCAACCATCGGCAACATGTCTCCGGAGTTCGGCTCCACCGCGGCTATGTTCCCGATCGACGAAGAGACCGTGAAGTACCTGGAGCTGACCGGCCGCGACCAGGAGACCCTGGACCGCGTCGAGGCTTACGCCAAGGCACAGGGCATGTGGCTGGACCCGGAGAAGGAAGTCGAGTACTCCGAGTACCTCGAGCTGGATCTGTCCACCGTCGTTCCTTCCATCGCTGGCCCGAAGCGTCCGCAGGACCGCATCGAGCTGAACGACTCCAAGGCACAGTTCCGCAAGGACCTGCACAACTACGTCGACGCCGACGCTTCTGCCTCTACCCCGGACTTCGACGCAGAGGGTCCGGCTACCGAGGACACTTCTGCCCAGGCTGCCGGCACCCCGGCATCCGCTGCTGATGCGAAGGGCAACATTCCTTCCGCAGCTGCAGGCGCAGAGGGCCGCCCGTCCAACCCGGTCACCGTCAACTACAACGGCGAGGACATCGAGCTGGACCACGGTATGGTCGCCATCGCTTCCATCACCTCTTGCACCAACACCTCCAACCCGTCCGTCATGGTCGGCGCTGGCCTGCTGGCACGCAATGCTGCTGCCAAGGGTCTGAAGTCCGCACCGTGGGTTAAGACCTCCATGGCGCCGGGTTCCCAGGTTGTTAACGGCTACTACGAGAAGGCGGGCCTGTGGAAGGACCTGGAGGCCATGGGCTTCTACCTGGTCGGCTACGGCTGCACCACCTGTATCGGTAACTCTGGTCCGCTGCCGGAGGAGATCTCCGCAGGCATCAACGAGGGCGACCTGGCCGCCACCGCTGTCCTGTCCGGTAACCGTAACTTCGAGGGGCGCATCAACCCGGACGTCAAGATGAACTACTTGGCCTCCCCGATCCTGGTTATCGCCTACGCGATCGCCGGCACGATGGACTTCGACTTCGAGAACCAGCCGCTGGGCCAGGACCAGGATGGCAACGATGTCTTCCTGAAGGACATCTGGCCGTCCACCGAGGACATCGAGGAAGTTATCGCTTCCTCCATCACCAAGGACCTGTACGCCGAGGACTACGCAAACGTCTTCGAGGGCGACGAGCGCTGGCGCTCCCTGGAGGTTCCTTCCGGCAAGACCTTCGACTGGGATCCGAAGTCCACCTACATCCGCAAGGCTCCGTACTTCGACGGTATGAGCAAGGAGCCGGAGGCTGTCAATGACGTCAAGGGCGCTCGCGTCCTGGCTCTGCTGGGCGACTCCGTGACCACCGACCACATCTCCCCTGCTTCCACCATTAAGCCGGGCACCCCGGCTGCTCAGTACCTGGATGCAAACGGTGTGGAGCGCAAGGACTACAACTCCCTGGGCGCACGTCGTGGTAACCACGAGGTCATGGTTCGCGGTACCTTCGCTAACATCCGCCTGCAGAACCAGCTGCTCGACGGTGTTTCCGGTGGCTACACCCGCGACTTCACCCAGGAGGGCGGCCCGCAGTCCTTCATCTACGACGCTGCTATGAACTACCAGAAGGAGAACACTCCGCTGGTCGTTCTGGGTGGTAAGGAGTACGGCACCGGCTCCTCCCGCGACTGGGCTGCTAAGGGCACCCTGCTGCTGGGCGTGAAGGCCGTCATCGCCGAGTCCTTCGAGCGTATCCACCGCTCCAACCTGATCGGCATGGGCGTTGTCCCGCTGCAGTTCCCGGAGGGCGAGTCCTGGAAGTCCCTGGGCATCGAGGGCACCGAGACCTTCGACATCGAGGGCATCGAGGAGCTCAACAACGGCTCCACCCCGAAGACCGTCAAGGTAACTGCCACCAAGGAGAACGGCGAGAAGATTGAGTTCGACGCCGTGACCCGCATCGATACCCCCGGTGAGGCAGACTACTACCGCAACGGCGGCATCCTGCAGTTCGTTCTGCGCAACATGATGTCCGGCAAGTAAGGAATAACTCCTTATAAGCCTGGCATGAGGCGGTGACCGGCGCCCTCTTCCCCTAAGGGGAGAGAAGCGCGGGTCACCGCCTTTGTGCTCCCATACAACTCAACGAGGTTTAAGCAGATGCCCAAAGTAAGCGACACGGACCTGGCAGAGCGGAAGGTCGAGATCCTGTCCGGCGCGCGCCACTGCTTCGCTACCTACGGCTACGACGGCGCGACCGTCGCCCGGTTGGAAGAAACCATCGGCAAGTCCCGCGGGGCGATTTTCCACCATTACGGCAACAAGGATCAGCTGTTTCTCGAGGTTGCCCACGAGGACATGCGCAAGATGGCCGAACTAGCGGCCGACGAGGGTCTCATCGGCGCCATTCGTGCGCTCGTCAAGTCAAAAGACTTGACTGACTGGTGGGGTATGCGTGTGGAGATCACCCGCCGGGTGAACATCGACCCCTGCTTCGCGGCCAAGTGGGAGCTGGATCAGCTGGCGCTGCGCGAAACCGTGCGCACCCGCCTGCGGGAACAGCGCTCCAGCGGGCGGATCCGCAAGGACGTGGAGGTAGAGACGATCGCCCAGACGCTGGAGTTGGTGCTCGAGGGTGTGCTCGGGCGGCTTGCCCAGCGGCAGGGCACAGCGGGGCTGTCCGACGCGCTGGACTTCGTAGAAAGCGCACTGCGTTCCCCCGGACAGTAGGTCGTCCAACCCGGTGAGTAGCATGTAGTGCATGATCGCAATCATGACCGTCACCGGGCTGGACCACACCGGAATCATCGCCGCCGTGTCCACCGCCCTGGCCGAGCTAGACGTCAACATCCTCAACGTCTCCCAGACCATCATGGACGACTACTTCACCATGATCCTGCACGTTCGTATCGACGACTCCCAGCACGGGATCGCCGACGTGCAGGACCGCATGGCGGAGGTCGAAAAACAGGAGAAGCTCGTCATCCGAGTGCAGTCGGAGGCCATTTTCTCCGCCATGCACGACGTATAAGGGTTCTGGAGGCTTAAAGAATGAATCCACGTCGTGGCGTCACAAACCAAAGCAACAACATCCTAGAAACCATCGAGATGATCGAGAAGTACCGTCTCGACATCCGAACGGTAACGATGGGCATCAACCTCATGCCCTGCATCCGCGAAACGATGGAGGCCACCGCCGAGGCGGTGTTCGAGCGCGTGGTGGACTACGCGCGGAACCTCGTGCCGGTGGCTCAGGAGATCGAGCGGGAGCTGGGCATCCCCATCGTAAACAAGCGCATCTCCGTGACCCCGGTTGGCATCCTAGCCTCCGCGGTAGAGGGCAACCCGGTGCGTATTGCCGAAGCGCTGGATCGCGCGGCCACCGAGGTGGGCGTGAACTTCATCGGCGGCTACTCGGCCCTGGTGGACAAGGGGGCCACGCGCGGCGAGCTGGACCTGATCCGCTCGCTGCCCGAGGCGCTGAACGAAACTAATGTCGTCTGCGCGTCCGTGAACGTCGGCAGCTCGAAGGCCGGCATCAACATGAATGCGGTCCGCGAGATGGGGCACGTCATCAAGGATGCCTCCACTTATGGGCCGGGCGGCACGCTGGCCTGCGCGAAGCTGGTCGTGTTTGCCAACTCCGTCTCCGACAACCCGTTTATGGCTGGCGCCTACCACGGGGTGGAAGAGCAGGATTGTGTGATCAACGTGGGCGTATCCGGCCCTGGCGTGGTCGACCGCGCGGTTGCCGGAATGGAAGGCGCAACACTCAACGAGGTCTCCGAGGAGATCAAGCGCGCGGCGTTTAAGATCACCCGCACCGGTCAGCTGGTCGGCGTGATGGCCGCCCAAAGGTTGGGCGTGCCCTTCGGCATCGTGGACCTGTCCCTGGCGCCCACCGCGGAACTCGGCGATTCCGTGGCGCACATTCTGGAGCACATGGGGCTCGGCCAGGTGGGCACCCACGGCACCACCGCTGCCCTGGCGCTGCTGAACGATGCGGTGAAGAAGGGCGGCATGATGGCCTGCTCGCGCGTCGGCGGCCTCTCGGGTTCGTTTATCCCGGTCTCCGAGGACAAAGGGATGATCGACGCTGTGCGCAGCGGCGCCATTAGCATCGACAAGCTGGAGGCCATGACGGCCATCTGTTCCGTCGGCCTGGACATGATCGCCATCCCGGGCGACACCCCTGCGGAGTCGATTGCTGGAATGATCGCCGACGAGGCCGCCATCGGCGTGATGAACCATAAGACCACCGCCGTGCGTGTGATTCCCGCCGTCGGTACAAAGGTAGGCGACGACGTGGACTTCGGTGGCCTGCTGGGCTACGCGCCGGTGATCGGCGTGAACCGTGCAAGCAGTGCCGAGTTCATCAACCGCGGTGGCTTCATTCCCGCCCCGCTACACGGCTACCGCAACTAGGAAGGATTACTCGCTCGCATGGTGCAGGTCTTCAAGTACGGTCGCTCCTCGGTTGTCATCGACGATCCGCTCGACGGGCTCGTGCGGGGCGACCAGTCGGGCACATTCGATCAGCGGTGCACCCTCCCCGCCGGGTCGGTCGCGCTGAACGCGGCGTTGTCGAACAACGGCCGCATGCCCGTTGCCGGCAACACCGCGGGCTTTAGCGTGGTGCAGACGGTGGTGCTGACAATCGGCGTGGTGCTGTTTGGCCTGGGTGGCTTCCTGGCCGCCCGCGGAGGCACCCAGACTCTGGTCATTGGCCTGGTGATCGGGGCCATTGGCCTGCTGATGGCGGGCGTTGCACTCTATAGCGCCTCCAAGCGTCGCGGTCGGCTGCGGATCCTGGGCAAGGCCTGGGGAAATGGCTGGTTGCGATTTGCGCCCGCCCGCGTGGGCGGCGTGTGGATAACGCGGGTGTCTACCCACAACGACAACGGGGAGCGCATGAACACGGAGCGCCGCTATTACTACAAGGCCATGGTGCAGGCCTACCCCACCGACGGCACCGAGCCGTTCACGTTCCGCACCAGCGAGTTCAACGCCCCGGCCAACTGGGAGGGGCGCCCCTATAACCTGCACATGGCGGACGGCCCCATGGACGTGCTGGAGCCCGAGTTCACCAACGGCTGGACCATTTGCCGGTACATCGCGGGCCAGCCGGAAACGGCCACTATTTCTACCGACCTGTCGGCCAAGCAGGTCAAGGCGGCGCTAGAGGTTTCGCAGATCCACTAACGCCCGCAGCAGCTGGCCGTGCCGGGCGGGGATGCGGGAGCGCAGGATGATCTCCGTCCGCGTGCGCTGCACGCCCTCGACCTCCTGCAGTTTGAGGGTGATGTGCTCCAGGTGCTCGTGATCGCGCGCCACCACCCGGCACGATAGGTCGTAAGGCCCGGCGATAGAATGCGCCTCCGTGATCCACGGGATGTTCAGGATCGCCGCCGTCGCCTGGTCGAGCGCCCGCTGGTCCAGTGTGACGTGCACGAAAGCGCCTAGCGGGAAGCCGAGTGCGCCGGGGTCGAAATGAGGGGCGAAGCTGCCTATCACTCCCCTTTCCACGAGCTTGTCTATGCGGCTGCTTACCGTCGCTCGCGCCACCCCGAGTACCCGCGCATACTCGCGCACCCCGGCCTTGGGCCTTTCGTTGAGTAGCATGCAGAGCTCGATGTCTGTCCGGTCGAGGTCCCTCATTCTTCTGACCTTTCTTTGTGACGCCCCTTCACGGCCTGTTGGTAAGAAACATCTACTTTTGTGTGCAAATCTGTTGTCGCTTGGGTGGGATTCTAGGCCATTGGCCTAGGTTTCAGGTCTGGAACCTAAAAAACCTTTGCTAAGTGAACTATTTTGCCGCAGGTGCTACCGAGTGCGGTTCGCTGTCGCTTAATGTGATTCAAACCACAAACTGACAGCTCGCACGAAAGGGTGAACAGCGATGACCTCCACATTCATCCCCGACTCAATTTCCCCCGTCCAGGATCTCCCCGACTACACCCAGTCGCGTTATCGGGAGAAGACTGGGCACATCCACTTAACCGGCATCCAGGCGCTCGTGCGCACCGTGCTGGATCGCGCGGAGGCGGATCGCGAGATTGGGCTGCAGACCTCCAGCTTCGTTTCCGGCTACGAGGGCTCCCCGCTGGGCGGGTACGACCTCGAGCTGGGGCGCCGCAAGTCGCTGCTCGGCCAGTTTGATGTGCAGCACTTCCCTGCCGTCAATGAGGAGTTGGGCGTCACCGCCGTTGCGGGATCGCAGATGACGGATCGGGCGACGGTCAAGGATGGCATCGACGGCGTAGTCGGCTACTGGTACGGGAAGGCGCCGGGGTTGGATAGGGCGGCCGATGCGCTGCGGCACGCGAACATGACCGGCACCAGCGGCACGGGCGGCGCAGTGGCCTTCGTGGGCGACGACCCGACGGCGAAATCTTCGACGATCCCCTCGGCCTCCGGGCGGATCCTGGCGGACCTGGGGCTGCCGACCCTCGTGCCGGCCGACGCGGGCGACGTGCTGCGCCTCGGCACGCACGCAGCGTGGATGTCGCGCTACAGCGGCCTGTGGACAGCGCTGCGCATCACCACCCCCGTGGCTGACGGCTCCGCCAGCGTGGATCTGGAGGCCATCCGCGAGGCCACGACGGCCCGCGGTCTGGAGCGCGGCGGCGAGCATGTGCCCGAAGCTCGCCTGCTGGGCAAGCGACTGCTGGACCTGGAGGACACCCGCGTGGGCGAGCGCCTGCAGCGGGCTCTGGAGTACGCCCGCGAGCACCGACTGAACCGCTGGTGGGGCGCGCGGGACGGCGACCGCGTGGGCGTGATCTGCGCGGGCAACACTTCCCTGGAGGTCGCGGAGGTCGTGGGCGAGGCGCACGTGCGCGTGCTGCAGTTGGCGATGACTTACCCGCTGGACCCGCAGGAGCTGGAGAGCTTCTGCGAGGGGCTGGATACGCTCGTGGTGGCCGAGGAGCTCGGTACTCACCTGCTGGAATCCGTCCGCGCCTGCCTCTACGACCTCCCGGTGCGCCCCGCGATCGAGCACGTGAACGACCCGCTGAAGCAACTGCCCAAACTCCTGCGCAACGAGGGTATCGAGGTCGCCGGCGTGACGAGCGGTCCCACTCGGATCTCCCTGCCGCTGGCGGTGCCTAACCGCGTGCCGCACTTCTGCTCCGGCTGCCCGCACAACCTATCCACCCGTGCGGACGAGGACACGCTGGTCGGAGCCGGAATCGGCTGCCACGCCATGGTGATGCTGATGGACGACAAGCGTGTGGGCAAGATCATGGGCACCGCGCAGATGGGCGGCGAGGGCGCACACTGGATCGGGATGCACAGCTTCGTGTCCGAGGAGCACTTCGTGCAGAACATGGGCGACGGGACGTTCCTGCATTCGGGATCGCTGGCGCTGCGGGCAATGGTGGCGTCCAAGGTAAACGCAACCCTCAAGCTGCTGCACAACGGCACGGTGGCGATGACGGGCGGCCAGGACCCCGTGGGGCAGCCGAGCCTGGCGGGGCTGGTCGATATGGTGCGGGCCGAGAACCCGGCCAGGATCGTCGTGACCAGCGACGATGTGCGGCGCACGCGGCGCGCCCTGCGGGGTTCCGGTGTGCAGGTGCGCCCGCGCGAGGATCTCGCCGAGGTGCAAAAGGAGCTGGAGGTGCTGCAGGGTGTCTCCGTACTGATCCACGACCAGGAGTGCGCCGCTGAGAAGCGCCGCGCCCGCAACCGCAACCAGCGCGCCCAGGCGACTGAAAAGATCGTGATCAACGAGCGCATCTGCGAAGGCTGCGGCGACTGTGGCGAAAAGTCCGGCTGCCTGTCCCTGCAGCCGGTGGACACGCAGTTCGGGCGCAAGACCCGCGTGGACCAGACCAGCTGCAACACCGACCGCTCGTGCTTGTCCGGTGATTGCCCGGCCTTCACGACCGTCGTTGCGGTCGAGGAGAAGCGCGAGGTGCCGCCTATTGACGCCACCGCGCTTGACCCGGTGCCGGAGAGCGCGCTGGACAGCAAGCACCCGTGGAACATCCGCATCTCGGGTGTGGGCGGCACGGGCGTGATGACGGCCTCGGCCGTGATCGCCACCGCCGCACACCTCGATGGACTTGCGGTGCGCGGCACGGACATGACGGGCCTGGCGCAGAAGGGCGGGTCGGTGGTCTCCGACCTGCGGATCTCTAGGAGCATTGGCCAGCACACAGGCACGGTGCCGCGCGGCGGCGCGGACCTGCTGATCGCGCTGGACGGCGTGACGGGTGCGGAAGACGCCAGCACCTCGGTACTCAACGCGGCGCGGACGGTTGCGGTGCTGTCGAACTCCGCGACCCCCACGGGCCAGATGTGCACGGACGTCAAGGCCACCCGCCCCGATGGCGTGCAGGTCACCGGTGCGCTGGGGCATGCGGCGAAGCGGGCGATCATCACCGACGCGATTCGGGTGTCCACCAAGCTCTTCGGTGAGTCCACGTTCCAGATCATGCTGCTGATCGGCGCTGCGGTGCAGGCTGGTGCGCTGCCGGTGACCCCGGAGTCGATGGAAAAGGCCCTGCGGATCAACGGCAAGAAGGCCGAGGCCAACATTCAGGCCTTCCGCCGTGGCCGCCAGCTGGTGAGCCGTCCGGAGGCGCTGATCGAGCTGATGGGCGTGGAGCCCGACTACTCCCAGTACCAGGAAGTTCAGCCCCTTGACCGCACCCGGTCCAAGATCGAGGAGGTGCTGGAGCCGAGCCTGGTGGACGAGGTTGCGGTGTACTTCGACGAGATGCGCCGCTGGGGCTCCGAGCAGGACGCCCAGGATTACCTGACCGACGTGCGCGCGGTCTACGCCCACGAGCGACGCGTGAACCCGGATGGCCCGGCAGAGCTGACCCGCAGCTTCGCCGCCGGACTGCACAAGCTCTCCGCCTACAAGGACGAGTACGAGGTCGCCCGCCTGGCGCTGGACCCCGGATTCGCGGAGGCGCAGAAGGGCGGCAAGGTCACGGTGCAGTTTCAGCCGCCGCTGCTGCGCGCGCTGGGGCTGAACCGCAAGATCGGGCTCGGCCCGCGGATGCGCCCGGTGCTCAGTGCGCTGGCGAAGGCCAAGGGGCTGCGTGGCACGCGCCTGGACATCTTCGGCTACGCGGAGGTGCGCAAGCTGGAGCGCAAGCTCGTGAACGCCTACCGGGAAGAGATCCTGAGCCGGGCGCGAAACCTGCACTCGCTCGAGCAGGTAGCGGAGCTGACCGCATTGGCCGCCGCGGCCGACGGGGTCCGGGGATTCGAGGACAAGAAGATCGACAGTGCGCAAGAGTTGCTGCAGAAGTTGGGGCGCGCGGGCGTCAAAAGATAGTAAATAGACCAAGCGGTCTGTTACAGTAACGAATGTGACTTTCGTACTGCTATGCCCCCGCAGCGGCGCCGAGGTGCTCGCCGCGGAATACGCCGACTTCCTCAGCTACAGCGGCCTCACCCCCGCCGAGCTCGAACAGCGACCGCTGGATAACCCCAGCGCTGACCTGGGAAGCTTCGACGGCGTGGAGGGCGTGTTCATCGGCGGCTCGCCGTTTACGATCACCCGTCCGGTCGACGTGGAATGGCAGGAAGCGATCTCGCAGAAGCTGGTGGACTTCATCCAGGTCGAATCGGAGCGGCAGCGCTTCGGCATCTTTTCCACCTGCTACGGAACCTCCATGCTGGCGCACTACCTGGACGGCGAGGTCAACAGCAAGTACTCGGAATCGGCGGGCACCAGCGAGGTTTCTCTTACTGACGCCGGGCGCGTCGACCCCATCACGGGTGCGCTCCCCGACCGCTTCACCGCGTTGACGGGCCACAAGGATTCCGTGGCGCGCGTGCCCGCGGAGGCCACGCTGCTGGCTACCGGCGAGACCTGCCCTGTGCAGATCTACCGCTACCGCGAAAACGTCTGGACCAGCCAATTCCACCCGGAGATGGATGCGGCAGGCATCACCCGGCGGCTCAGCTTCTACGAGGACGAGGGCTACTGCGACCCCGTGGAGATAGCGGAGACCTACGCCCGCTTCGAGGGGCAGGATACGGCGGCGGCGAACTCGCTGCTGCGGCGCTTCGTGGAGCACTCCCGCGCCTCGCTGGGGATGGTGGGCTAGCTGGCTGAGTTAGATGGCTGAGCTAGGCCAGCTCGACGATCTCCATGTACTCGTCGCTCCACAGGTCCTCCACCCCGTCGGGCAGCACGATCACGCGCTCGGGCTCCAGGGCCTTCACCGCGCCCGGGTCGTGGGTGACCAGCACGACCGCGCCGGTGTAGGTGCGCAGCGCGTCCAGCACCTGCTCGCGGGACTGCGGATCCAGGTTATTGGTCGGCTCATCCAGCAGCAGCACGTTTGCCCGGGAGCTGACGAGGGTGGCTAGGGCCAGGCGGGTCTTCTCACCGCCGGAAAGGGTGCCGGCGGGCTGCTCCAACTGCTCGCCGGAGAACATGAAGGCGCCCAGCAGGCCGCGGAGGTCCTGCTCGCCGGCATCGGGGCAAGCCTCGATGGCATTGTCCCAGACGGACTTGTCAGGGTCGATCGTGTCGTGCTCCTGGGCGAAGTAGCCCACCTTCAGGCCGTGGCCGGTGACGATGCCGCCCTCGCCGTCGGTGCGTTCCACTCCGGCTAGCAGCTTCAGCAGGGTGGTCTTTCCCGCGCCGTTGAAGCCGAGCACCACCACGCGGGATCCCTTATCGATGGCTAGATCCACCCCGGCGAAGACTTCCAGGGAGCCGTACATCTTGGTCAGCCCCTTTGCGTTCATGGGAGTCTTGCCGCACGGTGCTGGCTCCGGGAAGCTGATGTTGGCCACGCGGTCCTCGACGCGAATCTCGTCCAGATTGCCCAGCATCTTTTCCGCGCGGGCGGCCATCTGCTTGGCGGCCTTTGCCTTGGTGGCCTTGGCGCCCAGTTTCTCGGCCTGCTGCTTCAGCGCGCTGGCCTTCTTCTCGGCATTGGCCTTCTCACGGCGGCGGCGCGCCTCATCGGTGGCGCGGGCGTCCTTGTACTTGGTCCAGCCCATGTTGTAGACGTCGGCCTCGCCGCGCACAGCGTCCAGGAACCAGATCTTGTTGCAGACGTCGTCCAGTAGTTCCACGTCGTGGCTGATCATGATCAGCCCGCCCTCGTGCTTGGCCAAAAAGCCGCGCAGCCAGGTGATGGAGTCCGCGTCCAGGTGGTTAGTCGGCTCGTCCAAAAGAAGTGTCGTCTGCGAACGGCCGGAGCCGGCGGTGGCTGCAAAGAGGATCTGCGCTAGCTCCACGCGGCGGCGCTGGCCGCCGGAGAGGGTCTTCAGTGGCTGG
The DNA here is from genome assembly GCF_022346045.1 of Corynebacterium sp. ACRQJ. Lineage (NCBI taxonomy): Bacteria > Bacillati > Actinomycetota > Actinomycetes > Mycobacteriales > Corynebacteriaceae > Corynebacterium > Corynebacterium sp. ACRQJ. The sequence goes on along the minus strand of NZ_JAKRMT010000001.1, from coordinate 179,628 downwards.
TCCAGCACCCGTTCGGGCAGCCCCAGTGAGTCGCAGATCTGCGCGGCTTCACTGTCGGCCTCGTAGCCGCCGAGGGCGTGGTACTTCTCCTCCAGGCGGCTGTACTTGAGGATCGCGGCATCGCGCTGGCCGGCGGATTCGCTGGTCTCCATGATTTCCTGCTGGCGCTCCATGGAGTGCCGGATGCGGTCCAGGCCACGCGCGGAAAGCACGCGGTCGCGCGCGCTCTGCTCGATGTCGCCTTCTTTGGAGTCCTGCGGCAGGTAGCCCATCTCGCCGCTGCGTGTGACGGTGCCACCGTAGGGCTCGCCCTCGCCCGCCAGGATGCGCATGGTGGTGGTCTTGCCCGCACCGTTTCGCCCGACCAGGCCGATGCGATCGCCGGGCTGCACTCGTAGGTGCTGTCCGGGGGCGTTCAGCAGGGTTCGGGCCCCCACCCGAACCTCGAGGTCATTAGTAACAATCACAAGGAAGAAGCCTATCAGCCATCCCCGTCGGTGACCCTTCCCACCCCATGAACACCGGAGTCGCGTTGCCCGGGTCCCCCACAGTCCCGAGTCGCATCCGGTGTGTGTCACCGACGGGGTTGTCTTCTTTTCGTGCCCCACCTTTCGGTATGTTCGTACCGAGTAGGACAACGTTCATGTTAGAAACTGTGTTTGGCGCCCGCAGGCTAAGCGTTACACCCGATTTTGGCCTGTCCCCCAAACCTTGAACTTAAACCTGAGCTTGCGAAGCTTCTTATTCTATTAGGCACTTCTTATACCTGTAGCTAATGCATTAAGCCGCAAAAATTTCCTAAAGAAGTGATGAGTAAAACACGGCTGTGTAAGTTCGGGGGTAAGAATCCTGAATCGGAGGTTTCAAGTGACCCAGCGGCTCGCGCTTAAAGGCCTCGGTCCAGCCGGAGCGCTCCTGGCCATTCGAGCTGCACAGCGCGGTTTCCACGTCACAGCCTATGACCCGGCCTTCGACGTGACCAGCCCCACCCCGTTCCCCGGCACCTATGGCGTGTTTTCCACGCAGATCCCCACCTGGGCCGATCCCCTATTTGGTGCACCGGAACCCCTGGACGTCGTCGCGGGCACTCCCCTCACCCGCCGCACGCTGGGGTTTAGCTATCGGATGCTGAACCAGGAGGCGGCCGCGGAGGCCCTGCGCAGCTCGAGCGTGCGCATCAAACCTGAGCCGCTTCCCAATGGCATGGAGGCGATCGACTGCACCGGCGCCCCACGGACGGACGCCGCACTGTGGCAACTGGCCGTCGGGTGGTTCCTACCCTTTACTGACGCCCCTTCAGGGTCCACCCCCACCTTCATGGATTGGACCGGGACGGTTGCCCAGGCCGGGGATTGCCCACCCAGCTTCTGCTATGTCCAGCGCACGGACGAGGGCTGGCTGTACGAGGAGACGATCCTCGCGGCGCACTGCAGCGCCGATGCGGCGAAACAGGAGGAAGTTTTCGAGGTTCTACGGGCGCGCCTGGCAGACCGCATAGGGGCCCAAACTGTAGTGCGCGAAGAACGGGTCGCGATCCCGATGGGGACTAGGCGGCGTCACAAAGAAAGAAAGTTCGGCGCCGCGGCGGGGTTTATCAATCCCGCGACGGGCTACTCGCTGGGGCACGCACTGGAGGCCGCCGACGACTTCCTGGACGGCAAACGCGCCGACGGGTGGCTGGCGTATGTGCTGCGGCAGGTCGGCGGGGAGCTCATCGCCCGGGCGGATGGTGCGACGCTGCAGGACTTCTTCGGGCACTTCTTTGCTCTGGATACGCGGGCGCAGCTTGCGTACCTGAGCGGGCGCGACGGGCTGGAAGTGGCACGCACGATGTGGGCGCTAAGGGAGGGAACCGGGCTGCGCCACGAGTTCCTCCGTCCCCTATTCCGCCGCCCCTGGTCGGTGGGCCGGGCGGTGTGGCAGAGGATGTACTCGGCCTAGACCGTGAAACCCCTAGACCGTGAAACCGAGGAAACGCAGCTGCTCGCGGCCTTCCTCGTTGATCATGTGCGGGCCCCAGGCCGGGGTCCACACCCAGTTGATCTGCAGGTCGGAAACCTCGTCGACGTTGTTGATCACAGCATCGCGCGCCTGATCCTCCAGCACGTCTTGCAGCGGGCAGGCCGGGGAAGTCAGAGTCATGTTCAGCACCGCGGTCTTGTCCTCGATCCAAATGTCGTAGACCAGGCCCAGATCGATGACGTTGATGCCGAGCTCCGGGTCGATAACGTCCAGCAGGTGCTCCTCGACCTTGCCGGCCAGCGCCATGTCCTCTGGGCTGCGCTCGGACGGACCCTCCGGAGCCTTGTCCAGCGGCGAGGGGTCCATCTCCGGGGCGGTGGGTTCTGCGTTCTCAGTCATGGTGTGTTCCTTACTCTGTGTTGGTGTTAGCGCTCACGCCGGCTTCGGTGGCAGCGGCCTCGAAGGCCTTCCAGCCGAGCAGGGCGCACTTCACGCGGGCGGGGTACTTGGAGACACCCGCGAAGGCAATGCCGTCGCCGATGATCTCGTCGTCGCCTTCGATCTTGCCGCGAGAGGTGACCATGCGCTCGAACTCCGCAAGCTTGGCGAAGGCTTCCGCGACGGGTCGGCCGACCAGCTCCTCGGCCATGACGGACGTGGAGGCCTGGCTAATGGAGCACCCCACAGCGTCGTAGGAGATGTCCTCGACCGTCTGGTTGTCCTCGCTGAGGTGCAGGCGCAGCGTGAGCTCGTCGCCGCACGAGGTGTTCACGTGGTGCACCTCGGCCTCGAAGGGCTCGCGCAAGCCCGCGTGCTGCGGGTGCTTGTAGTGGTCCAGGATGACTTCCTGGTACATCTGCTCAAGTTTCATAGGGCCCTAGTATCCTCTAGTACTTTCCTCAATCGCCGTTTCTGCGCTGCTTCTTCGCCGTTGCTTTCTATGTCGTGCCGAAGAACTCTTGCGCCTTGCGGATGGCGGCGACCAGCGCGTCGACTTCCGAAAGGTCATTGTAGATGTAGAAGCTGGCGCGGGCGGTAGCCTGCACATCCATGCACGTGTGCACCGGCCACGCGCAGTGATGGCCCACGCGGATGCACACGCCCTGATCGTCGACTACCTGGCCGAGATCGTGCGGGTGGATCCCCTCCACGACGAAGCTCAGGGCACTGCCGCGATCCTGCGAGTCGGTGGGACCGATGATGCGCAAGCCCTCGATGGTTTGCAGCTGCTCCAGGGCGTACTCCGTCAGCTCCGCCTCGTGGGCGGCGACCTTGTCCATACCCAGTTCCTCCAGGTACTTCACCGCAGCGCCCAGGCCTACGACCTGGGAAGTCATCTGAGTGCCCGCCTCGAAACGCTGTGGAGCCTCAGTAAAGGTCGTGCGTTCCATCGTGACCTTCTCCACCATCGAGCCGCCGGTCAGGAAAGGAGGTAGCTGGTCGAAGTGCTGTGCCTTACCGTAAAGGACGCCGACGCCGTTAGGTCCCAGCATCTTGTGGCCGGAGAAAGCGGCGAAGTCCACGTCCAGTTCGTGGAAGTTTACGGGCATGTGCGGCACGGATTGGCAGGCGTCCAAGACAAAGATCGCCCCAACTTCGCGGGCGCGGCGCACGGCCTCCTTGACGTCCAGCACGGCGCCGGTGACGTTCGACTGGTGAGTCAGCGCAACCACCTTTGTGCGCTCGCTGAGCTCCAGGCTGTCCAGGTCGATACGGCCATCCGAAGTGGCGGAATACCACTTCAAGGTCGCGCCGGTGCGCTGTGCGAGTTCCTGCCACGGGACCAGGTTGGCGTGGTGCTCCAGTTCGGAGACGACGATCTCGTCGCCCTCGGTGACCTGCAGCTCCCCCGCCCGTGCGTCACCCAGGATGTAGGCGACTTCGTTGAGCGCCTCGGTGGCGTTCTTGGTGAACGCGATCTCCCGGTCCTCGGCCCCGACGAAGCCCGCGATGGCCTCACGGGCCGATTCGTAGGACTCGGTAGCCTCCTCCGCGATTTCGTAGGCACCGCGGTGCACGGGAGCGTTATGGGTGGTCAAAAACTCCCGCTCCGCATCCAACACCTGCACCGGCCGCTGGGCGGTCGCTCCGGAATCCAGATACACCAGCTTCTTCCCGTCGCGCACGGTGCGCGAGAGAATCGGGAAGTCGCTGCGGATCTTCGCGGTGTCCAGGGGACTGTTGGAACTCACAAGTTCACACTTTCTGCCCAGATCAGGCTGGGCCGAGCAGGGTTTGTTTGGAAGGAATGGTGGGGAGCTGTAGCGGGTTAAAGAGCGGGCCTAGATGAACTTGTCGTAGCCCTCGGCCTCGAGCTGCTCAGCCAGCTCCGGTCCACCGGATTCCACGATGCGGCCGCCGGCGAAGACGTGCACGTGGTCGGGCTTCACGTAGTTCAGGATGCGCTGGTAGTGCGTAATCATTACCACGCCGCCGTTCTCACGCTCCTGGTAGCGGTTGATGCCCTCGGAGACGACACGCAGCGCGTCAACGTCGAGGCCGGAGTCGGTCTCGTCCAGGATGGCGAACTTCGGCTTCAGCAGACCCAGCTGCAGGATCTCGTGGCGCTTCTTCTCGCCACCGGAGAAGCCCTCATTGATGGAGCGCTCGGAGAACGACGGGTCGATCGCCAGCTCTTCCATCGCACCGCGGGCCTCCTTGACCCACTCGCGGATCTTCGGTGCCTCGCCGCGCACGGCGGTGGCGGAAGAACGCAGGAAGTTGGCCATGGAAACGCCCGGCACCTCGGTCGGGTACTGCATGGCCAGGAACAGGCCCGCACGGGCGCGCTCGTCGACCTCCATATCCAGCAGATTCTCGCCGTCCAGCAGTACCTCGCCCTCAGTGATCTCGTAGCGCGGGTGGCCTGCGATGGCGTACGACAGGGTGGACTTGCCGGAGCCGTTGGGGCCCATGATGGCGTGGGTCTCACCGGAGTTGATGGTCAGGTTCACGCCGTGCAGGATCGGCTTCGGATCCTCGTTCTCGTCGGCGGGGACGACCTGCGCGTGCAGGTTCTTGATTTCCAGAGTGCTCATGGTGTGTAAAAAGCTTTCTTTGGGTGTTTGACAGGGGGAATGAAATTAAAGAACCGTGTGCTGCAGCTCGGCCTCGACCTTGTCCTCCAGCAGCTCGCGGATGGACTCTTCCGGGATGCGCTTGATGACGTCGGTGAAGAAACCGCGGACGATCAGCATCTTCGCGCTGGCCGGGTCGATGCCACGGGACTGTAGGTAGAACATGTGCTCGTCGTCGAAGCGACCGACGGTTGCGGCGTGACCCGCGCCGACGATCTCGCCGGTCTGAATCTCCAGGTTTGGCACTGCATCTGCCCGTGCGCCGGAGGTCAGCAGCAGGTTGTTGTTCTTCTCATAAGTGTCGGTGCCCGTGGCATCCGGGCGGATCAGCACATCGCCGATCCATGCCGTGCGTGCCTCGCGGGCATCCTTGCCCTTCTCCGGCTCGCCCTGCAGCGCACCCTTGTACAGCACGTTGGAGCGGCAGTTACGGATCGAGTGGTCCACCAGCAGGCGCTGTTCGAAGTACTGACCCGCATCCGCGAAGTACAGTCCCAGCAGCTCAGCATCGCCGCCGGTGTCCGTGTAGCGCACGTGCGGCACGGAGCGCACCACGTGGCCACCGAAGGCCGCGTAGTAGTGGCGCACGGTTGCATCGCGGCCAACCTGGATGTGCGAGTTCGACAGGTGCACCGCATCGTCGTTCCAGTCCTCGAAGACCACGGTGGTCAGCTTCGCTCCGGTGCCAACGACGAACTCGACGTTGTCGGAGTGCGCGCCGGAGCCCTCATAGCGGACAAACACCACGGCCTCAGCGTGGGGCTCGAGCTCCACGACCAGGGTGCCGTAGGAGACCTCGTCCTCCCCCGGGCCGTCGACGGTGATGGTCACCGGAGCCTTCAGCGCCGCATCCTTAGAGACGCGCACGTAGTCCGCGGACTCGGTGTTTTCCCACGCCTGGGCTGCCGCACGATCCACGGGAGCACCCGCGCGACCGAGGCGCTCGTCGCCTGGCTCCAACTGCTCGACGGTCACGCTGGGGGCGTCATCATCAGAAACACCGACGGCGACGGCAGCACGCTTGCCAGCTACGGCCGAGCCATCGTGCAGGCCGCGCAGCTCGCGCAGCGGGGTGAAGCGCCAATCCTCATCCTTACCGCGCGGCACGGAGAAGTCCGCGGCCGAGAAAGAGGTGAAACGGTCACCCTTGGTCTGGTGATCCGTACCAGCCTGAACCGGTGTGATAGTCGCTTCGGTTTCGTTGAGTGGGGTGGTCATTTGGTTTAACCCACCGATCCTTCCATCTGCAGTTCGATTAGACGGTTGAGCTCCAGGGCGTACTCCATAGGCAGCTCCTTGGCGATGGGCTCCACGAAGCCGCGGACGATCATCGCCATTGCCTCTTCCTCCTCGATGCCGCGGGACATCAGGTAGAACAGCTGATCCTCGGAGACCTGGGAGACGGTGGCCTCGTGGCCCAGCGTCACGTGGTCGTTACGAATGTCGTTGTACGGGTATGTGTCCGATCGCGAGATGGAGTCGACCAGCAGCGCGTCACACTCGACGTTCGATGCGGAGTGGTGCGCATCCTTGTTCACCTGCACCAGGCCGCGGTAGGCAGCGCGGCCACCGGCGCGGGCGACGGACTTGGAGACGATGTTCGAGCTCGTGTGTGGAGCCATGTGCACCATCTTCGCGCCCGTGTCCTGGAACTGACCCTCGCCAGCGAAAGCCACGGAGAGCACCTCGCCCTTCGCGTGCGGGCCGGTCATCCACACGGCCGGGTACTTCATGGTCACCTTGGAGCCGATGTTGCCGTCGACCCACTCCATCGTTCCGCCCTCTTCGCACTTGGTGCGCTTGGTGACGAGGTTGTAGACGTTGTTCGACCAGTTCTGGATCGTGGTGTAACGGCAGCGGCCGCCCTTCTTCACGATGATCTCGACCACTGCGGAGTGGAGGGAGTCGGTCTTGTAGATCGGTGCGGTGCAGCCCTCGACGTAGTGGACGTAAGCGTCCTCGTCGACGATGATCAGCGTGCGCTCGAACTGACCCATGTTCTCGGTGTTAATGCGGAAGTACGCCTGCAGCGGAATGTCCACGTGCACGCCCTTTGGCACGTAAATGAAGGAACCACCGGACCAGACGGCCGTGTTCAGCGCGGAGAACTTGTTGTCGCCGGCCGGGATCACGGTGCCGAAGTACTCCTCGAACAGCTCGGGGTACTCGCGCAGTCCGGTATCGGTATCGACGAAGATCACGCCCTGCTTCTCCAGGTCCTCGCGGATCTGGTGGTACACAACCTCGGACTCGTACTGGGCGGCTACGCCAGCGACCAGGCGCTGCTTCTCGGCCTCCGGGATGCCCAGCTTGTCGTAGGTGTTCTTAATGTCCTCCGGCAGGTCCTCCCAGGTCTGAGCCTGCTTCTCGGTGGAACGGACGAAGTACTTGATGTTGTCGAAGTCGATATCGCTGAGGTCCGCGCCCCACGTCGGCAGTGGCTTCTTGTCGAAGATGTCCAGAGCCTTCAGGCGGCGCTTCAGCATCCACTCCGGCTCGTTCTTCTTCGCGGAGATGTCGCGGACGACGTCCTCGTTAAGGCCGCGGCGGGCAGAGGCGCCGGCGACATCGGAATCGTGCCAGCCGTAGCCGTACGCGCCGATGGAATCGATAATCTCTTCGTCGGTCTGGGGTTTAGTTTCAGGTGTTTGTGCAGCTTGAGTCATGGTTTAACTTTCCTTCTTGGGGGAAGGGTCAATGGTTCTAAGCGGAATATAGGTGGTGCAGACACCGTTGCCGTCGGCGATTGTCGCCAAAGGTTGGGTGTGCTGTCCCAGCAGCTCTGCAACCACCCGGTGCTCCGCCGCGCACAGTTCTGGGAACTCGTGAGCGACATCTTGGATCGGGCAGTGATGACGGCAAATCTGTACGCCACCGCCTGCGTGGCCGACAGTGGCAGCGTAGCCCCTCTCGGTCAATGCGTCGGCAATGGCCTGGGCCTTGGCGGCTACGTCTGCGTCGGAGTCGGAGACGTCCTGCAGCAGATCGTTGATGCGCTGAGCGGCGAAGTCCTCCACCGCTTCCTCTCCTCCTGCAGAGCGAAGAGCACGCAGAGCCAGCAAGGCGAGCGTGTCGTAATCATGTCCAAACTCCGCCCGGCCTTGGTCGGTCAGCCTGAAGAGCTTGGCGGGCCGTCCACGTTGCCCGGAACGAGGTGCCTCGACGACCTCGGCGAGGCCGTCGGAGACGATGTTGTCTAAGTGACGCCGAACGCCGGCGGCGCTTAGCCCAAATGCCTCGCTAATGTCCGATGCGCTCACCGGACCGTGGCGCAGCACATGCAGAAGAATGCGGTGCCGCGTGTCGTGCTCTGGAGTGGGCTGGGTTGCCCGCTCCTCAGATGTCCGTGCCACGCTAGTACCTCCTTTAGCTTCTGTTCGAGTGCGCCTGTGCAACTTAAAGTTGTGCCTACATGATTAGACAACAAAAGTGTGTCGTAAATATTCCCGCTTGTCTACTAAGGTAACCCTGCCTAACTCGCGGCCATCCTTGGAGCTATCTCTGTGGCGCTGGTCACGGCCATGGCTGAAGAAGATTGCTTGCGACATTCGGTAGTATCTGCACCTATGACTACCCCCACCTCAGCCACCCCGAGGGCCACCCCGAGCTCGTCTCGGGGGTCGCGTCTCTTGGCGCCCTGGCGGAGGTTCCAGGAGCAATTGCCCCACCTGGGCCTGGCGGGGTCGCGATCGGCACAGCTGCACTCGGAATCCGAGGGCGACAATGTGCCGGAAAGCTCCCTGCAGCTCCAGCCCCTGAGTCGCGCGCTTTCCATGCGGCTTTACGCTGCGGTATTCCTGGGAGCCCTCGGCACCATGCTGATCACGGTCGGCGGCCTGGGCGCCGGCGCGTTCCCCGTGATCCACAACCCCTATTGGGACTTCCCCGGCGTGAACACGCTGGCGCGGATGCTGCACTCCACCACCGTTTTGGTCTTCGTTGGCATCGGCTTCTTGGTCTACGGCTGGTTGCTTCTGTCTACCTTTGCTGTCTCCGCGCCCGGCAGGCCCAACCACCCGATCCCGGTGCGCACCTATTGGCGCACATTCTTCGTGTGGGTCACCCCGCTCATGGTCACCCCGCCACTGTTTACCCAGGACATCTACTCCTACCTGGCGCAGGGAGCGATCGCCGCGAGGGGCTGGGACCCCTACAGCGCCGGCCCCGTAGACCTGCTGGGTATCGACGACCCCCTGGCCCGTTCCGTGCCCCTGATGTGGGCGCACTCCCCTGCACCCTATGGGCCGGTGGCGCTGGGCTATAGCGGGGTCATCTCCATGCTCACTGACAACTCCATCATCCTCGGCATCGTGCTGCATCGGTTGGTGGCCATCCTGGGGCTGGCCTTAAGCGGCTGGGCTCTCGTACGCCTGGCACGGCGCTGTGGCGTGTCGAGTGGAGCTGCCTTGTGGCTGGGCGTGTTGAACCCGTTGGCGATCCTGCACCTGGTCGGCGGCATTCACAACGAGGCCGCCCTGATCGGCCTTCTGCTCGCAGGCATGGAGTTGGTGCTGCGCGGCGTGGATAACGAAGAGCGCCCCCTCACCAGCCGCTGGATACTAATCATCGGCGGTTTCGGCCTGATCACAATGGCCGGCTTGGTCAAAGTCACGGCTTTCATCGGCCTGGGCTTCGCCGGTGCCGCACTCGCCCGCTGGTTCGGCGGGCGCCTGCTGGATCTCTGCTCCGCCGCGAGTGTCGCCGTAGCCGTCGCGGTCGTAACGTCCGTCGCATTCTCCCTATTCACCGGTGTCGGTTTCGGCTGGATCACCTCCCAGGGTGGCGCTGCGGAGATCATCTCCTGGATGTCGATCACCACCTCCCTTGGGCTGTCCTCCGGGGCGCTCGGTGCCCTCTTGGGGCTGGGCGATCACACCGATTCGGCGCTGATCATCTTCCGCACCCTCGGACTGCTCGTGGGTGCGTTCTGGGTGGTTCGCATGCTGTGGGCCTCCTTCCGCGGCCGTATCCACCCCGTAGGCGGGCTGGGCGTGGCCACCCTCATCCTGGTGCTTTTCTTCCCCGTCGTGCACCCCTGGTACCTTCTGTGGGCGATTCTCCCCCTTGCGGCCTGGGCGAACAGGCGCGCGTTCCACCTCACCGCCGTTATCTATTCGGTGGTGTTCAGCTTCTTCATCCTCCCCCGCGGACTTTCCCTGCCAACCTCCACGGTGATCTACATCTATGCGATGAGTCTCGTGTTCTTCCTGGTAGCGCTGGTGGCTCTGCGGGCTATGGCGGCCCACAACGCAGATCTGGCCGAGGCCCTGTCGTTTCGCTCCGATAAACTCCGGCGGGCAGTAGCCGCTGCTACGTAAAACGCTGCCAGGGGGCTAGACTTTCACATCATGACCACAAGACCTGAAACCCAGGCAACCCAAGCAGCCCCAGCACGGGCGAGCTCTCCCGTGCTTCAGCTCCGCGACGTAGTCAAGACCTACGGCGAGCGCCGCGCCGTCGACGGGCTGAGCCTCGAGTTGTCCGCCGGCCAGGTGCTCGCTCTCCTCGGCCCGAACGGCGCTGGCAAGACCACGACCGTCGAAATGTGCGAGGGCTTCATCCGTCCCACCGAGGGCACCATCCGCGTGTTCGGCAAGGATCCGGCCGTCGAGTCGGACGAGGTGCGCAGTCGCATCGGGGTAATGCTGCAAGGTGGCGGCGCGTACCCCGGAATCCGCGTGGGCGAGATGTTACGGCTGGTGGCGTCATACTCGAAAAACCCCTTGGATCCCGACTGGCTGCTCGAGACCGTCGGGCTGACCGGCCACGAAAAGACTCCCTACCGGCGCCTATCGGGTGGCCAACAGCAGCGCCTGAGCCTGGCCTGTGCACTGGTTGGGCGCCCCGAGCTGGTGTTCCTGGACGAGCCGACCGCCGGCCTGGACGCCCAGTCCCGCCTGGCGGTGTGGGATCTGGTGGCCTCGCTGAAGCGCGACGGCGTGGCGGTGGTGCTGACCACCCACCTGATGGACGAGGCCGAGGCGCTGGCCGACCAGGTGGTCATCATTGACTCCGGTCGCGTGGTCGCTTCTGGCACGCCCGAGGAGATGATGTCGAGCCGCGACCCGAATTCCACCGGTGCGTGGCTTGCGGTGCAGGTTGATTCCGACGCCGCACTCCCCGATGTCTCCGCGGCCATTGCCAAGCGCGCGGAGGTGCCGGTGACGGTGGACGAGCTGCGCCCCCGCCACTTCAGGATCGAGGCTGAGGAGCTGAGCCCGCAGTTGGTTGCAGCGGTGGCCGAGGCTTTCGCCGATGAGTCCGTGATGATCAGCCAGCTCGAGGTCAACAGGCAGTCGCTGGAGGACGTCTTCCTCTCTATCACCGGAAAGGACATCCGCTCATGAGTACCACCAGCCGCTTCGAGCCAGGGCTCTTTGCCCCCGCACCTCAGCAGGCGAAGTCCGGCGACATCGTAAAGGCCCAGGCCAAGATAGAATCGCTGCTCTTCTTGCGTCACGGGGAGCAGCAATTGCTCTCTATGGTCATCCCGCTGGGGCTGCTTATTGGTCTGACGCTGGTTCCCGGCGATGACGCATCCCACGCAGTCAGCCGCATCTTCCCCATGGCTTTGGCGATTGCACTGATGGGTGCGGGTTTCACGGGCCAGGCCATCGCGGTAGCCTTCGACCGGCGCTATGGGGCTCTGAAGCGCATCGGCGCGGCGGGTGTGCCCACCTGGGCGCTGATCGCGGGCAAGGTTGTCGCAGTGTGCATCGTGGTGCTGCTGCAGGTGTTGGTGCTATCCATCGCCTCATTCGCGCTGGGATGGCGCCCGGACATCGTGGGGTTGCCCGCGGCCCTGGTGACGGCGGTACTGGGGGTTGCGGCCTTCACCAGCCTGGGGCTGCTGCTGGGCGGCACCCTGAGCTCGGAGCTGGTGCTGGCGCTGGGCAACACGATCTGGTTCGTTTTGCTAGGTGCGGCTGTGTTCGCCACCATGGCAACCCCGGCCGGTGAAAACGTCAGTGCTTTCCTCATGGCCGTGCCCTCGGTGGCGCTAATGGAAGGCTTCCACACCGCAGTGGTTGCCGGTGGATTCAACTGGTTGGCGCTGCTGAGCCTGGCCGTGTGGGCCGTGATCGGCTCGGTCCTCGCGCTAAAGCTTTTCCGCTTCACCATGGAGAGCGACTAACGCAAGGACGGCTAGCGGCAATTAGCCCCGCCACGTGGGCTTCCGATAGTCTTAAAGGCGTGCTTGAGACTATGAAACAACGCGCCGCGGAGGAGAACAATCCCTTCGTCAGAGCGCTGCTGAAGCTGTACGCCTTTGCACATGCAGCCGACCGCAGGTTTGGCTTCCCTCGGCCCGTTACCGCCCCGACTATCCGGCGCCAGCGGCTCTTCGCCATCATCCTGTTGGCTTGCCAGACGGGAATTACCTTCACCGGCTCTTTGGTGCGCGTTACGGGCTCCGGTTTGGGCTGCGACACGTGGCCGCAGTGCCACCCGGGCTCCCTGTTCCCGGTTGCTGGCTCCGCGCCGTGGATTCACCAACTGATCGAGTTCGGCAACCGGACGCTGACATTCGTACTGATCATCGCCGCCCTGGTGTGCTTCATTTCCGTGGTGCGCGCCGCGCGCCGCTCTACGATTCTCCACCTGGCCTTCATCCAGGGCATCGGCATTATCGTCCAGGCCGTTCTGGGTGGCATCACCGTGCACATGGATTTGATGTGGTGGACCGTTGCCCTGCACTTCCTGCCCAGCATGCTGCTGGTCTTCCTGGCCGCGAAGCTGGTGGTGCGCATCGGTGAGCCCGACGATGGCGAGATGCAACCCCTGATGCCACGTCCCCTGCGCATTCTCACCGACGGATCCGCGCTGAGCCTGGCGATCGTCCTGATTACCGGCACCCTGGTGACCGGTGCCGGTCCGCACGCGGGCGACGAGGCGATTCTTCCGGAGCACCGTCTGCAGGTTCCGCTGATTGACATGGCGCACATCCACGCCGGTTTCATGTATCTCTACCTGGGCCTGACCGTTGGCTTGCTGGCGGGCGTGTTCGCACTGAACCTGGAGCACCGCATTAAGACGGCCTCCTACTGGGTGATCGCCGCGATCATTCTGCAGGCCATCGTCGGCATCATGCAGTACTGGCTGGGTGTTCCCCGCTGGTCGGTGCCGATCCACGTTATTGGCTCGGGGCTTACTACCGCGGCCACCGGCTTCCTCTGGGCTCTGAAGTACCGCTACAGCGGTGGCAACGCCAGCCTGACGGGCACGACGGCCGGCGACTGCCAGCGTCAGGAGACTGTCGACGCCTAAGACGGCTAAGATGCCGAATTATGACTCAGCCGACGCGCATGCCGCGCACCACCCTGAAATTCAACTCGGGGGTGGACACTCCATTGGTGCCCGGTCGGGGCGAACACTACTACTCCACTCCTAACCCGATGCGGGATAGCAGCGGATGCTTTCAAGCCGTGAGCGCGGCGGGTCCTCCGCCGTACTCACAGGAAATGCCATTACGTATTTCTATCCTCGTGGCAGCTGGACTCGTCGGTGTTGTCTTTACAGTCATCGCCCTCATGATGCCATTCGGTAGTGCACGCGGCGCGGACTCCACGGGCGACAGTCTTAGTTTCATGAACGCCTTCTTCTTTTTTGCTGGAATCGCCTTCGTCATGGCCGTGGGCTTTCTGATCAACAGCACGCTTTCGCGGCGCAGGAGAATAGCTACTGCCTGGAAGAATGGCTGGATCGACTACTACCCGGCGCTAGTCGGGCAGATTTATCACACTCGCAGCGTTTTGCGAAAGGGCAATAAGTTAGGCCCAAATTTTTTGTACTACTACCGGGCACCTCTCCAAGTGCTCTACCCGGATGGCTCGTTCCGGCAGATGCAGTCTTTTGAATTCGAGATGAAGGCCAGGCCCGACTGGTATCGCATGCGTTGCAATATGGCCTCATCGGCGAAAACCGCTGTCGCGAATGGTTGGAACAATAACGGATGGGCAATCGTCGGCGTAAGTCGCCTTCCTGGGCAGACGCATGCCGAACTCGACCCCGGACTCACGCACCAACAGTGCGAAGCCATATTCAACCTCGCTGAACGCTACTGGCTCAGGACGGCTTGGTGATCTTAGTCGTGATGCTAGCCGAGCACAGCCTCGGCGAGCGTCTGCCACCCCAGCACCGCGTCCACGGAGAGAGCGACGAAGAGGATAGACAGGTAGTTGTTCGATAGGAAGAACAGCTGCATCGGCTTCACCGGCGTACCGTTCTTCACTCCCTGGTGCAGCATGTGAGCCTTGATGATGAACCAGCCGCCGGAAATCAGCGCCGCAGCCAAGTAGATCCAGCTAGCCGCCGGAACCAGCAGGAGCGAAGTGATCACGGTCGCCCAGGTGTAGCCCAGGATCTGGCGCGTTACCTGCAGCGGGGGCTTGACCACGGGCATCATGGGCACGCCCGCGGCCTCGTAGTCTTCGCGGTAGCGCATTCCCAGAGCCCAGGTATGCGGCGGCGTCCAAAAGAAAATAATCATGAACAAAATGAGCGCCTGAACCCACGAGGACCACCCGGCGTGGAACGCACCGCCGTTGTTATCAGTGATGACGGCCCAGCCAACAATCACCGGCATGCAGCCCGCAGCGCCACCCCAGATGACGTTCTGCCAGGTACGGCGCTTGAGCCACTTGGTGTAGACGAAAACATAGAACCAGTTCGTCAGCACGATAAATCCGGCGGCCAGCCAGGAGTGGCACAAGAATCCCAGCCACAGCACAGAGGCAATCAGCAGCACCCAGGCGAAGACGCGGGCCTCCCCGACGGAGACGGTCTGACGGGCAGTCGGACGGCGACGGGTGCGGCGCATCAGCTGGTCGATGTCGTGATCGACCACGTTGTTGAACGTGTTGGCCGCGCCAGCTCCCATCCAGCCGCCGATGAGAGTCAGGAGGATAAGGCCGAAGTTCACTTCGCCGCGCGCTGCCTGCAACATCGCAGGGATCGTGGCCACCAGCAACAATTCAATGACCCTGGGTTTGGTCAGTGCTAGATATGCCTTGGCCGTCTCAGCGAATGTCTTCACCGGCTGCCTCGCCTCCACCTTCTCGAAAATTTTCCGAATCGCGTCTAACGCTACCCGAGCGCAGGATGCAGGCCGAAACAGAGCCTGCACTCGCCCATCTACATATGGTCGTACGGGAGCTCCAAATAGTTCCCGCGGAGTGCAAAAAATTTTTGCCGCGAAAATCCGGCCTGCAACTGCGCCCACTAGCCACGGCGAACGTTTACGACCATTAGTATGTATGGGGTATTCGGCTTGATGAAGAAAGGCAACTGACAGTGACTCTCTCCCCAGAACAGCAGGCACTCACGGTGCGCAACTACCCGGCGGACTGGACGGAGACCGACACGCGCGCGGTCGACCTTGCCCGCGTACTGGCCGCAGACGCCGTGGAGAACTGCGGCTCGGGCCACCCCGGCACGGCAATGAGCCTGGCGCCGCTGGCATACACCCTGTACCAGCGCGTGCTGCGCCACGACCCGCAGGACGTGCACTGGGTAGGCAGGGATCGCTTCGTCCTCTCGGCTGGCCACTCCTCCCTGACCCAATACATCCAGCTGTACCTGGGCGGCTTCGGCCTGGAACTGGAGGACCTGCAGGCGCTGCGCACCTGGGACTCCAAGACACCGGGCCACCCGGAGGTGCACCACACCGACGGCGTGGAGATCACCACCGGCCCGCTGGGCCAGGGCCTGGCGTCCGCGGTGGGTATGGCGATGGCTTCCCGTCGCGAGCGCGCCCTGTTCGACCCGCAGGCTCCGGCCGGCGAGTCCCCCTTCGACCACTTCATCTACGTCATCGCTTCTGACGGCGACGTGCAGGAGGGCGTGACCTCCGAGGCTTCCTCCCTGGCAGGCACCCAGCAGCTGGGCAACCTCATTGTTTTCTGGGACGACAACGGCATCTCCATCGAGGACCAGACCGAGATCGCCTTCACCGAGGACGTCTCCGCCCGCTACGCCGCCTACGGTTGGCAGACCCTCGAGGTCACCGGCGAGGATGTCGAGGGCATCCTGGACGCAGTCGAGCGCGCCAAGGCCGAGACCTCCCGCCCCACCTTCATCCGCCTGCGCAGCGTTATCGCCTACCCCGCCCCGACGAAGATGGATACCGGTGCTTCCCATGGCGCTGCCCTCGGCGCGGAGGAGATCACGGGCATCAAGCAGGCCCTGGACTTCCCGGACGAGCCGTTCCCGGTGGAGGACAACGTAATCGCCCACACCCGCGGTCTGATCGATCGTGGCGCGGAGGCACACAAGCAGTGGCAGGTTCTTTTTGACGCCTGGGCGGAGAACAACCCGGAGAACAAGGCTCTGTTCGACCGTCTGTACTCCCGCGAACTTCCGGAGGACTTCGACGCCGAGGTTCCCAGCTGGGAGGCCGGCGAGTCCCTGGCTACCCGCAAGGCTTCGGAGGCCACCCTGCAGGCTCTAGGTAAGACCCTGCCGGAGCTGTGGGGTGGTTCCGCCGACCTGGCTGGCTCCACCAACACCATCATCAAGGGCTCCCCGAGCTTCGGTCCGGAGGCCATCAGCACCCGTAACTTCACCGCGGAGCCGGGCGGCCGCAACCTGCACTTCGGTATCCGCGAACACGGCATGGTCGCCATCCTGAACGGCATCGCCCTGCACGGCCCGACTCGCCCGTACGGCGCAACGTTCCTGCAGTTCTCCGACTACGCCCGCGGTGCGGTGCGCCTGGGTGCACTGATGAAGTCGGATGTTTACCACGTGTGGACGCACGACTCCATCGGCCTGGGTGAGGACGGCCCCACCCACCAGCCGGTCGAGCACCTGGCCTCCCTGCGCGCCATCCCCCACCTGGCGGTTATCCGCCCGGCGGACGCCAACGAGACCGCTGCCGGCTGGGTGGCTGCCCTGCAGGCCGAGGAGTCCCCGAAGGCTCTGGTCTTGACCCGCCAGAACGTCCCCGTGCTGGAGGGAACCCAGGACAAGGCCGCCGAGGGCGTGGCCCGCGGCGGCTACGT
Source organism: Corynebacterium sp. ACRQJ (assembly GCF_022346045.1). Classification (NCBI taxonomy): domain Bacteria; kingdom Bacillati; phylum Actinomycetota; class Actinomycetes; order Mycobacteriales; family Corynebacteriaceae; genus Corynebacterium; species Corynebacterium sp. ACRQJ. The sequence continues at coordinate 162,587 of NZ_JAKRMT010000001.1, read as the reverse complement.
GCTGGTCGAGGAATCGACGGACACTCCGGAGGTCATCCTGCTGGCCACCGGCTCCGAGGTACAGCTGGCCGTGGAGGCCGCCAAGGAGCTGGAGAGCCAGGGCGTGGGCACCCGCGTGGTTTCCATGCCGGTCATGGAGTGGTTCCTCGAGCAGGATGCCGAGTACCAGGAGCAGGTCCTGCCAAGCAGCGTGACGGCTCGCGTCTCCGTCGAGGCTGGCATCTCCATGCCGTGGCACCGCTTCGTCGGCCTGAACGGCCGCACGGTCTCCCTGGAGCACTACGGCGCTTCGGCGGACTACCAGACGCTCTACCGCGAGTTCGGCATCACTTCCGAGGCAGTCGTCGCCGCCGCGCACGACTCCATCGCGGCGAACAAGTAAGCCCTACCTGAGCTAACCCCAACCCCACCCCAAGGACTGATTCCTTACATGAGCACCCCCGCCAACATCGACGCACTTGCACAAGCCGGCACCTCCGTGTGGCTGGACGACCTGTCCCGCGACCGCCTGCGCACCGGCAACCTCGCTGAGGTCATTGAGAACAAGGGCGTGGTCGGCGTGACCACGAACCCGGCCATCTTCGCCAACGCGATGTCCCAGGGCACGGCTTACGACGAGCAGCTCCGCGAGCTCGCCGCCGCTGGCACTCCGGCTGGCAGCGCGGTGTTCGAGATGGCGGCGGACGACGTGGCGGACGCCTGCGACGTCTTCCTGCCCATCTACGAGAAGACCGATGGTGTGGACGGCCGAGTCTCCCTAGAGGTGGATCCGCGCCTGGCCAACGAGCGCGAGGCCACCGTCACACAGGCCAAGGAGCTGGCTGCGAAGGTGGGGCGCGAGAACCTTATGATCAAGATCCCCGCCACGCAGGAATGCCTGCCCGCCATCACCGACGTGCTGGCCGAGGGAATCAGCGTGAACGTGACCCTGATCTTCTCCGTCAGCCGCTACATCCAGGTGATGGAGGCATTCATTGCCGGTATTTCCCGTGCCGCTGAGGCCGGCAAGGACCTCACCAAGATCCACTCCGTGGCCAGCTTTTTCGTCTCCCGCGTGGACACCGAAATCGACAAGCGCCTGGATGGCATCGGCACCGACGAGGCCAAGCAGCTCAAGGGCAAGGCCGGCGTGGCCAACGCGCAGCTGGCCTACGCCGCCTTCGAGGAGCGCCTGCTCAACAACCCCGACTGGACCGCACTTGCCGATAAGGGAGCGCACGTTCAGCGACCACTGTGGGCGTCCACCTCAGTAAAGAACCCCGAGTACCCAGACACTCTGTACGTAACCGAGCTGGCCGGACCGTACACCGTGAACACGATGCCGGAGAACACCCTGGACGCAACGATCGACCACGGCGAGATCCACGGCGATTCCCTCAGCGGCACCGCGGAGGACGCGCGCGAATTGTTCGCCCGGTTGGATGCGGTCGGCGTGAACCTGGCCGAAGTGTGGGCACTGTTGGAGGACGAGGGCGTGAAGAAGTTCGTGGACTCCTGGAACGAGCTGTTGGACACCCTCTCCGCGCAGCTAGAAGCCAAGTAGCTCAAGCAGCACAAGCAGCACTCATCCCCACCGACTAAAGAAAATAGGACTTTAGACAAGTGCAACTTCCCTTTTCCGCCGAGGAATGGCGCAACCCGCTACGCGACGAATTGGATAAGCGCCTGCCGCGCATTGCCGGTCCCTGCGGCCTGGTGATCTTCGGCGTAACCGGCGACCTGGCGCGCAAGAAGCTGCTACCCGCCGTGTACGACCTAGCTAACCGTGGACTGCTGCCGCCCGGCTTCAGCCTGATCGGCTACGGTCGCCGCGACTGGTCGAAGGAGCAGTTCGAGGAGCAGGTCCTGGAGTGCGTCAAGGAGCACGCGCGCACCCCGTGGCGCCAGAACGTGTGGGACCGCCTCGCCGAGGGTATCTTCTTCGTCACCGGCGACTTCACCACTGATTCTGCTTTTGACGCCCTCGCGGAGAAGACCCGGGAGATCGACAACGCGCGCGGCACCGCCGGCAACTGGGCTTATTACCTGTCCGTCCCGCCGGACCACTTCCCCAGCGTGTGCCACCAACTCGAGCGTTCCGGGCTGGCTAAGCCGGATCCGGAGCTGGGAGAGCTGCACAACGGCTGGCGCCGCGTGGTCATCGAGAAGCCCTTCGGCCACGACGAGCAGTCGGCCCACGAGCTCAACGAAATCGTGAACAGCGTGTTCCCGGAATCCAGCGTGTTCCGCATTGACCACTACCTGGGCAAGGAGACGGTGCAGAACATCCTGGCACTGCGCTTCGCCAACCAGCTGTTCGACCCAATGTTCAATGCGCACTATGTGGACCACGTGCAGATCACCATGGCCGAGGACATTGGCCTGGGCGGACGCGCTGGCTACTACGATGGCATCGGCGCCGCCCGCGACGTGATCCAGAACCACCTGCTGCAGTTGCTGGCGCTAATCGCCATGGAGGAGCCGGTGACGTTCAACCCGGAGGAGCTGCAGGCGGAAAAGGTGAAGGTGCTGCGCGCAACCACCCCGGTCGGACCTTTCGCGCAGACTACGGCGCGCGGGCAGTACACCTCCGGCTGGCAGGGTTCGATCCCGGTGAAGGGGCTGCGCCAAGAGGACGGCTTCGACCCGGAGTCCACCACGGAAACCTACGCCGCGGCGACCTTTGAGATCTCCTCCCGCCGCTGGGCCGGGGTGCCGTTCTACCTGCGCACCGGCAAGCGTCTGGGGCGCCGCGTGACGGAGATCGCCATCGTGTTCAAGGAGGCTCCGCACCTGCCGTTCGGCCCGGGCCAGACCACGGCCCAGGGCAACAACATGCTGGTCATCCGCGTGCAGCCCGAGGAGGGCGTGCTGGTGCGCTTCGGCTCCAAGGTGCCGGGCTCGGCCATGGAAGTTCGCGACGTGAACATGGACTTCAGCTACTCCGAGTCCTTCACCGAGGAATCCCCCGAGGCCTACGAGCGACTGATCCTGGATGCCCTGCTGGACGAGGCGAGCCTGTTCCCCACCAACGAGGAAGTGGAGCTCTCCTGGAAGATCCTGGATCCGATCCTGGAGCACTGGGCCCTCCACGGGCGCCCGGAAGACTACCCCGCCGGCACGTGGGGGCCGAAGGGTGCCGAAGAGATCCTGTCCCGGTCCGGGCGGCAGTGGCGTCGCCCCTAAAACCTTTTTCGTTCCCCCACCTACCCCTCCGACCGCGCGAGGAGCGCTCACTAAACGCCCATGATCATCGACCTTCCGAACACCAAGACCAAAGACATCGAGCGGCGCATCCGCGCGCTGCGTGAGGAACGCGGCGACGTCACGAGCGGGCGCGTGCTCACCCTCATCGTCGTCACCAGTGAGGACGACGATCTCGACCGCATCATCAGCTCCACCCACGACGCTTCCCGCGAGCACCCCGCCCGCGTGATCGTGCTGGTCACGCACCGCAGCGAGGAGTCTTTGCTGGACGCGCAGCTGCGCATTGGTGGCGATGCCGGGGCCTCCGAGATCATCATCATGCACCTGCACGGCGAGCTGTCCGCCAACCGCTCCTCCGTCGTGACTCCCCTGCTGCTGCCTGATACCCCGATCGTGGCCTGGTGGCCTGGCACTGGCCCGCGCAACCCGGCCTCCGACCCTATCGGCGCGCTGGCGACCCGCCGTATCACCGACTCGCTGACGGACGAGGACGAGGATGCCCTCTACCGCCGCCGCATGACGTACACTCGCGGAGATTCGGACATGGTGTGGAGCCGCATCACACTGTGGCGCGGTCTGCTAGCCTCCGCGCTGGATCAGCCGCCGCACCACCCGATCGTGTCCGCCGAAGTGTGGGGGCCGAAGCACGACCCGTCCGTGGACATCGCCGCCGGCTGGCTGGCGGAGCGCCTGGATGTGCCTTTGACCAGGCACGTTACGGTCGATGGTCGCTATGGCGAGGACGCGGAAGGCAATCGCCTGATCTCTATCGAGAAGGCGGTGCTGTACCGCCAGGTGGGAGCCATTGAGGTTGAGGTTGTTGACGCCAACACGGTTTCGCTGACCGTCGGCGATCAGAAGTCCATGGTCACCCTCGGCAGGCGTGCACTGGCCGATTGCCTGGCCGAAGAGCTGCGCCACCTGGACCCGGACTACGCCTTCGGGCATGCCCTCCGCGGCCTGGTGCGCGTGAACCGCCCGGACCGCGGTCCCCGCACTTCCCAGTATCGTGGCGTGCAAACCCCTGGGCCGCAGGAGGACAAGCTGGACCGCTGGACCTCCCGCGATGCCCGCGAAACCTATAACACTTTTGATGGTCAGGAGTCTCTACGATGAAGCCCACGCAGAATAACCGCCGTACCGCTGTCGTCAGCGACAAAACCGGGGTGGAGCTACGCCCCCGCGACAACAAGCAGGACCTGGCAACCGCCGCGGCCCGTGAGTTCATCAACACGGTGGCGGAATTGCAGCGTACCGGGGATACCGTGACGGGCGACGGCATCGTCCGCGTGGTGCTGACCGGAGGCGGCGCAGGCATCGCCACCCTGGCGGAGATCGCCGCCCTGGACCACGCAGCGCAGCAGACGGCGGAGGACTTCCCCGTCACCGCGATTGACTGGTCCCAGGTGTATGTCTTCTTCGGCGACGAGCGTTTCCTGGCCGCCGGCGACCCAGAGCGAAACGACAAGCAGGCCTTCGATGCCCTGCTGCGCCACGTGAACATCTCCTCGCTAAACGTGTTCCGTGTTCCGGCCCTGGCCGCCGGCGAGGAGCCCGACGGCCCGGCGCTGGACGCCGCCGCGGAGTTCTACGGCAAGACGGTGGACCAGGTGGCTCCCGAGGGCTTCGACATTCACCTGCTGGGAATGGGGCCGGAAGGGCATATCAACTCGCTGTTCCCGCACACCGACGCGCTACTGCATGCCGAGGGGTCGGTGGTTGCGGTGCGCGAGTGCCCGAAGCCTCCAGCGGAGCGCATTAGCCTGACCATGCAGGCGGTGAACCGCTCCCGGCAGGTGTGGCTGCTGGTCAGCGGCGAGGAAAAGAAAGAAGCTGCGGGCCAGGTGTTTAACGGCGGCAATGGCGCCGAATGGCCCGCAGCTTTGGCCTCCGGTACGGAGACGACGCTGCTGTGGGTTGACGAAGCCGCCAACCCGCTGCTTTAAGTTGTGTAAGCGGTTTGGCTTTTAGGCCAGGCCGTAGTGCAGAACCAGGTTCAGGCCGATCAGGGCGAGCAGCCAGATCACTGCGGTGCCCACGGTCAGGCGATCCAGGTTCTTCTCCGCCACGGTGGAACCGGACAGGTTGGACTGCATGCCGCCACCGAACAGGCTGGACAGGCCGCCGCCCTTACCCTTGTGCAGCAACACGGAAAGGCCCATCAGCAAGCTGGTGATAACCAGGATGATCTGCAGCGTTAGGATCAATGCCCTACCCTCAACTCTTCTGTAGAAATCGACTAACTAAAACTTTCAATTAACACCACGAATTTACCCGCTGTAGCCCCCGCGTGACAACCTGCCACGCGGGGTGTGGCGTTCTAGCCCGAGTTGCGCAGCGCGGTGGCCAGACCGTTCATCGTCAGCTGGATGCCGGAGCGCACACTATCGGAATCGTCGCCAGCGCGGAAGCGGCGCAGCAGCTCCACCTGCAGCAGGTTCAGCGGCACCAGGTACGGGAAGCGGTTGCGCACGGAGCTGACCAGCTCCGGGTTGTCCGCCAGCAGGGTTTCCCGCTCGGTGATCTGCAGGAACATCTCCACGGTCAGCTTGTACTCCTCGACGATCACGCCGAAGATCCGCTCCGCCGCTTCCCTATCGCCCACCAGCTCGGAGTACAGCTGCGCGATGGAAAGGTCCGCCTTCGACATCACCTGGGCCATATTAGAAAGCACCGAGTCGAAGAAAGGCCAGCGCCTGTGGAGCTCCCGCAGGTAGTTGAGGCGCGAGGTGGCGTCACCAGATACAGAAGAACCATCCTCGATCCAGCGCTTCAGGGCGCTGCCCACACCGAACCAACCGGGCAGCATCACGCGCGACTGCGACCAGCTGAGCACCCACGGGATGGCTCGCAGATCCGAGACCGCCGTGGTCTGCTTGCGCGAGGAGGGGCGGGAGCCGATGTTCAGGCTGCCGATCTCCGCCAGCGGCGTTGAGGTTGTGAAGTACTCGATGAAGCCCGGATCCTCGTGCATCAGTGCGGAGTAGGCCTTCCGCGACTCCTCCGCGATCTGGCGCATGGTCTCGAAGGCCACGTCCGGGTCGTTGAGGTCGTCGACGGGCAGCAGGCTGGCCTCCAGAGTGGCGGCCACGAGGGCCTCCAGGTTGCGAGAGGCGTTGGCGGGATCGCCGTACTTGGCGGAGATGATCTCGCCCTGCTCGGTGATGCGCACCGCACCCTGCACCGCGCCCTTCGGCTGCGCCAGGATCGCGTCGTAGGAAGGGCCACCGCCGCGGCCGACGGTGCCGCCGCGGCCGTGGAACAGGCGCAGGAACAGCCCGGCCTCGCGGGAGGCCTCGACCAGCGCCAGCTCCGCGTCGTAGAGCGCCCAGTTGGCGGCGAAGTAGCCTCCGTCCTTGTTGGAATCGGAGTAGCCCAGCATGATCTCCTGGATATCCCCGCGCCCCGCCACGTAGTTGCGGTACAGCGGCAACTGCCAGAGCTGGCGCATGATGTCCGCACCACCAGCGAGGTCGTCGATGGTCTCGAACAGCGGGATGATGTCCACGGAGCCGTGCGGGTGTTCGCCGTTCGCCTGGATCAGCCCGACTTCCTTCAGCAGGATCATCGGCTCGATCACGTCGGAGACGGACGAGGCCATCGAGATGATGCAGTGCGGCACCACCTCCGCGCCGAACTTCTTGGCAGCCTTCGCGGCCGCGCGGAAGATGCCGAGCTCGCGGGCGGTCTCTTCAGACCATTCGGCCTCCGGGTCGGAAAGCGGTCGCGGGCTGGCCAGCTCTGTCAGCAGCAGCTCCACCTTCACGTCCTCGTCCAACTCGGCATAGTTCTCCGCCACGCCCGCGCGGGCGAAGACTTCCGTCAGCACGTTCTCGAAGCTCTCGGAGTTCTGGCGCAGGTCCAGCGAGTACAGGTTGAAGCCGAAGGTCTCCACGGCTTCCCGCAGATCCGCCAGGGTGTGATCGGCCAGCAGGTCGTCCATGGAATGGCGCAGGGCCTGATCCACCGTGTCGATGTCCGCCAGCAGTTCCGTCGGGTTGGCATAGGGCTCGTGGCCCTTGTGGATGCCTCCGGAGACCACCGGCTCTCCCAGGGTGTGCTTGGCCGTGGCCGCCACGCGCCCACGCATACCGTGGAGGGCACGGCGGAACGGCTCGTCCACGCGGGAGGGCACATCGTTGCGCCCACGGTCCGCCAGCTGCTCCAGCGCTTCGGTCGTGTCGATGAACTTGGAGGACAGGCTGAGCTCGTGCTCCAGCGCGTAGATGGTCTTCTGGTAGTGGTCGAAGATGGTGCGCGCCGCGAAGGTCGTGGCGATGCCCACCGTTTCCGCCGTCACGTACGGGTTGCCGTCGTGGTCACCGCCGATCCACGAGCCGGGGCGCACGACCGCGGTGCGGGGCACCACGTCTCCGTACTGCTCCTTCATGTGCTCGTTCACGCGGCGGTTGATGGCCGGTATCTCGCTGAGCAGGCTGATGCCGTAGTAGCGCAGCCCCACCTTGATCTCGTCCTCGATGCGCGGACGCACGCTGCGGATCAGGGAGGTCTGCCACAACAGCGTCATTCGGCGGCGGATCACCAGCTCGATCTCGGCCAGCTGGCGGGCAGAACGTACCGAATCGGGGTTGAGCTTCAGCTCCTTGAGCACACGTGCGCGCCGCCGCATCATCTTCATGATGTCGGTCTGCACGTCAAACACGGTCCGGCGGCGGGTTTCCGTCGGGTGCGCCGTCAAAACGGGCGCAACCAGCGCGTTCGCCATCGTCTCGGCGACCTTCTCCCCCGGCACCTCGCGGTTGTGCAGCTCCTGCCAGGTGTAGGCCAGCGTGGAGCGCGGCGCGGTGTTACCGCGGTCCTCCTCGAGGTCGCGCACCCGCTCGACGTACAGGTCTTCCGCCAGGTTGGCCATCAACGCGAAGTGCGAGAACGCGCGGATGACGGGCAGTGCCTTCTCGGTCGGCAGGGTGTTGAACTGCTCGGCGAGCTCCTCAATAGGCATCTCGCCATAGCGCAGGTCAAACGCCGCGCTGCGGGTGTTTTCGATCAGGTTGAAGGTGTAGTCGCCCTCCTGCTCGCGGATCACCTCGCCCAAGATGCGCCCCAGGTAGCGGGTATCGTCCCGCACCGTTGGGCTGATCTCGGGGTGGGCGATCTCTTCGGGAGCGACGGGAATTGCGGTGCCGCGGATCGTGTCTTTGCTCATCTCTATCGCTTCTTAAGCGGTTGCCTTAGCCGCTGCGGCGGCCAGACGGGCAAAGTCTTCGCCGTCTAGTGACGCCCCGCCGACCAGACCGCCATCGACGTCAGGCTGGCTGACCAGCTCTCCGACGGAGTCGGTCTTCACGGAACCGCCGTATAGGATGCGGATACCACCGGCAACCTCCTCGCCCGCCAGCTCCGCGACGAGCTCGCGGATGGCGTGGCAGACTTCCTGCGCGTCCTCGGCGGAGGCCACCTTGCCGGTGCCAATGGCCCAGACCGGCTCGTAGGCGATGACCGTCTTGGCCAGATCCTCAGCGGACAGGCCGGCCAGGGAGGCCTTAGTCTGCTCCTTGACGAACTCGACGTGCTCGCCCTTCTCGCGGACGTCCAGCTGCTCGCCGACGCACACGATCGGCTGCAGCTCGTTGTCCAGTGCGGCGCGTGCCTTGGCGGCGACAATCTCGTCGGTCTCCCCGTGGTACTGTCGGCGCTCGGAGTGGCCGACGATGGCCCAGGTGCAGCCGAGCTTCTTCAGCATCGTGCCGGAAACCTCGCCGGTGTAGGCGCCGGAGGCGTGCTGGGAGACGTCCTGGCCGCCGTAGGTGATGGCCAGCTTGTCCCCGTCCACCAGGGTCTGCACGGAGCGGATGTCGGTAAAGGGCGGGATGAAGGCCACGTCAACGGCCTCGTAGTATTCCTTCGGCAATGCGAAGACGAACTTCTGGACGACCTGCATGGCCTCCAGGTGGTTCAGGTTCATCTTCCAGTTGCCGGCAATCAGGGGCTTGCGTGCGGTCATGAAAGTCTATGCCTCTCTAGTTCTTTCTAGATGGTTGCTGCTCGGAGCAGCTTGTTCTTGTTGCAAACGTTGGGCTGCTTAGCTCTCCAGCACGGAAACGCCGGGCAGCTCCTTGCCCTCCAGGAACTCCAGGGAGGCGCCGCCACCGGTGGAGATGTGAGAGAAGCCCTCCTCGTCCAGCCCCAGGGTGCGTACAGCTGCAGCAGAGTCGCCGCCGCCCACGACCGAGAATGCACCGGCAGCGGTGGCGTCAATAATCGCCTGAGCAACACCGCGCGTACCCTCAGCGAACGCAGGGAACTCGAATACGCCCATCGGGCCGTTCCAGAAGACGGTCTTGGAGTTGGAGAGGACTTCGGCGAAGGCCTTGACGGACTCCGGGCCGATGTCCAGGCCCATCCAGCCCGCCGGGATGGAGTTCAGGTCGACGGTGCGGTGGTCAGCGTCCTTGTCGAAGCGCTCTGCGACCACAACGTCGGTGGGCAGCGCGATGACGTCGCCGAAGCGCTCCAGCAGATCCTTGCAGGTGTCGATCATGTCTTCCTGCAGCAGGGAGCCGCCGACCTCGTAGCCCTTGGCAGCGAGGAAGGTGAAGCACATACCGCCGCCGATGATGAGGTTGTCCACGCGCGGAGCAAGCGCCTCGATGACGCCCAGCTTGTCAGAGACCTTGGAGCCACCCAGCACGACGGCGTAGGGCTTCTCCGGGTTCTCCGATACCTTGCGCAACACGTTCAGCTCGGCCTCCACCAGGCCGCCGGCATAGTGCGGCAGCTTCTTGGCCACGTCGTACACGGAGGCCTGCTTGCGGTGAACCACGCCGAAGCCGTCGGAGACGAAGGCACCGTTGTCGCCGGTCAGGGCTGCCAGCTCGGCGGCGAACTCGGTGCGCTCGGCCTCATCCTTGGAGGTCTCGCGGGCGTCGAAGCGGACGTTTTCCAGCAGCAGGATGTCACCGTCGTCCAGGCCGTTGGCGCGCTCGTGGGCATCCTCGCCGGTGACGTCGGTGGCCAGCGGTACCCACTGGTCCAGGCGCTCGGCGAGAGCCTCGGCGACAGGAGCCAGGGAGAACTCCTCCTTGAACTCGCCCTTCGGGCGGCCCAGGTGGGCGGAAACGACGACGCGGGCGCCGGCTTCCAGCAGAGCCTTCAGGGTCGGGACGGAGGCATCGATGCGACCCGGGTCGGTGATGTTGCCGTCGGACAGCGGGACGTTCAGGTCAGCGCGGACCAGGACGTGGCGGCCCTGTACACCCTCGTTGATCAGATCTTGAACGGTCTTGATGGCCATGGGAAGCTCCTTAAATTTTCTGCTGGGGTTGATTCTTATGGGGTTAAAGCGGGTTTGTATGAATAAGAGAAAACGGGTCGACTCGATCGGCGCGACGCGCTAACGTGCGGCGATCGGAGCCGAACCCGTCATTGTCCTAAATCGTCCTAAAGAGGACTTTCGGCCGGTAAGCGACTTAGAGGCGCTCGCCGACGTAGGTGGCCAGGTCGACCAGGCGGCAGGAGTAGCCCCACTCGTTGTCGTACCAGGAGACAACCTTGACCTGGTTGTCGATGACCTTGGTCAGGCCGGAGTCGAAGACGGAGGAGTGCGGGTCGCCGACGATGTCGGTGGAGACCAGCGGAGCGTCGTCGGAGTACTTAGCGATGCCCTTCAGCTCGTTCTCGGCAGCCTTCTTCAGCGCAGCGTTCACGGCCTCGACGGTGACCGGCTTCTCAGCCTCGAAGGTCAGGTCGGTCAGGGAGCCGGTGATAACCGGAACGCGGACTGCGTAGCCGTCCAGCTTGCCCTTCAGCTGCGGCAGAACCAGGGAGACGGCCTTTGCAGCACCGGTGGAGGTCGGAACCAGGTTCACGGCTGCGGCGCGGGCGCGGCGCAGGTCCTTGTGCGGAGCGTCGTGCAGGCGCTGGTCACCGGTGTAAGCGTGGACGGTGGTCATCAGGCCCTTGACGATGCCGAATTCCTCGTCCAGGGTCTTGGCCAGCGGAGCCAGGCAGTTGGTGGTGCAGGATGCGTTGGAGATGATGTGGTGGTTCTCCGGGTCGTAATCGGTGTGGTTAACACCGACGACGAAGGTAGCGTCCTCGTTCTTCGCCGGGGCGGAGATGATGACCTTCTTGGCGCCGGCTTCGATGTGAGCCTTGGCAGCCTCAGCGTCGGTGAAGAAGCCGGTGGACTCGATGACGATGTCCGCGCCCAGCTCGCCCCACTTCAGGTTCTTCGGCTCACGCTCAGCGGAAACGGCGATGCGCTTGCCGTCGACGGTGATGGACTCGTCGTCGTACTCGACCTCTGCGTCCAGGCGACCCATCACGGAGTCGTTCTTCAGCAGCACGGACAGGGTCTTGTTGTCGGTCAGGTCGTTGATGCCGACGACCTCGATGTCAGCGCCCTGGGAACGGATAGCGCGGAAGAAGTTGCGGCCGATGCGGCCAAAGCCGTTAATGCCAACACGGATAGTCATAAGTTGATCTCCTAAACAGAGCGTCTACATTTACTTCGATCTAGACGCCAAGGCCCACGGCTCAATAAACCAAGCCCTCGACCCTCACGCCGACACTTCCGAGAGTACCTGCGCCCCACCAGCTTCGCAGGGATTACTAACCCTTTTGGGACGGGGGTACTAGTCCACGTCGTTAAACAGTTCAGAGGTCACCGCGGAGTGTGTATCCGGCAGCCCCAGCTCCTCCGCGCGCTTGTCCGCCATAGACAGCAGGCGGCGGATGCGGCCCGCCACCGCGTCCTTCGTCATCGGCGGTTCCGCCAGGCGGCCGAGCTCCTCCAAGGAAGCCTCCTTGTGCTCCACGCGCAGCTGACCGGCCTGGGCCAGGTGCTGAGGCACGTCGTTCTCCAGGATCTCCAGGGCGCGCTCTACGCGGGCCGCGGCGGCCACGGCGGCACGCGCGCTGCGGCGCAGGTTGGCGTCGTCGAAGTTGGCCAGTCGGTTGGCCTTCGCCCGATTCTCCCGGGTACGGCGCTGCTTCTCCCAAACCTCGCGGGTCTCCTGGGCGCCCATCAACATCAGCAGCCGTCCGATGGAATCGCCGTCGCGGATGACCACGCGATTGACTCCCCGAGCCTCCTTCGTCTTGGCCGTCACGTCGATGCGGCGGGCGGTTCCCACCAGCGCCAGTGCGGCTTCGTTGGAGGGCGTCTGTACCTCCAGCGCCGAGGAGCGCCCCGGGTCGGTGATGTAGCCGTGAGCCAGGAAGGCGCCGCGCCAGGCCGCCACGCACTGTTCCGAGGTGCCGCCGATGATGAAGCGCGGCAGGCCGCGAACGGGCCGGCCCACGCGGTCGATCAGTTCGGTGCGGCGGGCCAGCTCCATGCCGCCCTCGGTCCAGCGCAGAACGTGGCGCGGTCGGCGGCGTAGGTTGCCGGCGCCGATGATCTGGTGCTCCGGCTCGATCTTGTACAGCTGCTCGACCATGTCGGTCAGGCGCCGGGCGGTCTCTGCCGAGTCGACCTCGGATTCCACCACGATCTTCTTGCCCACCAGGTGCAGGGCGGCCGTGTAGCGCAGCAGGCTGGCGACCTCGGCGGTCATCTCGTCGTGGCGGGTCACCAGAACTCGGTTTAGCTCTGCCTTCACATCGGCCGTCAGTGCCACGGGCTTCCTTTCTTGTGTCTCTTGTCCCGATTGGTCGTATGCAATCAGTGCTCAAAGCATCTGATTATAGCCGGGAAAACTATTCCCGCTCGGGCAGGTCCTTCACGCCCCCTGATACCTCGCGCAACACGGCCGCCAGCTTCTGCGGGTTGTGTCGGTCGGTCCAGCGCCCCCGGTTGTCGTCCTCTCGCACGTCGCGGTAGATGACTTTGGCGCCGAGTGCCGCTGCGGCTCTATCGATATGACGCCGAGTGCTGGCCACTGGCATCGTTGACAGATCGACGATGACAACGTCAATCTGCAGGCTTGGGCAGTGCTGCCGCACCATGTGGATATGGTGCTCCAAGGACATGCCTGCGGTCTCCCCCGGTTCCGGGACCAGGTTGAGCACCAGCGCCTTGACGGCCTTCGTCTGGTTCAGCGCGTCCACGATCTCCGGCACCAGCAGGTGCGGGATGACGCTAGAGAACCAGGATCCCGGACCCATGGAAACCAGGTCGGCGTTCAGGATCGCCTCCACGGCCTCCTTCGATGCCGGCGGGTTTTCCGGGTACAGCTTCACGCGGCGCACCTCGCCGAGGGTGGAGGCAACGGCCACCTGGCCACGGACGGCCACGACCTCGCGGGGATCCTCTTCGAGCCCCAGCACTTCTGCCTCGAGATCCAGCGGCTCGTTGCTCATGGGGATCACGCGCCCCTCGATGCCCAGCAGGCGCCCGATCTCGTCGAGGGCTTCCATTTCGCTGCCCATCACCTGCGCCAGGCCTGTGATGAGGAAGTTGCCGAGCGCGTGGCCCTTCAGTGCCCCGGAGCCACCGAAGCGGTGCTGGAGGACTTCCTCCCACATGCGACCGCGCTCGTTGTCCCTGGTCAAAGCCGCCAGCGCCATGCGCAGGTCGCCCGGCGGAAGCGAGCCCAGCTCGCGGCGGATGCGGCCGGAAGAGCCGCCGTCGTCGGCAACTGTCACGATGGCGGAAACATAGTCGGCGATGGTGCGCGCCGAACGCAGCGTGTTAAACAGCCCGTGCCCGCCGCCGAGGCAGGCGATGTTCGCAATGGGCTTGCCGGGCTTCTCGGAAGTACTCATGGTTGGTCTCCAGCCCCCTTTCCTAACGTTCCAGGTCCCGGTGGGACAGGTTCACCAGCACGCCGTCGTCGGCCAGGCGGCGCGTCAGCTCTTCGACAATTGCCACGCTGCGGTGGTGGCCACCCGTACAGCCGATGGCCACGGAGACGAAGAACTTGCCCTCTTTGCGGTAGCCCGGCAGCACAGAATGGATGAGCCCGACGATGTGGTCGAGGAACGTTTGCGCGCCTGGCTGAGACAGCACAAAGTCGGAGACGGGGGCGTCAATACCTCTAAAAGGCCGCAGCTCCGGATCCCAATAAGGGTTCGGCAAAAAGCGAGCATCCAGCAACATGTCGATGTCCTTCGGCGGACCGTGCTTAAAGCCGAAGCTCTGGACGTTGATGCGCACGCTCGAGTGGTCGGCGGCGGCGAAGAACTTCTCCAGCTCGCGGCGCAGATCGTGGATGCTGCGGTTGGTCGTGTCCAACACAATGTCGGCGCGCTCGCGGATGCTGGTCAGCATCTCGCGCTCCCGGTCGATGCCGTCCTGCAGCGTGCCCTTCTGCTGCAGCGGGTGGGTGCGGCGAACCGCGTCGAAGCGGGCGATCAGCGCCTCGTCGGTGGCATCCAGGTACAGCACCGTTGGGCGCCGACCCCCGGTGTGCAGGTCGTGCAGCACGCTGGTCAGGTTGCCGGCGAAGTCGCGGGAGCGCACGTCGGTGACGATCGCCAGTTTCTCGATCGGCGAATCCTCAGAGAAACTGAGCTCGACCATGCGCACAATGAGCTCGGGCGGGAGGTTGTCTGCGACGTACCACCCGAGCTCCTCCAGGGCTGCGGCAGTGGCTCGACGCCCCGCCCCAGACATGCCCGTAATAAGGATCAAACTGGGCTCTTGCTGCGTTGATGCGCTCATGTCCCCGATCCTACCCAGCATTCAGCGCGTCGTGAATGAGTTGCGCCAACTTGGGGCCAAAGCCCGGCAGCGCGGCAATGTCCTCCACGCTGGCTTCCTTGACCCTCGCCACCGAGCCAAACTCCTTGACCAGCTGCTTGCGGCGCTTCGGTCCCAGCCCTGGAATATCGTCCAGTTTGCTGCGGCGCATGCGGGCGCTGCGCTGCTGGCGGTGGAACGTGATGGCGAAGCGGTGCGCCTCGTCGCGCAGGTTCTGCACCAGGTATAGCGCGGGAGAGTTGCGGGGCACGATGATCGGATACTCCTCCCCCGGCACCCAGATCTCTTCCAGGCGCTTGGCGATGCCCACCAGGGTGACGTCGTTCACGCCTAACTCGTCGAGCACCTCCTGGGCGGCGTTTACCTGCGGCAGGCCGCCGTCCACGATGAATAGCTGCGGCGGGTAGGCGAACTTGCGCTTCTCGGCTGCTGGGTCTGTGCCTTCCGGGGCGCTGTCTTCCAGCTCCGTCTCACCTTCCAGCAGATCGCCCGCATCATCGCCCGCGGGCACCGCGGACTTATCCTGCTGATAGCGCTTAAATCGTCTCCGCACGACCTCCGCGATGCTGGCGACGTCGTCGGAGTGCCCATCACCCGCCGCGTCGCGGATTTTGTACCGGCGGTAGTCGGCCTTCTTTGGCAGGCCGTCCTCGAAGACCACCAGGCTGGCCACCACGTCGGTGCCCTGGATGTGCGAGATGTCGGTGCACTCGATGCGCAGCGGGGATTCGTCCATCCACAGCGCCTCCTGCAGCTCCTTGAGCGCCGCCGAGCGAGCCGTGATGTCACCCGCACGCTTCAACTTGTGCTGCGCCAGGGCCTGCGTGGCGTTGGTCTCCGCGGTGGTCATCAGCGCCTTCTTGTCGCCGCGCTGCGGCACGCGGATCTGCACGTTGGAGCCGCGCAGGCTCGTCAGCCACGCCGCCAGGTCCTCGGAATCCTCCGGCATCGCGTGAACCAGGATCTCGCGGGGCACGGGCGTGACCTGAACGTCGCCCACCAGGTCGCCCAGGTCCTGTGCGGCGGCCGGGTTGATGGCGCGCGCCAGGTCCCGGTCCACCTCCGGGCCGGAGGCGCCGCCCACCTGGGTTTCCGTCGCCTTCGCCAGCTCCGCCGTCTCGCCGTAGAACTGGGTGATGAAGTCCGCGACCAGCTTCTCCTCGCTCAAGTCCTCGCGCTCGACCACCCAGCCACGCTGGCCGTGAATGCGGCCGCCGCGGACGTGGAAAATCTGCACCGCGGCCTCTAGCTCGTCGGCCACGAAGGCGATCAGGTCGGCATCCGTGCTGTCGGAGAACACCACCGCCTGCCGCTCCATGGATTTCTGCATGGCCTGTAGCTGGTCGCGCAAGGATGCGGCGCGTTCAAAGTCCAGGTTTTCGCTGGCCTGTTCCATCTCCTTGCGCACCCTGCGCAGCACGGGTTCCGTGTTGCCCGCCAGGAAGCTGGAGAACTGATCCACCAGCGCGCGGTGACCCTCCGGGGTGATCTTGTCCACGCAAGGGGCACTGCAGCGATCGATGTAGCCCAGTAGGCAGGGTCTTCCCAATGCTTCGTGACGCCTATACACCCCAGCCGAGCACGTTCTGATCGGAAACACGCGCGTCAGCGACTCGAGGGTCTCCCGGATAGCCCACGCCTTGGGGTATGGACCGAAGTAACGCACGCCCTTGCGCCGGGGCCCGCGGTACATGAATGCGCGCGGGATCTGCTCCTTCACGCTGATCGCCAGCATGGGATAGGTCTTGTCATCCCGATACATCACGTTGAACCGGGGGTTGAAGCGCTTGATCCAGGTGTACTCCAGGTTCAGGGCCTCGAGCTCGCTGGAGACCACCGTCCACTGCACGTGGTTGGCGGACTGCACCATCGCGCGGGTGCGCGGGTGCAGCTGGTCGAGGTCCTGGAAGTAGTTAGACAGCCGGGCGCGTAGGTTCTTGGCCTTGCCGACATAAATGACGCGCTCGTGGGCGTCCCGAAAGGTATAAACCCCCGGGTCGGTGGGGATGCTGCCGGGTTCGGGGCGGTAGGAAACGCTAGTCATCGAAAGGCATGTAGCGGTCCTCCAGCTGGCGGAAGTCCTCTACACGCTGGGCGATCAGCTGCTTGTCGTAAATGTTCAGCGCCATCATCGGCACGAACTCGAAGTCGGGCAGTTCCAGGCGCGCCCACTTCGCCTCCTGTGGGAAGGACAGCCCGTGGATGATCTCCCACGGGTAGAACTGCCCGTTCACGATGTTGCGCACCTCCACGCCCTCACTGTTCACCTTGACGTGCGGGCGAAGCAGGGAAAGCGCCACGAAAGAGAAGACCAGGCCGATGCCGATGAACCCCCATTGGTCGGCCTTCGTCACCGTCACACCGGTATCCCCCACGGCCACGACGATGGCCATGAAGATGTGCACCGCCATGATCAGCACGACCAGGATCCACGCCAGCTTCTTCAAGAAGGGCGAGGATACTTCCAGCTCCCAATTCTCCTTATCGCTCACGGCAATCCACCCTACTCTGTCCGGGGTGGTAGACCCTAAACGCCACGCTCGATCTGGCGTAGCACCAGCGCGGTGTGGATAGCGGCGACCGCTGCGTCGCGCCCCTTGTCCTCTTTCGCATCGACGCCACCCGCACGGTCCACCGCCTGCTCATGGGTATCGACGGTCAGCACGCCATTGCCGACGGGCGTGCCCGAGTCCATGCCCGCGCGCGTCAGGCCATAGGTGACCGCATCGCAGACCACGCGGAAGTGCTCGGTCTCCCCCTGGATTACGCAGCCATTCGCCACTACGGCGTCAAAACGCTTACATGCCGCGGCGACGGCAACCGGCAGCTCCAGTGCCCCGGCGACCCGCCACTCCGAGACCTGTGCGCCGGCCTCCTTGGCGGCGGCGATCGAGTGCTCGTGCAGCTGGTCGGTGATGTCGGCGTTCCAGGATGCGCTGATGACGGCCACGGTCATGCCATAGGCAGAACCGGCCTTGAGCTGGACGTCGGCGACTCCGTTGTGTGCCACGGTTGCGGGGCTCCTTCTTTCTTTTAGTGGGTTCTAGTCCAGGGTATCGAGTTGGTGGCCCATGCGGTCGCGTTTCGTGCGCAGGTACACCACATTGTCCTCGTTGGCATTCAGCTCCACCGGGATGCGCTTGGTCACGTTCACGCCGTGGCTGGCCAGGTCGTGGATCTTGTCCGGGTTGTTGGAGATCAGTGCGACCGACTGAACCTGCAGGTCCTTGAGGATCTGCGCGGCGGCGCTGTACTCGCGGGCGTCTACCGGAAGACCCTGCTCCAGGTTTGCGTCGACGGTATCCAGACCCTCGTCCTGCAGCACGTAGGCGCGCAGCTTCGGCAGCAGGCCGATGCCCCGGCCTTCGTGGCCGCGCAGGTAGATGACCACTCCCCGGCCCTTC
The DNA here is from genome assembly GCF_022346045.1 of Corynebacterium sp. ACRQJ. Taxonomy (NCBI): domain Bacteria; kingdom Bacillati; phylum Actinomycetota; class Actinomycetes; order Mycobacteriales; family Corynebacteriaceae; genus Corynebacterium; species Corynebacterium sp. ACRQJ. The sequence continues at coordinate 144,389 of NZ_JAKRMT010000001.1, read as the reverse complement.
GCCTCGATATAGTCCAGGGCGGCAGAAAGCTGGTCCCCGCAGTCGCAGCGGCGGGAACCGAAGACGTCGCCGGTCAGGCACTCGGAGTGCACGCGCACCGGAACCGGGGCCTCACTGGCTGCACTCACATCGCCCTTGACCAGAGCCACGTGCTCCGTGCCGTCGATGATGTTGACGTAGCCGATGGCCCGGTAGTTGCCGTGGACGGTCGGCAGGCGGGTTTCCACGGCGCGCTCGAGGGTCTGGGTGTGGTGGCGGCGCCAGTCCTGCAGCTGCTCGATGCTGATCAGGGCCAGGTCGTGCTCGTCGGCGAAGCGGCGCAGCTCCGGCAGGCGGGCCATGGTCGTGGGATCTTCCTCAGAGACGATCTCGCACAGTGCGCCGGCGGGCGCCAGGTTCGCCGCGCGGGCCAGGTCCACCGCTGCTTCCGTGTGCCCCTGTCGCACGAGCACGCCTCCGCGCTTTGCACGCAGCGGCACCACGTGGCCGGGGCGGTTAAAGGTGGCGACGGTGGACTTGGGATCAGCCAGCAGACGCACGGTGCGGGCGCGGTCGGTGGCGCTGATGCCGGTATCCACGTCCTCGGCGGCATCCACAGTCACGGTGTAGGCAGTGCCGCGCACATCCTCGTTGCGGGCCACCATCGGCGGCAGGCCCAGGCGGTCGCAGTCGGCGCTATCCATGCCCACGCACACATAGCCGGAGCTGTGGCGCACCATGAAGGCCATAAGCTCCGGGGTGGCCAGCTCCGCGGCGAAGATGAGGTCACCTTCGTTCTCCCGGTCCTCGTCGTCGACGACCACTACGGCCTTGCCCGCCGCGATGTCGGCGATGGCGCGCTCTACGGAATCCAGTTTGATGTCTTGGGGTTCGCTAGTTTCGCTCGTGCTCATTGGTGCCCTTTATGCCTTTTACTGATTATCCTGCGCGCCGTGCTGTGCCAGCCGCTCGACGTACTTCGCCAGTACGTCGCATTCCACATTCACCGTATCGCCCGGGTTCAGGTCCCCTAGCATCGTGTCCGCCAGGGTGGTCGGGATCAGGGAGACTTCGAACCATGCATCGGCGGAGCCAGACCCGCCTGCTTCGGCCACTTCCGCCACCTCCGCCACGGTCAGCGACGTGCCGTTGATCGCCACGGAACCCTTCTTGGCCACGTAGCGGGCCAATTGGGGATCCTCCAGCTGGAAGCGGAACACCTCCCAGTGCTCCGAGGGGCGGCGCTCCTGCAAGGTCGCGGTGCCGTCCACGTGCCCCTGCACGATGTGTCCGCCGAAGCGTTGGCCGCTGGCCATGGCGCGTTCCACGTTCACCCGGTCGCCGACGGAAACGCTGCCCAGCGCGCTGTAGTCCAGCGTCACCTGCATCACATCGGCAGTGAACTCCTCGGGCGAAAGCTCGGCCACGGTCAGGCACACGCCGTTGATGGCGATGGAATCGCCGCGCTTGGCGTCCTCCAGCACACCCGGCGCCGTGAAGCGCATCCTTAAAGAATCCCCGGCTTCTTCGATCGCGGCTACCCGCCCGACCTCCTCGATGATCCCGGTGAACATACGCGCTCCTTGAATTTTGTATATGTGATTACATACACATTATCCCACTGTGGGCGGATCCCAGTATCAGGGGGTACGCCCGGGCGCGGTGAGCGTCCAGCGCAGGTCTTGGCCGAAAACCTGCAGCTCACGCGGGACGAAGCGGCGGATGTCCCCGATCGTTTGGCCGAGGCGGTTCTCGCTATCGCTTAGTGACGCCACCCCCGCCCCCAATACCGCCGGGGCCGCGTAGTACTGAACCTCGTCCACCACGTCGGCTTTCATGAAGGCTGCGGCTACTTGAGCTCCGCCTTCCACCAGCAGGGTGCGTACCTCGCGCTTCCAGAGCTCCGCCAGCACTTCGTGCACGTCGCGGGTCTGCAGGTGGAGGGCGCGCCCGGGCGTGGCGAACACCGCCGCGTCCGCGGTAATGTCGCTGGTGCCCATGATGACTCGCAGCGGCTGCAACTCCTCGGCGAAGGGCTGGCCGTCGGCATCGCGGGCGGTCAGCCGCGGGTTATCCGCCGCAATGGTTCCGGTGCCCACCAGGATCGCGTCGCGGCGGGTTCTATCCTCGTGCACCGCCACGCGCGCTGGCTCGCCGGTGATCCACTGGCTGGTTCCATCCACTGCGGCCACCCGGCCATCCAGCGTGGAGGCCATTTTCAGGCACACGTGCGGGCGCTGCAGGGCCTCGGCAATCAGCCAGGGTTCCACGCTATATACCTCCGACCACGCGGGCAGTTGCGCCGCGTCGCTGGCCGTCGGATGCGGCAGGTAGGGGCCGTGTACCTCCACGCCCGCGGCGCGGAGCGTGGCGGCACCACCTTCGGCGGCGGGGTTCGGATCCGCGAAGAGGAAATCCACCCGCCGGATGCCGGCGCGGATGAGGGCCTCTGCACACGGGCCGGTGCGGCCGGTGTGGTTGCAGGGCTCCAGGGTGACGATCGCCCTGCCGCCCCGGGCCTTCTCGCCGGCCTGTCGCAGGGCGCCGACCTCCGCGTGCGCGCCGCCGGGGGCCTGCGTGTACCCGCGCCCCACCACCTGCCCGGAGGAATCCTCGATCACCGCGCCGACCGGCGGATTCGGGCTGGCTAACTGGGCTGCTTGCCAGCCGAGACTGTGGGCGTCAGAAAAAAGAGAAAGATCCATAGAGCTACTTGGCGCTGGCGCGGATCTCATCGACCGCCGCGGCGGGGTCCGGCTTGCCAAACACGCTGGAACCAGCGACGAACACGTCCACGCCCGCTGCGGCGGACTCGGCGGCGGTCTCAGCCCCAATGCCACCGTCGATCTCGATGAGGGTATCCAGGCCGTCGGCATCGATTCGGCTGCGCAGCGCGCGGACCTTATCCAGCACCTCCGGCATGAACTTCTGGCCGCCGAAGCCGGGCTCCACGCTCATGACGAGCACGAGGTCGAAGCGATCCAGGTGGTCCAGCAGCGGCTCCACCGGGGTGTTGGGCTTGATGGAGATGCCCGCCATCGTGCCGTGACCGCGCAGCTTATCGGCCAGAGCGATGGCGGTATCGACGTCCGCGACGGCCTCCAGGTGGAAGGTCACGGACTGGAAGTCGTCGGCGTAGTCCTCCGCCCACTTCTCCGGGTTCTCGATCATGAGGTGCACGTCCAGGTGCTTGTCCGTGTGCGGCAGCAGGGACTTGGCCACGGGCAGGCCGAAGGAGAGGTTCGGGACGAAGTGATTGTCCATCACGTCGATGTGCAACCAGTCGGCGTTCGGCACGCGGGCAACCTCTTGGGCCAGGTTGGCGAAGTCGGCGGCGAGGATGGACGGGGCGATCAGCGGGGTGCGGGGATTGGACATGGGATGGGCTTCCTCACTAGTGGACTATTGGTTTGTGCTTGTGCTCGGGCTATTGCTGGCGGGGCGCAGGGCGGCGAAGAACATCGCGTCCGTGCCGTGGATGTGCGGCCAGAGCTGCACAAACGGCGAGGTCTGGGAGGTGTTCGTCTCTGCCAATTCGGGTAGGAACTCGGTGACGTCCAGGATCTCCGCGCCCGTGCGGGCGGCGACGGAGCGGACGACCTCGGAGGTTTCCTTAGGGTGCGGCGAGCACGTGGAGTAAATGACCACGCCCTCGGCGGCAGTGGCTGCAAGCCCGCTGACCAGCAGCTCGCGCTGCAGCGTGACCAGCGGGGCGATGTCCTGCGGATCCTTGGTCCAGCGGGCTTCCGGGCGGCGGCGCAGCGCGCCCAGGCCAGAACACGGCGCGTCGATGAGCACACGCGCGAAACCGCCCTCCGGAGCTTCCAGGCCATCGATGGCCTCCAGCTTGCGGCCGTCGCCGACGTGCACGCGCACGGGCAGGTCGCGGGTTGTCTGCTCGATCAGCTTCGCGCGGTGCGCGGCGATTTCGATCGCGTCCACGGTGGCCTGCTCCGACATGGCCACTGAGGCGATGAATGCGGTCTTGCCGCCGGGGCCGGCGCACAGGTCCAGCCAACGGGCGGGCAGGTTGTCGGCGACGGGAACGCGCGTGGTCGCCAGGCCGATCAGCTGGGAGCCTTCGTCCTGCACGCTGGCCATCCCCTCGCGTACAGGGGCGATTTCGCCTGGGGCGCCCTCGTCCAGGTACACCGCATAGGGAGAGAACTTGCCCTCCGTGCCGCCGGTGATCAGCGCCAGTTCCTCGCCGCTGATCTGTCCGGGGCGGGCGGCCAGGTGCACGATCGGGCGGGCGTCGTCGGCCGCCAGGGCGCCCTCGAGCTCGGCGCGGCCGGCATCAGTCGCGGGATCCACGCCCAGCGCTTCCGCGAAGACCTCGGCGATCCACTCGGGGTGCGCGTTGCGCAGAGCTAGGTCGGCCAGGCTGTCGCTGGGAGCTACGCGCTCGATCCACGTCTCCGGCTTCTTACGCGTCAGCGCGCGCAGCACGCCATTGACGAACCCGGAGGCCTGGCCTGCTCCGAAGGCTTTCACCAACTCCACCGAGGTGTTCACCGCGGCGTGGTTCTCCACTCGCGTGCGCAGGATCTGGTAGGTGCCCAGCCGCAGGGCGTCCAGCGCCACCGAGTCGATCTTCTCGATCTTGCGCCCGGCCGCGTGTTCGATGATCGCGTCGAGCAACCCCCGCGCCCGCAGCGTGCCATAGGTTAGCTCGGTCGCAAATGCGGCGTCACGACCCTTGATGCCCGCCTCCCGCAGCGCCTTAGGTAGCGCGAGGTTGCCGAAGGCACCGTCCACCGTTACATCGCGCAGCACGCCGAAAACCACGTCGCGCACCTTGTCGCCGGAGCCGCGCGACCTGCTCTTTCGCTGCTTGTGCTCGGGGCGGCGCTGCTGATAGCCCGTCGCCTTCTTGCGCTGTCCCTCGCCGCTGCGGGCGGATTCGGAACGAGACCTGAAGCCTCCCATGGTCTACTCCCCCGTCTCCCGCGCGCTGAACGTCGGGCGGCCAGCCAGCAGTTCTTGCTGCCCGCGCGCCCACGCCGCGGCTTCCATCATCTTCTTGCCCGGCGGCTGGATGCGGGTGATCTCTAGTGGGTCGGTGCCGGTGCCGACGAAAACCTTCTTTGGTGACGCCACCACTTCGCCGACGCCAAGCCCAGTGACCTCTTCTTTGCTACCAGGCAGCAGCATGCCGATCTTGTATCGCTGGCCGTCCAGCAAAGTCCACGCCCCGGGTGCCGGGGTGTGGGCGCGGGCAACGCGCTGGATTACCTCGGCAGGTTGGGACCAGTCGATCTGCGCGTCCGCGGGGTGAATCTTCGGTGCGTGGGTGGCCTGCGCGTCGTCCTGCGGGGAAAGCTCGGCCGTGCCTTCGTCCATGGCGACGAGCGTATCGGCCAGCAGTTCGCGGCCGGCGTAGGTCAGGCTGGCCAGCAGGTCGTCGGCGGTGTCCTCTAGGCCGATCGTCCGTGTCAGCTGGGCGGCGACGGGGCCGGTGTCCAGGCCTTCCTCGATGCGGAAGATGGAGGCGCCGGTGGTCTCGTCGCCCGCCGCCAGGGCGGCCTGCACGGGCGCGGCGCCGCGCCAGCGTGGGAGCAGCGAGTAGTGCAGGTTCACCCAGCCGTGCTCAAAGACGTCGAGGATGTCCTTGGGGATCAGGTTTCCGTAGGCTACGACGGCGGATGCGGTTACCCCCTGCGCTGCGAGGTCGCTCAAAACGGCCCGGGCCTCGTCACCAGATTCAGTTCCGGCCTTGAGGCTCGGCCACTTGTAGGTCGGGATGGCGGCCTCCTCAGCGACCTCCGCGACCTTCGATGGGCGCAGGCTACGGCCGCGTCCCCGCTTGGCGTCCGGCTGGGTAACCACCGCAACCACCTCGATGCGCTCATCGGCGATGAGGTGCTCAAGGGCCACGGCGGCTGGTTCCGGGGTTCCGGCAAAGACGATCTTCACTGCTTAAACCACTCCGATTCGCGGATCTGCTTCATTGCTTCGCGGCGCTGCTCAGCCGAGAGGTGCTGAATGAACAGAACGCCGTCCAGGTGGTCGGTTTCGTGCTGCACGCAACGGGCCATAAGGTCCGTGACCTCCCGATCCACCTGCTCACCGTCCACGGTTACCCCGCGCAGGCGCACGCGCTGGGCGCGGGTGACGTCCCCGTGGACGTCGGGGATGGAAAGGCAGCCCTCGCCGCCGGTCTGTGTCTCCTCGCCCACGGCCTCCCAGGTGGGGTTGATCACGTGGCCGCGGTCGCCGTCGCAGTCGAAAACGAAGATGCGACGGGTGATGCCGATCTGGTTGGCGGCCAGGCCCACTCCCCCGTAGTGATCCATGGTCTCCAGCATGTCCTCGACCAGCCGCCGGGTTCCGGCATCCTGGATCTGTTCTGGCTTGACGGGGTCCGCCACGGTCTTGAGAACCGGGTCCCCGAAGTAGCGCATGTTAAGCACGGTCATGGTTACTAACCCTAACCGATGCGCACGGGATCCATGACAACCCGCAAGGCCTCCGGTTGGGCCGCCCATGAGCCCCGATGGATGGTCCGCACCGATTGGGCGCTGCGCAGGGCCTGGCCAAGCGCAATCCGCTGCTCGGCGGGCACGCGCACCAGCAGCCGGCGCGCGGACTTTCTGGCCTGTGGATCGTGGGAATCGATGCCCGCGGGCAGGCGCACGCCGGGAGGCAGCTCCACTGGTCCCAGGGTCTCCGCACCTTCCGGTAACTCCCACGCCGCCTCGAGCGCTTCGATGGCAGAAGTGGTGCCGTCGATGGCGGCCACGCTAAAGGCAGGCGGGAAGGCGGCCTCGGCCCGGTGCGCCAGCTCCGCGCGCGCAGATCCGACGGGATCCCAGCGGATCAGTTGCTGAGCCGTCGGCAGGTTCGCTGCCCCGGCGAAGACCACCTTGCCGCCCTGGCTCCGTGGGGCGACGAGGGCGGCAGCCTCCATCCAGTGGCGCAGCGCAGTCTCCGCGGCACGGAGGTCCTGCCTTCCCAGCAGGATCCACGGATCCACCAGGATCGCTGCGCCGTACAGGCCGCCCTCGACGGTGGGTTCCGCCCCAGGCGTGGCCACGACGATGCTCTTGCGCAGCCGCACGCTATCCACCACGTGTTTGCCGCCGCTGGCGATGATCGGCACTCCGGGGAATGCCCGCCCCAGCTCCTCCACCGTCCGGTCGTGGCCGATTACGGACAGCCGTACGCTGTGGTTGCCGCAGGCGGAACAAGTAAATAGCCCGGCGGTCAGCCCGCACCAGCGGCAGCGCGGCGGGGCGGCCTCAGCACTCGTGGGCAACTCCAAAGGGCCGTTGCAGTGCCGGCAGCGGGCGGGCGTGCGGCATTTCGCACACGCCAGCGCGGGTGCGTATCCCCGCCGCGGAACCTGCACCAACGCGGGCACGCCGTTATCCACGCACTCGCGTAGCGCCTCGAAGCCCATGGAGGGGATGCGCGCCCCGGGCGCGTGGAGCTCCCGCTCTGTCGCGCTGTCGGTCTCCCCCATGCCGCGGATCCACGGCATGGCATCGTGCAGTACCTCCCGCGTGGGCAGCAGCGGATACACTAGCCCGCTATCCACCCACTGCTGCACCTCGGCCGAGCGGTGCACCCCGACGATCAGCAGCCCCGCTCCGGTGCGCTGCGCGTGCAACGCCAGCGCCTCCCGCGCGTGGATGTACGGGGCGCGCGGGTCCACCAGGTTGTCGTCGGCCTCGCCCACCAGCACCATCAGGCGGGGTGCGACGACGGGCAGCAGTGCCGCAGAGCGCGTGCCCACCACCACGCGCGCCTGGCCCGCGAGCACCGAAAGGTAGCGGCGATAGCGCGCATTCGGTCCCACCTGTGCCGTCAGTTCCATCACCTGTGCGGGGTTCATGTGCTCCTTCAACCCCGCCACCAGTCGATCCACCAGACGTTGGTTGGGAGCCACCACCAGCACGCTCCCCTGCGTATTCCAGGCCACGGCGGCGGTGATGGCCGCGATGAGGGTGGAGATGTCGCGGCCTGGGGGCGTCAATAAACAAGCACGCGCAGCCTTGCCCTCGACGAGCGCCGACAGGTACGCCGCGCCGTGAGTGTAGGGCGCCAAAGCCTCCTCGGCGGCGGCGTAAGAATCGGTGGCGGCCTGTTCGACAGACTGCAGCTTGGCTCCGAGGTCCTCCCAGGCCGCACCGTCGGCGAACAAACCGGCGTTCTCCGCCGAGGCGTGGCGGGAAGGCACGACGGAGCGCAGAATGTCCGAACGCACGCCTGCGTAGCGCTCGGCGAGCGTGTTCACGAGCTCCCACAGGGGCTTCGGTAGCACCTGGATGGGGCTGATCACGCGCTCCAGCTGGCGCAGCTCGCCGGGGTGGTCGCTTCGGCGGCGGCGCTCGATGACGAACGCATCGACCAACCGGCCGGAGAAACGAACGCGGACGCGCACACCCGGCTGGGCATGCGCGTCCATGTCTGCGGGCACCGCGTAGTCGAAAAGCCGGTCGAGGTGTGGCACGCCGAGCATCGGCAGTACGCGGGCGACGGGCTGGTCCACGGTGCTTTAAACCTACTGGGACTGCTGGGCGGCGGCGACGGCCTTCTGTAGCGCTTCCACGCGGTCGGTGCGCTCCCACGGCAGGTCCAAGTCGGTGCGGCCGAAGTGGCCATAGGCGCTGGTCTGGGCGTAGATCGGGCGCTTCAGGTCCAGCTCCTGCAGGATCGCGGCCGGGCGCAGGTCGAACACCTGGCGAACGGCATCCTGGATGGCCTCGACCGGTGCCTTCTCGGTGCCGAAGGTCTCCACGTACAGGCCCACCGGGGTCGCTCGCCCGATGGCGTAGGCCACCTGCACCTCCGCGCGGTCGGCCAGGCCGGCGGCGACGATGTTCTTGGCAACCCAGCGCATGGCGTAGGCGCCGGAGCGGTCCACCTTGCTCGGGTCCTTGCCGGAGAACGCGCCGCCACCGTGGCGAGCCATACCGCCATAGGTGTCGACGATGATCTTGCGGCCGGTCAGGCCGGCATCGCCCATCGGGCCGCCCAGCACGAAGGAGCCGGAGGGGTTCACCAGCAGCGTGTAGTCGGTGTCCGCCAGGTTGCCGCTGAGGCCCGCCTCGTCCAGCACGTACTGGACAACGTGGGTGCGGATCTGCTCGTGCAGCCACTCCTGCTCGATGCCGGCGTCGTGCTGTGTGGAGACCACGACGGTATCCAGACGCACCGGGGCGCCTTCCGTGTCGTAGGCGAAGGTCACCTGGGTCTTGCCGTCGGGGCGCAGGTGCGGGACGATGCCCTTCTTGCGCACCTCCGTCAGGCGGCGGGACAGGCGGTGTGCCAGCGCGATCGGCAGCGGCATGTACTCCGGGGTCTCGTTGGTGGCGTAGCCGAACATCAGGCCCTGGTCGCCGGCGCCGAGGCGGTCGATCTCGTCCAGCTCGGTGCCGCCTTCCGCGTCGTGCGAGCGGTGCTCGAGGGCGGTATCGACACCCTGGGCGATCTCCTGGGACTGCTCACCGATGGCCACGCTAACACCACAGGTGGAGCCGTCGAAGCCCATGTCGGAGCTGTTGAAGCCGATCTCCAGCAGGGTCTTGCGCACCAGCGCGGGGATCTCTACGTAGGTGGTGGTGCGGATTTCGCCGACGACGTGCACCAGGCCGGTGGTCACGACGGTCTCAACGGCCACGCGCGCCTCGGGGTCCTTGGCAATCAGCGCGTCGAGGATCTTGTCGGAGATCGCGTCGCAGATCTTGTCGGGGTGCCCTTCGGTGACGGACTCGCTACTAAACAGGCGCAAAGACACGTGGATTTTCCTTTTATACGTTTGAATTACTGAAGACTTTTAAGTCGATGGACACATACTAGACTAAGCTGTCTGTATTTGTCACGTAGCTGCCTAGAGAGTCTCGCACACGGCCTTCCAGATAGCGGCAGCGACCCCGGTCTTGGGCCCTTGCGGCACCTCGGTGACCTCACCGTCCGGGCGTAGGATCCAGCCCGAGCTATCCGGCTGTCCGAAGACCTTGCCGTCGCCCACCGCGTTGCACATCAGTAGGTCGCAGCCCTTCTTCTCGAGCTTCTTGCGGGCGAAGTCGAGCGGCGTGCTGTTTTCGTCTCCCGTTTCTGCCGCGAAGCCCACGATCTTTGTTGTGGACGCCACGTCTCCCCGCCTGCGCGCCTCAACCACGCCCGCGAGGATGTCTGGGTTCTCGGTCAGCTGGATGGTGGACAGGTCGGCCTCCGAGCCCTTCTTCATCTTTGAGCCTGCCACCTCTGCGGGACGGTAGTCGGCAACGGCCGCGGCCATGACCACGACGTCGGCGGTAGGCGCGTGCTCCATGACGGCCTGCTGCATCTCGCGGGCGGTCTTCACCCGCACTACCTCAGCGCCGATGGGAGTGGGCAGGTTCTCGGTCACACCCGCAACAAGGGTGACCTCGGCGCCGCGCTGGGCGGCAACCTCTGCTAGCGCGTAGCCCTGGCGGCCGGAGGATGCGTTGCCGAGGTAGCGAACGGGATCCAGGGGCTCGTGCGTACCACCGGCACTGATGACGACCTTCTTGCCCTCCAGGTCGCGGGTGAAGGCCTCGCGGTCTGCTAGGACGGTGAGCGCCAGCTCGCCGATCTGCTCCGGCTCCGGCAACCGCCCGGCGCCGGTATCCTTGCCCGTGAGCCGCCCGTGCGCGGGCTCCAGCACCGTCAGGCCGTGGCGGCGCAGCGTGGCCACGTTGTCCACGGTCGCCGGGTTCAGCCACATCTCGGTGTGCATCGCCGGAGCCAGCACCACGGGGCACGTAGCAACCAGGCAGCTAGCTGTAAGCAGATCGTCGGCACGCCCATGGGCGATCCGGGCCATCAGGTCTGCAGTGGCCGGGGCCACGACGATGAGGTCGGCCTCCTGCCCCAGGCGGACGTGCTGCACCTCGTCCACGGCGTCAAAAACATCGGTGGCCACCGGCTGGCCCGAGAGAGCCTCGAAGGTGGCGGCACCCACGAAGTTCAGCGCAGAGCGGGTGGGAATCACCCGCACCTGGTGGCCGCGCTCGGTGAAGTAGCGGACCAGATGAGCGGCCTTATACGCAGCAATGCCGCCCCCTACGCCGATGACGACGCGGAGCGGCTTGGTGTTCAATTCAGCTGATGCAACGTTCACAACGAATCAGCCTAGCTGGTTTAACCCTCGGTGTGTTCCAACAGATCCCGGTTAATCTCGCGCAGGGCGATGGACAGCGGCTTCTCGTGAACATCCGGGGTCACCAGAGGTCCGACGAACTCGAAGACGCCCTCGTCGACCGTCTGGAAGTAGTCGTTGATCTGACGTGCGCGCTTAGCGGCGAAGATGACCAAGGCGTACTTGGAGGAGACCTTCGTCAGCAGCTCGTCGATCGGTGGATTGGTGATGCCTACAGGAGGATCGAACACGCTATCGTTCGCATTCACGTCCTGGTTTTCCACGGTATTCACCTTTTCTTTGGTGGGTTGTTTGATTATTTATTTAGTTCTTTAAAGCGCGGGACTGAAGAGTGCGCCGCTGGAGCTTCTGTGCCTGCCGTGTCCTAAGCGCCCGATTAGCGAAGGATCTCGCTGATGGCCGCCACTGCCCGATCCACGTCGTCGTTCACAACCACGTGATCAAACTCGGACTGCGAGGCCATCTCGACCTTCGCGGTCTGCAGGCGGCGCTCTATGATGTCCTGCGTCTCGGTTCCACGACCGGTCAGACGGTCAACCAGTACCTCCCACGACGGCGGAGCCAGGAAGACGGTCTGCACCTGGGGCAGCATCTTCTTGACGTTGCGCGCGCCCTCGAGGTCTACCTCGACGAGTACCGGACGGGATTCAGCCAGCGCCTTTTCGATGGGTTCGCGCGGCGTGCCGGAAAGCTGTAGGCCTCCGTGGATCTCCGCCCATTCGAGCATCTTGTCGGCCGCGATGTTCTGTTCGAACTGCTCGCGGGTGACGTAGATGTAGTCCTCGCCATCGACCTCGCCGGGACGCGGGTCGCGGGTGGTCATGGACACACTGAAAAACAGGTCCGGAACGTCGGTGCGCAGGCGGCGCACGACGGTGGACTTACCCACCGCAGATGGGCCCGCCAGTACGACGATCCGTCCGCTATTCAGGTCCTGGCTCAAGACTATTCCTCGAAACCGAAGTGCTCCAGCAGGGCGCGGCGCTGACGGTCGCCCAGGCCGCGGATGCGACGGGTCTCAGCGATCTCCAGCTGCTCCATGATCTCCTTGGCCTTCACCTTGCCAACCTTCGGCAGGGAAACCAGCAGGGCGGAAACCTTCATCTTGCCCAGGGTCTCGTCGGTCTCGGCGTCCTTCAGGACCTGCTTCAGGTCGGTGCCGCCACGCTTCAGCTTCTCGCGCAGTTCTGCGCGTGCCTTGCGTGCCTCGGCTGCCTTCTTCAGCGCTGCTGCGCGCTGCTCATCGGTCAACTGGGGAAGTGCCACGGGTGCCTCCGTTAAATTTTTCTCGTCTTAAAGGATGGAAAGTTTTTCTGGTCCATAACCAGCATGCTGTAGAGACCAAACGGTATTCCAAGCAACGCTGGATATTAAATCCTCTCGGTGGAAAATGCCAAGCTGACACACCGAGATTCATTTTTCGGATTCATGTTCTCGACTACTGTACACGCTTCGCCCGAACCGCCTATATGTGCAGGCGTGGCGCCACGCGACCAGGTTTCAAACAATGAGTAACAGTGTAACACCTGAATCCATGAAGAACAGCAAAAGCCCCTGCTAGAGCCGTAGAGTTGCCGCCTGCTCGGCCACTGCGTTTCGCAGATCCGCAACCACAGGCCCTGCGCGCAGTACGCCGCGGGAAACGTTGGGCGATACTAGTGACGCCGTCTGGTCTCCCCCGGCGATACGTCGCACATCGTCCATGGTGCCTCCCTGGGCGCCGACTCCCGGCATCAGAACCATGCCGCCCACCTCGTCCAAGCGCGGCGGCTCCGCCAGAGTCGCGCCGACTACTACGCCGAGGTTGCCAGCCCCAGGATGCTGGGAGTTTTCCGCGGCCACGCGGTCCACAATGTACTGGGCCAAGTTCGTGTCTGTGCCGTCGAAGTAGGAGCGTTGCAGACCCCGCGCCTCCGGGTTAGATGTGGCGGCCAGGACGATCACACCTCTGCCGTGCTGCTCACCCAAGTCGATAACAGGGCGCAGGGAGTCGAAGCCCAACCACGGGGATACGGTCACAGCGTCGCTGCACAGCGGAGATTCCGGATCCAACCACGCCCGTGCGTACCCGGCCATGGTCGAGCCAATGTCGCCCCGTTTGGCGTCGGCAATAACCAACACCCCGGCCTTCCGCAGCTCCGCGATCGATCGCTCCAGCACGGTCAAGCCGGCCGAGCCGAACTGCTCGTAGAAGGCCACCTGGGGCTTGACCACACAGGCGACGTCCGCGAAGGCCTCCACGCAGGTCTTGCTGAAGGCCTCCAGTCCTGCCACGTCGGCCTTTAAGCCCCAGTCCTCCAGGATGCCCACGTGCGGATCCATGCCCACACAGAGCTGCCCGTGGTCCTGGGAACGCTCCAGGAACCGCTCGCCGAAGGTTGGGCGGCCTACCGAACTCGCACTCGCGGTCACGAGTGATCGACCTCCTGAATGGCGCGCACGGTCGGCTCGGCGCCCTGCAAGGCCTCGATGCCCTGGACGGCTGCCACGGCTCCCTGGACGGTAGTCACGCACGGCACGCCCATGTTCACCGCAGCAGAGCGGATGTCGTAACCATCGTGACGCGCCCCGGCGGAGCCAGCCGGCGTGTTCAGGATCAGGTCGACGTCGCCGTCCTTGATCCAGTCGCCCACGGTGCGCAGTGGCTCGCCGTTGGTATCAACCAGCGGGGTGTTCTCCGCGGCGGCACGGCGCTCGTCGGAGATCTTGGCCACGACCTCGCACTCCACGCCGTTGCGGCGCAGCATGGCGGCGGTGCCCTGGGTGGCCAGGATCTTAAAGCCCAGCGAGTACAGGCGCTGGATTGGCAGGAGCACCGTGCGCTTGTCGCGGTTGGCCACCGAGACGAAGACGGTGCCCTCGGTCGGCAGGTCGCCGGTGGCTTCCTGGGACTTTGCGAAGGCGGTACCGAAGTCGTCGTCCAGGCCCATGACCTCACCGGTGGACTTCATCTCCGGGCTCAGCAGGGAGTCCAGCACGTGGCCCTCCGGGCTGCGGAAGCGGTTGAAGGGCATAACAGCCTCCTTCACAGCGATCGGGTGGCCCTGCGGCAGGGAGCCGCCGTCGCGGTCGTGCGGCAGGATGCCCTCCTCGATCAGGTCCGGGATGCTGGTGCCCAGCATGATGCGCGCGGCGGCCTTGGACAGCTGCACGCCCGTGGCCTTAGAGACGAAGGGCACGGTACGGGAGGCGCGCGGGTTGGCCTCGATGACGTAGAGGATGTCGTCCTTCAGTGCGAACTGAACATTCATCAGACCCTTCACGCCGATGCCGTGAGCCAGCTTGGCGGTGGCCTTGCGCACCTTGTCGATGTCCTCCGCGCCCAGGGTCATCGGCGGGATCGCACAGGCGGAGTCGCCGGAGTGGATGCCGGCCTCCTCGATGTGCTCCATCACGCCGGCCAGGTACACGTGCTCGCCGTCGCACAGTGCATCCACGTCGATCTCGATTGCGGAGTCCAGGAAGCGGTCCACCAGAACCGGGTGGTCGTTGGTGATCTCAGTGGCTCGCTGGATGTAGTTGGACAGGCTCTCGTCGTCGTAGACGATCTCCATGCCGCGTCCGCCCAGCACGTAGGACGGGCGAACCAGCACCGGGAAGCCGATGCGGGCGGCCACGTCGTGTGCCTCCTCCACGCTAGTGGCGGTGCCGAACTCCGGGGCCGGCAGGGCAGCCTGCTCCAGCACCTTGCCGAACTCGCCACGATCCTCGGCCAGGTTGATGGCCTCCGGGGAGGTGCCAACAACCGGCACGCCAGCGTCCGCCAGACGCTGCGCCAGGCCCAGCGGGGTCTGGCCACCCAGCTGCACGATCACGCCTGCGATCTCGCCGGATTCGGCCTCTGCGTGGTAGACCTCCATGACGTCCTCGAAGGTCAGCGGCTCGAAGTACAGGCGGTCGGCGGTGTCGTAGTCCGTGGAGACAGTCTCCGGGTTGCAGTTGACCATGACGGTCTCATAGCCCACGCGAGACAGCTCCAGGGCGGCGTGCACGCAGGAGTAGTCGAACTCGATGCCCTGGCCAATGCGGTTCGGGCCGGAGCCCAGGATCAGCACCTTCTTCTTGTCCGGCTGCGGGGCAACCTCGGACTCGGCGGCCGGATCCAGCTCGTAGGAGCTGTAGTGGTACGGGGTCTTCGCCTCGAACTCGGCAGCGCAGGTGTCCACGGTCTTGAAGACCGGGCGGATGCCCTGGGCCCAGCGAAGGGCGCGCACGCCGTCCTCGCCCGCCAGCTCCGGACGCAGCGCTGCAATCTGCTTATCCGACAGACCCATGTACTTCGCTTCGCGGAGAAGGTCGACGTCCAAGACTGGGGCGTCAATAAGACGGCTGCGGAACTCCACCAGACCGGCGAGCTCGTGCAGGAACCAGGGGTCAATGCCGGAGGCCGCGTAGACCTCCTCGACGGTGGCGCCGAGGCGCAGGGCCAGCTCCACGTCGTACATGCGGCCCTCGGTCGGGCGCTTCAGGTCCTCCAGCACGGCCTGCTTGTCGGTGGCGCGCTCGCCGGCGAACTCCTCGTCCGGCACGGTCCAGAATCCGGCCTGCTTGGTCTCCAGGGAACGCATGACCTTGTTCAGGCCCGTGATGTAGTTGCGGCCGACGGCCATGGCCTCGCCGACGGACTTCATGGTGGTGGTCAGCGTGTCGTCGGCACCCGGGAACTTCTCGAAGGCGAAACGCGGGGCCTTGACGATCACGTAGTCCAGGGTCGGCTCGAAGGCGGCTGGGGTGACCTCGGTGATGTCGTTGCGGACCTCATCCAAGGTGTAGCCGATGGCCAGCTTGGCGGCCAGCTTCGCAATCGGGAAGCCGGTGGCCTTGGAGGCCAGGGCCGAAGAGCGGGACACGCGCGGGTTCATCTCGATGGTGATGATGCGCCCGTCCTTCGGGTTCACGGCGAACTGGATGTTACAGCCGCCGGTATCCACGCCGACCTCGCGCAGGATGGCGATGCCCTGGTCGCGCATCACCTGGTACTCGCGGTCGGTCAGGGTCATGCTCGGGGCGACGGTCATGGAGTCGCCGGTGTGCACGCCCAGCGCGTCCACGTTCTCAATGGAGCAGACGATCACGACGTTATCCTTGCCGTCGCGCATCAGCTCTAGCTCGAACTCCTTCCAACCGAGGATGGACTCCTCGATCAGAACGTTGGCCTCCGGGGAGGCAGCCAGGCCACCGCCGGCGATGCGCTCCAGGTCCTTCTCGTTGAAGGCCAGGCCGGAACCCAGGCCACCCATGGTGAACGACGGGCGCACGACGACCGGCAGGCCCAGCTCGGCGACCGTCTCGTGAACCTCGTCCATGTTGTGGCACACGCGGGAGCGGGCGGAATCGCCGCCGATCTTCGCCACGATGTCCTTGAACTTCTGGCGATCCTCACCGCGCTCGATGGCGTCGATGTCCGCGCCGATCAGCTCCACGCCGTACTTGTCGAGGATCCCCAGGCGATCAAGCTGGATCGCAGCGTTCAGTGCGGTCTGGCCGCCCAGAGTCGCCAGGACCGCGTCGACCTTGTGGCCGGCGGCCTGCTGCTCCTGGAAGATCTTCTCGATGTACTTCGGGGCGATCGGTTCGATGTAGGTGTTATCGGCAAACTCCGGGTCGGTCATGATGGTCGCCGGGTTGGAGTTGATCAGCGTAACGCGCAGGCCTTCTTCCTTCAGGACTCGGCAGGCCTGAGTACCGGAGTAGTCGAACTCGCAGGCCTGGCCGATGACGATCGGGCCGGAGCCGATGACGAGTACGTGGTTGATGTCTTCGCGACGTGGCATTGGTTTTCCCTTTAATTCGGTGTTACTAGCTTTTGCTTGGCTCTGTTGCTTTGCTCTGTTGCGTTAGCTGTTCTTCTCGAGATTCGCGAAGAACTTATCGAACAGCGGGTTTGCGTCGTGCGGGCCGGCTGCCGATTCCGGGTGGTATTGGACGGAGAATGCGCTGCCGTCCAGCAGTGCCACGCCCTCGACCACGTCGTCGTTCAGGCAGGTGTGCGTCACCTGCGCCTCGCCGAACGGGGTGTCGAACTTCTCCAGCGCCTTGCCCTTCAGGGCGAAGCCGTGGTTCTGCGCGGTGATGTCGATCCGGCCGGTCTGGTGATCCAGGACCGGCACGTTGGTGCCACGGTGGCCGAACTTCAGCTTGTAGGTCTCCATGCCCAGCGCACGGCCGAGCAGCTGGTTGCCGAAGCAGATGCCGAAGAAAGGAATCTTGGCCTCCAGGATCTTCTTCAGCTCCTCCACCGTCGCGTCGGCCGTCGCCGGGTCGCCCGGGCCGTTCGAGATGAACACGCCGGTGGCGTTGTACTCGGCCATCAGCTTCTGCACCTCCTCGAAGGTGGTGTTGGAAGGCACGACCACGCTGCGCACGCCGCGCTTGGAGAACTCGCGCGGGGTGTTCGTCTTAATACCCATGTCGTAGGCGATGACGGTGTGCTTGGTCTCCCCTTCCGGCTCCACCACGTACAGCTCGTCGGTGCTGACGTCGGCGGAAAGATCCGCACCCGCCATGGAGGGCTGGGCCTGCACCTGGCTGAGCATATCCTCGTCGGAGGTGAGGGCGTCACCGCTAAAAATGCCTGCCGCGACGGAGCCCTTGTCGCGCAGGTGGCGCACGATCGCACGGGTGTCGACGTTCTGGATGCCAATGATTCCCTGGGCTTCCATCTCGTCGGTCAGGCTGCGGTCGGCGCGCCAGTTGCTCACGGAGCGGGACAGGTCTCGGATAACCAGGCCGGCGACCCAGATCTTGTCGCCGCGGGACTCGGAATCCTCGTCGTTCCAACCCGTGTTGCCGATCTGCGGGGCCGTCGCCACCACGATCTGACGGTGGTAGGAGGGGTCGGTCATGGTCTCCTGGTAGCCGGTCATGGCGGTGGTGAACACCGCCTCGCCCAGGGTGCGGCCCGTCGCGCCGAATGCGCGGCCGCGGAAGATCTTTCCGTCGGCGAGAACCAGTGCTGCTGGCGTGTAGCTCATTGTGCTTGTTTCCTTAACTCTTAGCTGTTGTGTTTGGTTCTTTTTAGTGACGCCCACTCGTGGGTGCTTACTTCACCGCTGAGCCGTTCTTGCAGGTCACCTTGCCTCGCAACAGCGTGGTGGTCACCTTGACCGGCATCTCCATGCCCTCGTACGGGGTGTTGTTGGCCTTGGAGGCCATGTCCTTTCCGTGCGCCGTCCACTTCTGGTTCAGGTCCACCGCGCACAGGTTCGCCGGCTCCCCTACCGCGATCGGGCGTCCGTGGCCGGGCAGCTTGGTGATCTCCGCCGGGCGCTCGGACATGACCTTGGCGACGAAGCGCCAGTCCTCGTCGCCGTCGATGACGAAGATCTTGGCGATCAGCGCCAGCGAGGTCTCGATGCCCAGCATGCCGGGGCGTGCCTGGTCGAACTCGCAGCACTTGTCCTCGGAGCCGTGCGGGGCGTGGTCGGTGGCCACGCAGTCGACGGTGCCGTCGATCAGGGCGGCGCGTAGGGTCTCCACGTCGCGCTGCTCGCGCAGCGGCGGGTTCACGCGGTTCACGCCGTCGTAGGTCTCCAGCCGCGCGTCGGTGAGAAGCAGGTGGTGCGGGGTGACTTCCGCGGAGAGCGGGATGTCCTGATCCTTAGCCCAGCGCAGGAGCTCCACAGTTCCCTCGGTGGAGGCGTGGCAGATGTGCAGGCGGCCACCGTAGTCGCGGGCCATGATGGCATCGCGGGCGACGATGGATTCCTCGGCCACGCGCGGCCAGCCACCCAGCCCCAGGCGGGCGGCGGTCTCGCCCTCGTGGGCCACGGCGCCCTCCGTCAGGCGGGGCTCCTCACAGTGCTGAGCCAGCAGCACGTCCATGCCCTTGGAGTATTCGATGGCGCGGCGCATAAGGCGGGGGTCGTCGACGCACTTGCCGTCGTCGGAGAACATGCGCACCTTCGCATCGGAATCGGCCATCATGCCGAATTCCGTGAGCTCCTTGCCCTCCAGCCCCTTGGAGATCGAGCCGACCGGGTGCACATCGCACAGGTTCGTGTTCTGGCCCTTGAACCACACCATCTCCGCGATGGCGGGGTTGTCGGTGACCGGGGCCGTGTTCGCCATGGTGAACACAGCCGTGAAGCCGCCCTGGGCGGCGGCCGCGGAGCCGGTGGCAATGGTCTCGGTATCCTCGCGGCCCGGCTCGCGCAGGTGAACGTGCATGTCCACCAGGCCAGGCAGCAGCACCTGGCCGTCCAGGTCCAGCACCTCCGCGCCCTGTGGAGCCGAGTCGGCCAGGTCAGCGCCGATCTCGGCGATCACGCCGTCCTGGATCAGCACGTCCTGCTTCTCCCCCTCGCCGTAGAGCAAAACGCCACGCAGCAGCACTGCGTTCTCGGCGCCGGTGGGGTGGCCCGCCAGCTCGCCGGTGGCCGGGTACTCGGAGGTCATCGTCAAAGCTCCTTTATCGAAAGTATTCTTATCCGTCTGTGCCATGTGCGCCTAGCCCTCTTCTCCGACTAGCAGGGTGAACAGCACCGCCATGCGCACGTGCACACCCGCGGTGACCTGGTTCAGCACCACGGTCTGCGGGGCATCCGCAACGTCGTAGTTGATCTCCATGCCGCGCAGCATCGGGCCCGGGTGCATGATGATGGCGCCTTCCTTCATACGCTCCGCGCGGGCCTGGGAAAGGCCGTAGCGGGTGGCGTACTCGCGGTGCGAGGGGAAGAAGCCGCCGTGCATGCGCTCGGCCTGCACACGCAGCATCATCACCACGTCTGCATCGGCGATCTCGCTGTCGAAGTCGTAGCTCACGCGCACGCTGTCCGGTTCCGCACCCCAGTGCTCAATACCCAGCGGCACCAGCGTCGGGGGTGCCACGAACACCACCTCCGCTCCGAGGGTCGTGAGCAGCTGCGCATTCGAGCGGGCCACGCGGGAGTGCAGGATATCCCCGACGATCACTACCTTTTTGCCGCTAATCTCCCCGATGCGGTTGCGCATCGTGGTGGCATCCAAAAGAGCCTGGGTGGGGTGCTGGTTGGAACCGTCACCTGCGTTGATGATGGCCGTATCGTCCAGCCAACCGGCTACCTGGCGAGCCGCGCCGGAGGACGGGTGGCGCATGATGATCGCGTCGGCGCCCACGGCCTTCAGGGTCAGCGCGGTATCACGCAGTGACTCGCCCTTCTTCACCGACGAGCTGGAGGCGGATATGTTGATGACGTCCGCGCTCATCCACTTGCCCGCGGTCTCGAAGGAAGATCGCGTACGAGTGGAGTTCTCGTAGAACAGGGTGAAGATTGTGCGGCCGCGCAGCGTGGGCAGCTTCTTCATCTCGCGGCCTTCGAGGGCCTCGGCGAAGCGGTCGGCCTCGTCCATCAGGCCTAAGATCTCGGACTTGTTCAGATCGGCAATGCTAATCAGGTGCTTCATGGCTTAGTTGCTCCCTTCCCCAGTGCCTGGCCTGCGGGTCAGAACCACGTTGTCTACCCCGTCCAGCTCCGCGAGGTTCACCGTCACGTCCTCGTCGGCGGCAGTCGGAATGTTCTTGCCCACGTAGTCCGCGCGGATCGGCAGCTTGCGGTGACCGCGATCGATCAGCACCGCCACCTGCACGGCATACGGCCGGCCGATGTCCGTGAGTGCATCGAGTGCCGCACGGATGGAACGGCCACTGTAGAGGACGTCGTCGACCAGGACGACGATGGCGTCATCAATCCCCTCCGCGGGAACCTTGGTGGGTTTCAGCGCGCGGTGGGTGGTGTTGCGCAGGTCGTCGCGGTACAGGGTGATGTCCAGGGAACCCTGGAACACCTCTACCCCCGTGAAGTGCTGAATCTTCTCGGCCAGGCGGGCCGCAAGCGGCACTCCCCCCGATGGAATGCCGAGTAGAACTACGCGCCGGGAGTCTTCCCCATCCAGCGCCGTCTTTTCAATGATCTGGTGCGCGATGCGCGCGACAGTACGGGAAACTTGATCCGCGTCGAGTAAGGTGACGCCAGCTTCCCCAGCCGTCGAGTTCATCGTGACCTCCTTTCCCGCCTCTCTGTGCGGTCCGTTAAAGGATGTCTACTTTTGACGACTAGAAGTCTATCACGCTTCACCGGATTCTTTGACGACCCCGTCGAGCAGTCCGTCCAACTCGTCGGACGGCTCGGCCCTCTGAGCGGCGGCCGCGTCGGCGATCTTCATGTCCGCCTGCAGTTGCAGTTCCTTATTGATGCCGTCCAGCACCGCGTGGATGTAGCTGGGCGCCTTGTCGTGGGAGTACTCGCTGGCCAGCTCCACTCCCTCAACCACGGCAACCTGCGGCGGCACGTCGTCGTTGAACTTCAGCTCCCACGCCGCCACCCGCAGCACCGCGCGGTCGACGGCGGGAAGGCGATCCAGCCGCCAATCGCTGGACAGGTGCAGCGCAATGGCCTCGTCGAGTGCGTCCAGGTTCGTCGCCACGCCGGGCACGATCTGCTGGGTGTACTCCGGCACGGGCTTGACCTGGTTCGCGGAATCCTTGGCCAGCGAGATGCGCTCCTCGACGATCTCCACCGGGTCGATGTCACGGAACTCGGCCTCGAACAGGATGTCTACGGCGCGACGGCGCGCCTTGTAGCGCGAGCCGTGGCGCTTGAAGGAAGCGGCCTTAGCCGCCTTAGCAGCGTTGCTATCAGCTGTGCGTTCTTCAGTCATGGGTGAAAAACAGTCGCTGCCTTAGTTGTTTACGCGGGACAGGTACTCGCCGGTGCGGGTGTCTACCTTAACGACGTTGCCGGTCTCGAGGAACAGCGGCACCTGAATCTCGGCGCCGGTCTCCAGGGTGGCGGGCTTGGAGCCGCCGGTGGAGCGGTCGCCCTGCAGGCCCGGGTCGGTGTGCTCGATCTTCAGCTCCACGGATACCGGCAGCTCAGCGAACAGCGGCTCGCCCTCGTGGAAGGAAACCTGGACGCTGGTGTTCTCCAGCAGGAACTTCGCGCCCTCGCCCATCAGGTGCGGGGCCAGCTCGATCTGGTCGTAGGTCTTCTCGTCCATCAGAACGAAGCTGGTGCCGTCGTTGTACAGGTAGGTCATGTCGCGGCGGTCAACGGTAGCGGTCTCCACCTTCACGCCTGCGTTCCAGGTCTTGTCGATGGTCTTGCCGGAGACGACATCCTTGAGCTTCGTGCGCACGAAAGCGGGGCCCTTGCCCGGCTTGACGTGCTGGAATTCGACGATCTGCTGCAGCTTGCCATCAACCTTGAGGACAAGGCCGTTCTTGAAGTCAGCGGTGGTTGCCACGAATGGTCTCCTTATTGAGATTGCGATTGCGAGTATTAAAAAATTTTTGGCTGCTACAGTCTAGCAGCCGGCCAAACCTAAACGACGATGAGTTCCGTCGGCGAGGCGTTGAAGCTACGCGCCCCATCGTTGGTGATTACGTACGTGTTCTCGATGCGCAGGCCCGTCTTGCCGGGGATGTAGATGCCCGGCTCGACCGTTACCGTCATGCCTTCTACTAGCTCTTCTTCGGGATTGACGCCCGCCGCTGCCCGCGGGGCCTCATGCACGTCGAGCCCCACGCCGTGTCCCGTGGAGTGCACGAAGAAGTCCCCATAGCCGGCCTCAGTAATGACGTCGCGGCAGGCTGCGTCCACGTTACGCAGCGCCACACCCGGAGCCAGGATCGCCTCACCGGCCTTCTGGGCGCGGTAGACCACGTCGTAGAGTTCGCGGGACAGCTCGTCGGGCTCGCCCACGCAGACCGTGCGGGTCTGGTCGGAGGCGTAGCCGTCCAGATACACCCCGAAGTCCACGGTCACCAGGCCGGGAACGATTCTGTCGCGGGAGACTCCCGCGTGCGGCTTGGTGGCGTTCAAGCCGCTGGCCAGGATCGTGTCGAAGCTCAGCCCGTCGGCTCCAGCGGTGCGCAGCTGGAACTCCAACTCCGCCGCCGCCTGGATCTCCGTGATGCCCTCGCGGATGCCGTCGTCCTCGATGAAGGAGCGCCACACGCTATCGGCCAGCTCGCCGGCCGCGGCCAGAGCCTCGATCTCCAGCTCGTCCTTCACCAGACGCAGATCCTCCACCACCGAGGAAAGCACCGGCGGGTTGTCCAGCGCCCGTGCCTGCCCGTAGTCCAGGCTGGGCTCCACGGCGAAGCCCTTCCCCGCAAACTCAACGGCGCGGTCAAACAGCTTGCCGCCGATTTCGATGGTCACATCGTCCGGCTCGCCGGTCTCGACGCGGATCTGCGTATCGTAGCGCCCGTCCGTCAGCAGCAGGTGCTGGCCGTCCTCGCGGATCACCAGTAGTGCGTTCGATCCAGAGAAGCCGGTCAGGTAGCGGACATTCTTCAAGTCGCTGATCAGCAAGGCTGCGTGCTCGGAGTCTTGGATCTTTGCGGTGGCCTTGTTGCGGCGGGTGCGGTAGGCGTCAAAAAATTTTTTAGACATGAACTCTCCAACTTCCCTTCAACAGTAACTAGCAGTAACCAGCAGTAACTAGCAGTGACTACTGTGCGAAGAACCGCAGCGCGGCGACGTATCCGTAGATGCCCAGGCCGGCGATCACTCCACTGGCCAGGGGGCTTAGGTAGCTGTGGTGGCGGAACTCCTCTCGCGCGTGCACGTTCGAGATGTGCACCTCCACGAAACCCGCGCCGTCGGCGATCTCTGCCAGTGCGTCGCGCAGCGCGACGGATGTGTGGGTAAAGCCGCCGGGGTTGATGATCACCGCGGCTCCCTCGTCGGCGGCCAGGTGCACGCGATCCAGCAGCTCGCCCTCGTGGTTGGACTGGAAGAAGTCGACCTCGATGCCCAAGGAGGCTGCCTCGCGGGCCAGCAGATCTTCCACGTCGGCCAGCGTGGTGGTGCCGTAGACCTCCGGCTGGCGCTTGCCCAGTCGGTTTAGGTTCGGGCCGTTGATCACGCACACCTTCGGCGCCTGCGGCTGTGCTGCATTCATCGCTGTCTCCTCCTAGTGGATTGTCGCCAGTGGATTGTCGGCCCTTTTATGCTTCCACGCTAGCTGCGTACGCCGCGCGCAGCAGCTCCTCGCTGGGGCCTTCCAGGCGGGTGGGCTTGCCGATCCGCTCGAGCACCACGAAGCGAATCTTGCCGCCCTTGTTCTTCTTGTCGCGCCCCATCGCCGCCAGCAGCTCGTCTAGCTCGGCGCCGTCGTAGCTGGTCGCCAGACCTATCGCGTTAAGGATGTCGCGGTGACGCCGAACGTCTGCCTCGCTCAGCAACCCAGCCGCCTTGGCCAGCTCTGCCTCGAAGATCATGCCCACGGCAACCGCCTGGCCGTGGCGCCAGCGGTAGTCCTCGTGGTGCTCGACCGCGTGGCCGTAGGTGTGGCCGTAGTTGAGGATCTCGCGCAGGCTGGATTCCTTCAGGTCCACCGCCACCACGTCGGCCTTCACCTGGATGGCCCGGGCGATCAGCTCCGGCAGGCTGCCGTGCGGGTTCAGTGCAGCCTGCGGGTCGGCCTCGTAGATGTCCAGGATTTCCGTGTCCGCAATGAAGCCGGCCTTGACGATCTCCGCCGAGCCGGCGACCATCTCGGCCTCCGGCAGGGTCTCCAGGACCTCCAGGTCGACGATGACCGCGCTGGGCTCGTGGAAAGCGCCCACCAGGTTCTTGCCTGCGGGGGTGTTGATGCCGGTCTTGCCGCCGACGGCGGCATCCACCATGGCTAGCAAGGTGGTGGGATAGTGCACGACCTTGATTCCGCGCATCCAGGTGGCGGCGATGAAGCCGGCCAGGTCCGTGGAGGCGCCGCCGCCCAGGCCGATGATGGTATCGGCGCGGGTCAGGCCAACTTGCGCGCAAACATCCCAGCACTCGGCGGCGGACTGGGCCGTCTTCGCCGACTCGGCGTCCTCGATCTGGTGGGTGTGCGCGGCGAACCCAGCTGCGGTCAGCCGCTTGGACAGCTCGTTGGCGCGGTCTGCGAGTGCGGGCTGGTGAATGATCAGGTAGTTGGCAGTGGCTCCCGCGGCCTTCAGGATCTCCTCGGTGGCGAAGTCGATGCCCCGGTCGATGACCACCTCGTAAGGCGACTGGGAGGCCACCTTGATGCGCTGCTGCTGAAAGTCTGCGGACTGTGCGTTGGTCATGGTTGGAGAGGATCCTTATGTGAGTTCTGATTACGGGGCCGGAATATTGGACCCGGACTAAAGGGTCCGGGTTGGGTGGGAAGCATCGCG
The DNA here is from genome assembly GCF_022346045.1 of Corynebacterium sp. ACRQJ. NCBI lineage: Bacteria > Bacillati > Actinomycetota > Actinomycetes > Mycobacteriales > Corynebacteriaceae > Corynebacterium > Corynebacterium sp. ACRQJ. The sequence goes on along the minus strand of NZ_JAKRMT010000001.1, from coordinate 119,148 downwards.
GTCGTTGAGGCGCTCCAGGCGCACCTCTTCGATGAACATCAGGATGTCGGTGACCACGCGGCGCGGCTCCTTGCCGTCGCAGCGCACCATGAAGTTGGAGACTTCCTCGTAGTACGCAGAGCGCTGCGCAAAGAGCTGTGCGTACTTGCTCCGCGGGTCGGCGACGTTCAGCAGTGGGCGGGTGTTAGAGCCGGACGTGCGCCGTACGCCCTCGTCGATGGAGACGTTGAGGTACACCACCGTGTGGTCGGCGAGCAGGTTCCGGGTGCTTTCGGTCACCACTGCCCCGCCCCCGAGGGAGACGATTCCGTCGGTCTGCAGGGCTTCAGACACCACGATGGCCTCTTGTTCGCGAAAACCCGGCTCCCCGAGCTCGCCCATGATCTGGTTGCAGGTCTTGCCGAGCTTCTCCTCGAGCATGTGGTCGGTGTCCACGAGCTGCAGGTTTAAGGCGTTGGCCAGGCGCTTACCGATGGTTGTCTTGCCGGAGCCCGGCAGCCCCACCAGCACTGCGCGGGGGCTCATCGGATTTCTCCGTCCGCCACTTCCCCGTCGGCCACGTCGCTGGCCTCAGCGGACCAGTCGAGGCGGGTATCTACGTACTCCAGGTAGGACTGCACGTTGCGCTTAGTTTCCTCCACGGAGTCGCCACCGAACTTCTTCAGTACGGCGCGGGCCAGCACCAGGGCGACCATGGTCTCGGCCACCACACCGGCAGCCGGCACGGCGCACACGTCGGAACGCTGATGGATGCCCGTGGCGGCCTCGCCAGTGGCCATATCCACTGTCTTCAGCGCGCGCGGGACTGTGCTGATCGGCTTCATGGCGGCGCGGACGCGCAGCTCCTCGCCGTTGGTCATGCCACCTTCCAGGCCACCGGCACGGTTGCTCAGGCGGTGTACGCCACCGCCTGCAGCCGCCTCCATCTCGTCGTGCGCTTCGGAGCCCCGGCGGCGGGCCTCCTCGAAGCCATCGCCGATCTCCACACCCTTGATCGCCTGAATGCCCATGAGGGCGGCAGCCAGCTGGGCATCCAGTCGCTCGTCACCGGAGACGTGGGAGCCCAGGCCGATCGGCAGGCCCTTAACAACGACCTCGACGATGCCGCCGAGGGTATCGCCGGACTTCTTGGCGGCCTTGATCTCGTCGATCATGGACTCTTCCGCTGCGGAATCAAAGGCGCGCACCGGCGAGGCGTCGATGCCCTCCAGGTCGGAGAATGCCGGGCTCGGCCCCTCGTAAGGCTCCGAGCGGCCGATGCTGATGACGTGCGAGAGGACCTCCACGCCCAGCACCTCGCGCAGCAGCGCGCGGGCAAAAGTTCCAGCGGCCACGCGGGCGGCGGTCTCGCGGGCGGAGGAACGCTCCAGAATCGGACGCGCCTCATCGTGGTCGTACTTCACCATGCCAGAGAAATCAGCGTGACCCGGTCGCGGGCGGGTCAGCTTCGCACCGCGACCGCTGGCCATCTCCTTGGCAACCTCCGGATCAGACTCGTCGATCGGATCTGCGGACATGATCGTCGTCCACTTCGGCCACTCGGTGTTGCCGATCATCACAGCCACCGGGCTGCCGAGGGTCTTGCCGTGGCGAACGCCGCCGACGAAGGTCACTTCGTCGGCTTCGAACTTCATGCGAGCTCCGCGGCCGTAGCCCAGACGGCGGCGAGCCAGCTGATAAGAAACGTCTTCCCGAGTTACCGACAAACCGGCCGGGAGGTTCTCGATCATCGAAATGAGGGCCTGGCCGTGCGATTCACCTGCAGTAGTCCAACGAAGCATAAAGAGCATGATACAGGCCATATGCAGCCTTAGCTTCAATGACGTCCCGGATTATTAACGGAAGATTAATGACGCCACCACCACCGCCCCCGTCGCCACCAACATCGCCGGGCCGTGGGGGCTGGCCCTATCGCGGCCTGCTCTTTGCCCTCCGCGAAGGAAGCAGTGCATCACACCGCTCAATCCCAGCGCGGCCACGGCGCCCAACGGAGCCACAATAGCGGCCAGTGTTCCCGTCGTAAGCGCGAGCTTTGCATCCCCGCCACCCGCCAGCAGCCGAGGGTGCAGCAGCGGAAGCCCGAAGGCCACCGCCCACCAGGCCACCCCGCCGAGTAGAGCCCAGTGGTTTGCGCCCGGTATGGCTAAGGGCACGAGCCCGGCAGCGGGTATGGCGGGAAGAGTCAAATAGTTCGGCAGGCGGGAGGTGCGGGCGTCAATAAGAAAAAGGGCGATAGCCCACGGCAGGAAAGGCAGCAGCGGCCACCAGGAAAGAAGCGAGGTTGCATTCACGCTTCAGAAGGTTAACCAGGCGCGCGGACAGGCCCCCGTGCGCGCGGCTTCGAGAAAGTACGGCCTGTGGAGAGCGGAAAGTTATCCACAGGGGCGAGAAACTAGGCTTGTCCCTTGGCTCGCAGCACGGTATCTAGCATGAGTCCTTCCGGGGCAGGATGGCCCGTGAACAGGCGGAACTGTTCCTCGGCCTGGCCCGCCAACATGCGCAGACCGTCGGCGTGCGGGATCGACTTTGCCTGAGCCGCAGAAAGCAACGGCGTGGGATAAGGGTCGTAAATCACGTCCACGATGCCCGCGGCGGCGCACAGCCCCTCGGCCAAATCCTCGGCGGCGTGGGCTGGGATCGTGGAAATCACGGCGGCGGCATCGGCACAGATCCCAGCGATGTCGGCCTCCTCGAAGCGGGACCAAGAAAAATCCATGCCCAGGGTTTCCACCACGGCCTGCAGGTTCAGGGCGCGCTCGGAGCGAGCCAGCACCGTCACCTCGGTGACCCCGGCGGCCGCCAGTGCTGCAACGGCCGGGCGGGCAGTGCCTCCGTTGCCGACGATCACCGCTTTACCGTCCTGCAGAGCGGAAGTGTCTCCGCCGTAGAGGTGCTCCAGGCAGCGGGTCACACCGTCCACGTCGGTATTGTCGGCCAGCCATTGGCCATCGCCCTGCGGCACCAACGTGTTGGCGGAGCCGATCTCCTGGGCTCGGTTCGTCGCCAAATCCGCCAACTCCAAGGCCGCCTGCTTGCCGGGCATCGTCACGGAGAAGCCGCGGACTTGATCGCCGGACTCGGTCAGCAGGCGGCGAATGTCGCGCGCTTCTCCCGCCTCCACGCGGTAGTAATCCATCTGCAGCCCCAGCGCGCCGTATCCGGCGTTGTGCAGTTGCGGGGACAGCGAGTGTTCGATCGGGCTGCCCAGCACCGCGCAGCGCATGCCGGGCGTCTCCAGGAACTCATCTACCGACAGCACGTGGCCTGCGGCGGACATACTAATTCACCCTTTGCTCTTAGGTTTGCTCTTAGGTTTGCTCTTGATCTTGGCTTAAGTTCTAGCGGTTCGAATCCAGCACACCGTTGCGGCGGGATTCCTCGATTGCCCGCTCGTGCGCGTCAAAGTCGCGGTTGAAGACGGTGCGGCCGTCGCGGTCTACGGTAACGAAGTACAGCCAGTCGCCTTCGGCTGGGTTCTCGATCGCGTGCAGAGCCTGCAGGCCAGGCGAGGAGATCGGGGTGTCCGGCAGCCCCTCCTTGGCATAAGTGTTCCACGGGGTCGGGCGCTTACGATCCTCGTCGGTGGTGGCGACCTCAACCTCGCTCAGGTCGTAGTTCACCGTCGAGTCGAACTCGAGCTTTTGGTTTACGTCCAGGCGGTTCAGGATCACGCGCGCAACCTTGTCGAAGTCGCCCTCCGGAGCCTCGCGCTCCACCAGGGAAGCCGCCACCAGCATGTCATAGGGGCTTAAGCCCACCTTCTCTGCAGAAGACAGCAGTCCGGTGTTCTCGTACTGCTCCTTGGAGGTCTTCAGCAGAGACTTCAGGATCTCCTCCGGACTACTGGTCGGGTCGAATAGGTGCACGCCCGGGGAAATCAGGCCCTCGATGCGCTTCGGGTCATCGCCGCGCGCGTTCACCTTGTCCAAAGCCCAGTCCGCGATCTCCAGCTGTTCCGGCGGGGTCTGGGCCGCGGCCTTCTGCAGGTCTTCGGTAGACACACAGGTGTGCTCGTCCTGGCAGGTCTGCTCGGAAACCAGAGTGAAGATACCCTTGCGGTTATCGCCGTCGACTACCTTCACGTCTTGGAGGGTCAGGCCGTTGGGAATATCGACTACACCCCGGCGGCGGTCATCGCTGGACAGCCACTCCAGAGCCTTGTCGGCAGACATCTGCTCTTGCAGTGGGTAGTAGCCCGCCTGCAGTTCGGGATCCTTGCGCTCCGCGGCTGACATCAGGGCGCGGCGGGAGCCCACCACGTCCTTTTCCACCAGCTGTTCGGCCAGGCTATCCACGGAGTCGCCCGGGCTCACGCGCACCATGACGACGTTGCCGTTGCCCTCCCCCTCGTAATCACGCACGGCCACAACGTCGCGCTGGTACCAGACGTAGGCGCAAGTGCCAACCAACAGAACGACCAGAGCGATAGCCAGCGCGGCCGCCATCTGACGGCGCCGTCTAAACTTCGGCTGCATGTTACGGGTCGATCCCATAGATCCGTGTGGCCTTTCGTACAGGGTTTAGTCTTGAGTGTGCTCTTGGGTTTGCTCTATAACGTCAAATACGAGCTGAGCCCAACGATGTTAAGCGTCGCCGGTCATTTTCTCACGAATTGGTAAATTTTAGGAAAGCGCGCGCCGCCGCGTGTCTAACCACCCCTGCAGAATATGTACTGCTGCTGCTTGGTCGATCTTCTTTCTGCCTTTTTTACTATTGACGCCAGAGGCGTGAAACGCATGCGTAGCGGCCATCGTAGACATTCTTTCGTCCACCATGCGCAGCGGAATATCCGGCAATTCTTCTTTAACTAAGCGGGCAAATTCCTCGGCATTAAGGGTGCTTTGTGTATGGTTCCCGCGCAGTGCGACCGGCAGACCAACTACGATCTCCACCACGAAATTCTCGCGGCAGATCTCTGCCACGCGCTGCACATCCGCGTCGTCTGCGGTGGCCTGGACGGTCTCCACCGGAGTGGCCAGGATGCAGTCCGGGTCCGAGATCGCCACCCCAATGCGCACGGTGCCCACGTCGAGGCCGAGCCTCCGGCCGCGGCCCGGGTCGGTGGCTGGGTCTGGTTTTTCGGTCTGCATCAGCGAAAACTCCCCGGCCGACTATCCGCGCAGCGCGCTCTTGACGGCCTCGATACCGGCGGAGATGCCGGCGGCGTCCGAACCAGAGCCCTGTGCCATGGCCGGCTTACCGCCACCGCGACCGGCAACCTTCTCCCCGAAGGCCTTGACGAGCTCGCCGGCCTTGATGCCCTTGTTCACAGCGGCATCGTTCGCAGCGGCGACGAAAGGAACCTTCTCGCCGTCCACGGAGGCGAAGACCACGACGGCGGGCTCGGAGCCCAGACGGTTCTTCGCATCCATGGCGAGGGTGCGCAGGTCGCCTGCGGCCACGCCTTCCGGCAGCTGCTCGGCCAGTACCTTGACCTCGCCGATAGTTTCGGCCTTCTCCACCAGCTGGCCTACCTGCCCCTGCAGCTGCTGCGCACGCAGCTGCTGGATCTGCTTCTCGGCGGCCTTCAACTTGGCAGTAAGCGCGTCGATGCGCTCCGGCAGTTCCTCGCTCGGGGTCTTCAGGCTGGTCGCCAGGCCGGCCACCAGAGACTTCTCGGTGCTGAGGAAGCGGAAGGAATCCATGCCGGTGTAGGCCTCGATGCGGCGCACGCCGGAGCCGACGGAGGACTCACCGAGCACGGAGATCGGGCCGACCTGGGAGGAGTGCTCCACGTGGATACCGCCACACAGCTCCATGGAGAACGGTCCGCCGATCTCCACGACGCGCACCTCGGAGCCGTAGTTCTCGCCGAACAGAGCCATGGCGCCCATCGCCTTGGCCTCCTCCAGGGAGGTCTCGATGGTGTTCACCTGGTAGTCGCTATCCACGGCGCCGTTGGCGATCTCCTCAATCTGGTTCAGCTGGTGCTCGGTCAGCTGCTCGCCGTAGTTGAAGTCGAAGCGCAGGTAGCCCGGCTTGTTCATGGAGCCCGCCTGGACGGCTGTCGGCCCCAGCACCTCGCGCAGGGCGGCGTGGATCAGGTGCGTGCCGGAGTGCGCCTGGCGTGCCTGGTGGCGCCACACCTTGTCCACCGTGGCCTGCACCTTCTGCCCCACGGCCAGCTCGCCGCCACTGACGGTCACGTGGTGTACCCAGACCTTCTTGCCGACCTTCTGTACGTCCTCCACGCGGGCGGCGCCCGAGGTGGTGGTCATCTCGCCGCGATCGGCCATCTGGCCGCCGGCCTCGGCGTAGAACGGGGTGCGGTCCAGGATCACCTGAGCGGCAGCGCCCTCCGGGACAGTCTCCACCAGCGCGCCGTCGCGGATGATGCCCAGCACGGAGGCCTCGTCAGCCAGGTTCTCGTAGCCGGTGAACACGGTCGGGTGGTTATCCACGAACGGGCGGTAGATCGTCTGATCCACGTGGCCCAGCTTCTTGGCGTTGTTATCGGCCTTTGCACGAGCCTTCTGCTCCGCCATCAGGTCGTGGAAGCCGTCAATGTCCACCTTCAGGCCGGCCTCGGCGGCCATCTCCTGGGTCAGGTCGATCGGGAAGCCGTGGGTGTCGTGCAGGGAGAAAGCAACGTCGCCCGGGACGGTGCCCTCGCCGCGCTCCTTGGCGCCGTGGGCCCAGTTGTCGAACATCTGGGAGCCGGATTCCAGGGTCTTCAGGAAGGACTTCTCCTCGGCCAGAGCCACGGCGCGAATGCGCTCGTAGTTCTCGGCGATTTCTGGGTAGGAGGGCGTCATGGTCTCCCGCACGGTGTCCATGAACTTCTCCAGGGTCTCCCCCGTTGCGCCCAGCAGGCGGGCGGAGCGGATGATGCGGCGCAGCAGGCGGCGCAGAATGTAGCCGCGTCCCTCGTTGCCGGGGGTCACGCCGTCCAACATCAGCATCAGACCGGTGCGGGAGTGGTCGGCGATCACGCGGAAGCGCACATCGTTGGCCTGGTCTGCGCCGTACTTGGCGCCGGTGACCTCCTGGGCCACGTCAATGACGGGGCGCAGCAGGTCGGTCTCGTACACGTTGTCCACGTCCTGCAGGATGCAGGCGACACGCTCGATGCCCAGGCCGGTATCGATGTTCTTCTTCGGCAGCTTGCCGACGATCTCGAAGTTGCCCTTGCCCAGGCCCTCACCGCGCTCGTTCTCCATGAACACGAGGTTCCAGATCTCGATGTAGCGGGTGTCGTCGACGATCGGACCACCCTCCTGGCCGTGCTCCGGGCCGCGGTCGTAGTAGATCTCCGAGCAGGGTCCACACGGGCCGGGAATGCCCATGGACCAGTAGTTATCCTCCATGCCGAGGCGCTGGATCTTGTGCTCGGGTACGCCGATCTTCTTGTTCCAGATCTCCGCCGCCTCATCGTCGTCGGTAAAGACGGTGACCCACAGGCGCTCCGGATCCAGGCCCAGGCCGCCTTCTTCCACCGGGTCGGTCAGCAGCGTCCAAGCGTGCGTGATCGCGCCTTCCTTGAAGTACGCACCAAAGGAGAAGTTGCCCGCCATCTGGAAGAACGTGTTGTGGCGGGTGGTGATGCCGACCTCGTCGATGTCCAGGGTGCGCACGCACTTCTGGATGGAGGTCGCCGTGCCGTTTTCAAACGGTGGGTTCTGCTGGCCCAGGAAGTAGGGCTTGAACGGAACCATGCCGGCGTTCACGAACAGAAGGTTCGGGTCGTCCAGGATCAGCGATGCGCTGGGTACCTCGGTGTGCCCGGCCTTGGTGAAGTGCTCGATGAAGCGCTGGCGGATCTCATGCGTTTGCACGGTGGCTTTACCTCGTAGAGTTCTATGTCGACTGTAAATGGAATGCGTACATTCTACCCCCGGGTCAGGAAGGAGCGAACGATAGCCCTAAGGCTACTCAAACGCGCGGCAATGGTCTTTTCGTGGCCGTGGGTTGTCGGCCGGTAGTACACCGCGTCCTTCAGATCGTCCGGCAGGTACTGCTGCGGCACCACGCCCTTGGGGTCATCGTGCGGATAGACGTATCCCACCGCGTTACCCAGCGCCTTCGCCCCTTGGTAGTGGCCGTCGCGCAGGTGAGCCGGCACTGCCCCGCCCTTGCCTGCCTGCACGTCCCCAATGGCGGAGTTGATCGCCGCGATCACCCCGTTGGACTTCGGCGCGGTCGCCAGGTGGATCGTGGCCTGCGCCAGGTTGAGCCGAGCCTCCGGCATGCCGATGAAGCTCACCGCGTGATACGCCGCCACCGCCACTTGCAGCGCCTGCGGGTCGGCCATGCCGATGTCCTCGCTGGCGTGGATCACCAGCCTGCGGGCGATGAAGCGCGGATCTTCGCCGCCTTCCAGCATGCGGGCTAGGTAGTGCAGCGCGGCGTCCGGATCCGAGCCGCGGATGGATTTAATGAAGGCACTGGTGATGTCGTAGTGCTGGTCGCCGTCGCGGTCGTATCGCGCCACTGCCTTGTTAAGGGACTTTTTTACTTGTGACGCCACCAGCTCCGCCACGCCGTCCTCCCCTTCCGGCTCGACTCCCTCGGCCGCGGCCTCCAGGTACGTCAGGCTACGGCGGGCGTCCCCTGCCGCCATGGCGACGAGCTGGTCCATGGCCTCGGGGGTCACCCGCAGTCGGCCGGCGTATCCGCGCTCATCGTCGAGAGCGCGCTGCAGTACGGTGCGGATGTCGGCGTCACTAAGAGAAGAAAGTTGGACAAGCAACGACCGCGACAAGAGCGGCGAGACCACAGAGAACGAGGGGTTCTCGGTGGTGGCGGCGACCAGCAGCACGGTGCGGTTTTCGACGGCGGAGAGCAGCGCGTCCTGCTGGGTTTTGGAGAATCGGTGCACCTCGTCGATGAACAGCACGGTGTGCTCGCCCATGACCAGGCGCTTGCGGGCCTGCTCGATGATCGCGCGGACTTCCTTGACGCCGGAGTTCAGGGCGCTCAAGGCCTCGAAGCGGCGGCCGGAAGCCTGGGAGATGAGGCTGGCGATGGTGGTTTTTCCGGTGCCGGGCGGGCCATAGAGGATGACGGAGGTATCTCCGTGGCCTTCGATCAGGCGGCGCAGCGGCGAGCCCGGGCCGAGAACCTTGCCCTGCCCCACCACCTCATCGAGGCTGCGGGGGCGCATGCGAACTGCCAGTGGGGCGTGGGAGCCGGGGTGAAAATAGGCCTCAGCCGAGTGCGCGTCGGCGCCGCTGCCCTGCTGACCTTGAGAAAACAGATCGTCCATCGGCTTTAGGCTGTGGGCGCTACTCGTCGCGCTCGTTCGGGAAGGCTCCCAGCTGCGACAGCACCTTCAAAAGGACTCGGGCGAAGCCACCAATCGCCTCGAAGTCTTGGGAGTCGCGGCGGCGGGAGAAGCGCTCGATGGCCTCCACCGTCGTGGCCAGGTCCTCGAGCTGCTCCTCCGACATGTGGCGGATCGAGCGCGAAACCTCCTGGTTGTCGGATTCTTCACCGAAGACGAACGAGGAGTGCTTGGCCACGGAAAGCCGGCCGTAGTACATCATGATCAACGACAGGAATGCCCAGCCGATGAGGGCAGACATGACCCAGTCGTGGAAGACCTCGTCGTCGGAGATTGCAGGCCAGATCTGCTGGGCCTCCGCCCGCCAGGCGGCGAGGAACTCCGTGGTCTCCGGCTCGTCCAAAGCCGGGGTGGAATTGTCCTGGGGGAACCCCGCCACCACGCAGGCGACGTCGAAGGCCGCGTCCCGGAAACCGGCCCACTCGTAGTCCAGCAGCACGATGTTGTCCGTGAGCATGACGTTGTCGGGCGCCAGGTCGAAGGGGGTGAAGACCAGAAACTCGGACTTGTTCTGGCGCTCGACGGCCTTGGTGGCGTAGCGCTGTACCACCGGGTCGATGGTCAGGCCGTTGGAAATCATGAGGTCCACGCCCGACTGGATGAGCTCGCCGACGTTGATGTCGGACTCTTCGATCGCCTCGGGGCTGATGTGGTGGCGCTGGCACTGGCGGCGCATCAGGGTGGAGTAAGACTGCGCGCCACCGAACGTGGCGGCGTGCATTTTGCCCAGCGAACGGCCGAGCTTACGCAGGGCTCCGATGCGGGACTTGGAATCCTGGAGCGTAAGCACGTCGGTAAAGCTCGTGCCGTCGCCCGCGTCCGACAGAATCAGCAGGCGCTGGTCGATGTCATAAGCCAGCAGTACAGGGCCGGGGCGTACCGTCTCCGCCAGAGTATTGGTGTACTGGTAGGCCACGACCTCGCGGAGCATGCCGAGGGCATCCGGACCGAACTCCCCTGCATCGCCGGCACCGTCGCTGCCATCAGCGTTCGCGGCGGCCGCGTCCCCTTCGCTTTCCGGCGGCAGCTGCTTGATAACCACCGTGCGTTCCTGCAGGAAGGGGTCGGCGGAAATCCGGCAGCGCAGAACCATCGAGGAGCCACTGCCACCCAGATCCTGCGGATCGCTGAGTTCGGGTGAACCTCCGAAGCGGTTCGCCAAAACCTGGGTTGCCGCCTCGACAGTGGACTCGACTGATTGCACTACTACTCGCCTACTTTTCCTTCTGGCCCTTCTGGCCCTTCTTCGGCTTGAAATCGATACCGGATTCCTTACGCTGCTCCGCGGAGATCTCGCCCGGGGCGTCGGTCAGCGGATCCACGCCGCCGCCGGACTTCGGGAAGGCGATGACGTCGCGGATGGAATCGAAGCCGCCCAGCAGGGAGACGATGCGGTCCCAACCGAACGCGATACCACCGTGCGGCGGGGCACCGAAGGCAAACGCATCCAGCAGGAAGCCGAACTTCTCGCGGGCCTCCTCCTCGGTGATGCCCATGACCTTGAACACGCGCTCCTGCACATCCGGCTGGTGGATACGAATAGAACCGCCGCCGATCTCGTTGCCGTTACACACGATGTCGTAGGCGTAGGCCAGCGCCTCGCCCGGGTTCTCGTCGAAGTTATCCAGGTACTCCGGCTTCGGGGAGGTAAAGGCGTGGTGCACGGCAGTCCACGCGGAGTGGCCCAGGGCCACGTCGCCAGACGCGGCGGCATCCGCAGCCGGCTCGAACAGTGGGGCGTCAACAACCCAGGTGAAGGCCCAGTCTCCTTCCTTGATCAGGCCCAGCTTGTTAGCGATCTCGCCGCGGGCAGCACCCAGCAGGGCGCGGGACGGCTTGGTCTCGCCTGCGGCGAAGAAGATGCAGTCGCCCGGCTTGGCGCCGACGTGCTCGGCAATGCCCGCGCGCTCTTCGTCAGTAATGTTCTTGGCAACCGGGCCGGACAGCTCGCCGTCCTCGCCCACCAGAATGTAGGCCAGGCCCTTCGCACCGCGCTGCTTGGCCCACTCCTGCCAGGCATCCAGCTGGCGGCGGGGCTGGTCAGCGCCACCGTCCATGACCACGGCACCGACGTACTCGTTCTGGAATACGCGGAAGGTGGTGTTCTTGAAGAAGTCGGTGCACTCGGTGATCTGGATGTCGAAGCGCAGATCCGGCTTGTCGGAGCCGTAGTACTTCATGGCATCGGCGTAGGTCATGCGCGGGATCGGGGTGGAGATCTCGTAGCCGATCTCCTTCCAGATGGCCACCAGGATCTCCTCTGCCAAGGAGATCACGTCTTCCTGGTCCACGAAGGACATTTCGACGTCCAGCTGGGTGAACTCAGGCTGGCGGTCGGCGCGGAAGTCCTCGTCGCGGTAGCAGCGGGCGATCTGGTAGTAGCGCTCCATGCCAGCCACCATCAGCAGCTGCTTGAACAGCTGCGGGGACTGCGGCAGGGCGTAGAACGTGCCCGGGCGCAGGCGTGCGGGCACCAGGAAGTCGCGGGCGCCCTCCGGGGTGGAGCGGGTCAGCGTCGGGGTTTCGATCTCCGTGAAGTCGTGCTCGGCCAGAACCCCGCGGGCAGCCTGGTTAACACGGGAGCGGAGGCGCAGCGCATCGCCCTGGGTCTTGCGGCGCAGATCCAGGTAGCGGTACTTCAGGCGGGTTTCCTCGCCCACCTCGCCGGAGGAGGACGGATCGTCGATCTGGAACGGCAGCGCCGCCGCCTCGTTCAGAACCTCCAGGGCGGACACGTTGACCTCGATGCCGCCAGAGGCCAGGTTCGGGTTCTCGGATCCCTCCGGGCGAGCCTCGACCACGCCGGTTACCTTCAGGCAGTACTCGCTGCGCAGGTCGTGCGCACGCTCCGCCACCTCGGACTCGCGGAAGACGACTTGTGCCACGCCGCTGCGGTCGCGCAGGTCGATGAAAATGACGCCACCGTGGTCGCGTCGACGACCAACCCAGCCGGTCAGGGTCACTTCATCACCAATATTCTCTGGGCGCAGTTCGCCCGCCAGGTGTGTGCGCAGCACGTTCCTATAGTCCTTCCTCGATTTTTAGCCTTTTCGGCCTTACAGCTTACCTTGTCCGCAATGGGGTGTGTACGTCGCCCGGGTATGGCACGATTCACTTGTGACTTTTAACAACAATCTCAACAATTATTCCGACCGTGGACAGCGCGGAGGCACCGGCTCCGGCGGGGGCGGATTCGGCTTCGGCGGCGGGGGTGGCAATCAGGGTGGAGGCGGCGGCCTCTTTACGGGGCTGCTCTTTGGCGCTCTCGCCCGCCGCTTTGGCATTCCCGGAATCATCGTTGCCGCCATTCTCGTGTTCTTCTTCAACGGTGGAATGGGGATGTTGGGCGGAAACAACGGCGCCGATCAACGTGCGGGCGTCAATAGCAGTCAGGGCGGCGAGGGCTTCGAGCACTGCCAGACGGCCGAGGACGCCAACAACAACGACGATTGCCGTGTGCTGGCCACGGCGAAGTCGGTCGACCAGTTCTGGAACTCGGCACTGCCGGACGAGGCTGGGACCGATTACAGGGAGCCGGGGCTGGTGCTTGCCGAGGGGCAGACCAGCACCCGCTGTGGCTCCGCGAACCTAGCTAGCACCGGGCCGTTCTACTGCCCCGGCGACGAGACGGTCTACATGTCCGTCCCGTTCTTCGACGAGCTGAAGCAGATGGGCGGATCCAACGGACCGTTCGCCCAGATGTACGTCACCGCCCACGAGTTCGGCCACCACATCCAGAACCTGGAAGGCAACCTGGGGTTGAGCGACTACGACAACCCGGGTGAGGATTCCAACGCGGTGAAGATGGAGGTCCAGGCCGATTGCTACGCCGGCGTATGGGCCCAGAACGCCGACAAGGGTGAGGACGCTCTGTTGGAGCCCCTAACCCAGGAGCAGGTCGAGCAGGCTATTGCGACTGCTCGTTCTATTGGCGATGACGCCATCCAGTCCAGCTCCGGACAGGAAGTAGATCCCGACAAGTGGACCCACGGGTCTTCCGAAATGCGCGTGGACTGGTTCATGCGCGGCTACCAGGGCGGCACCATGAAGTCCTGCCACCAGGACTTCCAGCGCTAAGCCCCGCGCAGGTAGCCCCGCGGTGCCCCGACTGCGGCGCTGTTAGCGCTGCGGCGGCAGGTACGGCCGCAGCCAGTTCGGCACTGCGCTGGCCGGGATCAGGTGGTTCACCCAACCCCACAGACCCGCACCAGCGGCACCCAGTCCGATGATGCCCAGGATGATCGTGGTGATGATGCCTGCCTTAGCGGAGCCGCTGAGCTCCGTCTTGGAACCACCCAGAGATCCGGTGGAACCAGTGGAACCCGAGGAGCCGCCCGGCTTGTCCGGATTGGTCGAGTCGTCCGGATCCGGTCCCGGCTGCGGGTCCGCGCCCGGGGCGTTGAAGCCCACCTTGATCGGGTCGTGGTCCGAGGCACGGAACACGCTCGGCTCGTAGAAATCAACCACGTTGTAGTTACGACGGGAGTACTCGAACGCAACCGACTCGTCGGCGTTAATGTCCCACACGTCCGCGCCAGTGGCCATCTCAGTAGCCTTCTCGTTGGCCAGGACGTGATCCAGGGAGCCCACACGGCCGCCGAACTGGTAGGAGTGGCCGGCGTCGAACTTGGTCTCGAGGTTGCTATAGCCAGCCTCCTCGATGATGCGGATGGCATCTTCCTTCGCGTAGGCATTGAAGTCGCCGAGGATGAATTGGGGCTTGTCCTTGAAGTCGGCGTCCTCGCTCAGCCACTTGACTAGCTGGCGGGACATCTCCGCGCGCAGCTTGGCGTTGTTACCCTGGCCGTCGCCCGTATCGGCGTCGTCACGAGCCACGCTGCCCTTGGACTTATAGTGGTTCACGACGGCGACGAAGGCCTGCTCGTCCTTCGCACCCTTGTTCTTGAACTGCTGCGCCAGCGGCTGGCGAGCGATCTTGTCGAAGGCCTCCTCGTCCAGGATCTTGGACTCTCCGACCGGCTCGACCTTGTCCGGCTGGTAGATGAAAGCAGTACGGATGACATCCTCGTCTTTCGCCACCGTAGCCGGGCTCTTTACGTACTCCCAGTTCCCACCGGCCGCGTTGAGCTCGTCGACCAGGTGCTTCAGCGCTGCGTCACGATCCTTGCCGAACTTGGCGGAGTTCTGGATCTCCTCCAGACCCAGCACCGAAACATCCAGGGTGTTGATCGCCTTGACGATCTTGGCCTGCTGGTCCTTGAACGCCTGCTCGCTGTAGGCACCGCGAACGTCGCAATTGTTGGCGGTGATCGGGTTGCCCTCGCGATCCTTGTAGGAACCGCAATTGGTCTGATCCTTGCCCAGGTCAGTGAAGTAGTTCAGGACGTTGAAGCTGGCGATGGAGTGGCTGCCGCCGACCTCTTCGGGGCCGTTCTCCTCGGCGGGGCGGGAGTCCTCCCAGCTAATCGGTAGATCCGCCTGCGCGGTATCGCCCGTGATCTGGGAGGTTGGCTGCAGGGACCACTTGTTGAAGCCATAGGACAGCACCGTCGGCTGGGAGAAGCTCACCTGGTCGCCGGTGCGAAGGGACTTGATGCCCTCGGCGGTCTTCAGGTAGGGCTGCGGGGTGTTCTGCGCATCCTTGCCGCGGAAGAAGTTCAGAGTAGCGCCGTCGTCGAGGGTGACGACTTGCTTGGCGTTCTCGGCCTCATAGTCCTGGGCTTCCTTCCCCGGTGCCACCTTGGAGGTTGCCTGGTACAGCGGCTCGTCTCCCTTCACCAGATCTGCGGAACCGTACTGGTTCAGCTCGTAGTTGTTGGTGACGGTGTAGGTAGCGGAAGGCTGGAACATCATGTGCTCGTTGGCCTCGCGGGTCTCCTCGTCCAAAGGAACGGGATCCTTGATCGGCTCCGGCTTCTCGCCGCAGTCCTCGGTCGGGTTTTCGGACTCGGTGTACTTGGCAAAGCCGATCTGGGTGGACTCGTAGTGCTCCCCCACCGTGCCGGTGACCACGACGCACTTGCCGAGGTCCGCCGGGGTGCCGCCCTTGCCGGTGTAGACGAACACTGCCTGGGAGGCTTCGCCAGCCTTACGCAGCTGTGTCGCGCCGCCCTCCTGGATGACGAAGCCATCCAGCCCCCCAGAGGGATAGCTTGCGGTGACCCATCCGGCCGTCTTGACCTGCTTGTCCACCAGCGGGGACTTGTCCCCCGTTCCCTGAATATCAGAGATCTTGTGTTCCTCAGCGTCTCCCGGCTGATCCGGCTCGTTGGGGTCGTCCGGGTTCTCTGGCTGCTCTGGGTTTTCTGGGTTATCCGGGGCTTCCGCGTTCGGATCCAGCGCGTCGCCGCCGCTGTAGCGCGGCTTCGGATCGCCGACGGTGAAGTCGGCACTGTTGTCGTCGGTATCCTTCCCCTCATCATTACGGGCAGCAGCCGTGGTGTTAGAGAGAGCCGCGGTACCAGCGGTCTCCTTCACCTTCGCATTGCCATAGCCCACGATGTCGACCGCGGGGTTTCCAGCGGCCCACTTTTCGGAAGAGTCAGCCAGGACGACAGTGCCGTTCGTACCGCCCATGGCCAAATCGTCCCCGGTGGCGTCAGCAACAATATCCTGGGTACCGCCGTCACCCGCAGCGCCCTTGATCAGATAGAAGCCCTTCGGCTGGATGGTGCCCGACAGAGCGATCGGCTTAACGTTGTTTCCGCCATTGGCGGAGAGGTACTGAACGGTCCACCCATCGAGTTTGATCGGCTTATCGGTGGGGTTGAACAGCTCAACGTAATCGTTCTTCAGCGTGGCGCCCTTGTTTCCGCCGCCGCCATAGACAGCGCTGATGACGACGTTATCGCCAGCCGGGGTGCCCAGGGCAGTCGGGACGGTGAGGACATTAGCGCCCAGGGCCAGCGCGCTGAAAGTGGCCACGGAGGTGATGGTTTTGAAACGTGCCTTCATGGTTCCAAAGTCTGCTTTCTGGTGAAGATAGCTCCCGCTGGTGAAGGCGGGAGCTAGAGGTGATTGGGGTGCTGGTTAAGTTGGCCTAGATGTGGAGCATGTCGCGCGCCCACTGCGGCAGCATGTCGCGAGCCCACTGCGGAACGACGTTGGCGGGAATGCCACCGTTCTTCTGCACCCAGGAAATGGCGGTGGCGCCACCGATGATGACGGCCAGAACGCCGATCACTGCGGCGATGATGCCGCCCTTGGAGGAACCAGACAGGGAGCCTTCTGCACCCGGCTTTTCATCCGACGTTGCACCGCAGCCACGATCGACGTCGAGCTTGCCTTCGACGGAGATCGGGTAGTTCAGCTTGGAGCCAGCGTCGGTGGTGATCTGCAGGAACGCTGCCTCTTCTGGGACGGTCAGGTTGATGGTGGCCTTGCCGGTTTCGTCGTGGGAGTCGGTGACGGTGTTATCCATGTCCGCGGAAGCTTCGTCGACGGTGACGGCCTTCTTGCCCTCGCAGCGCAGGAACTTCGCGGTCGCCTTGGTGGGCTTCGCTTCCTTGCCGGTGTAGCTCAGGGAGCTGAGGTTGACGGTGACCTCCTTCTGCGGAGCCAGCACGTTGCCGCGCAGGGCTTCATCGGAGACTTGTGCCTCATCCACGGCCGCGCCGGACAGCTGCACGCCGACGGAGGTCTGGTTCGGGCGAACGGAGATGTCCTTATTGTCCTTCAGGTAGCGGTTGAACACATCGATGTCCATCTGACCCGCGTCCTGGAACTTGCCGCCCTTGAATGCATCAAAACTGTCACCACCGTTCAGCAGGAAGCTGGACCCGGCCACGCGGTACTTTTTGCTCGGGTCAAGAGGCTTGCCATTGACGGAAACGTAGGTGATGCGCTTGCCCTGCTCGGCATCCGGGTCGTATGCGTACTGCACGTTCTTGGACAAGCCCAACGCCAGCATTGCGCGCTCCCCGCCCGGCTTCCACTGCTGTTCGAGGGCCTGTTTCAGCTGCTCACCGGTGATCTCCACAACACCCAGGGAGTTGCCAAAAGGCTGAACTGCGAAAGCCTCTGCGTAGGTCACGTCACCGGAGGCCAGGTCAGCGCGGACGCCACCGGCGTTCATCACGCCCAGGTCGGCCTTCAAGTCGGTCAGCTTGTTAACGCCGTACAGGGTGGCGTCCGCAATCATGGAGTTCAGGGAGGACTCGGTACCGCGGTTACCGCCGGATTCGCCGTCGGAGTTTGCGCCGCGGTAAAAGTCGTTCTTCAGGGTGGTAACGACCTTTTCGCCCTCGGTTTTCGCCGATTCCTTTGCCGCGGAAACGATCTTCGCCACGTCCTCATCCGGAGTATCGCCACATACGTCCATCATGTCCTTGGCGCTGCGGTTTTCGGCGGTGACGGACACAACCTTCTTGGCTGCCTTGTCGTAAACGATATCGATGTCGGCCAGATCCATGCCGTAGTTGGCCGGCTGCACCAGCACCGGCTTACCGTCGAGCTTGCGTAGCACATGGGTGTGGCCGGCAATAACTGCGTCCACGTCCTCGGAGAGTTTAGTGTTGTCCATCCCCTCATGCACCAGGCCGATGACTACGTCCGCCTCACCAGATTCCTTCAGTCGCTTGGCTTCTGCGTTGGTCGCAGCCACCGGTTCGGAGAAGCTGAGGCCTTGGATGCCGTCCGGAGAAACCAGGTTCGGGGTGTCCGCAGTGATGGTGCCGACATATCCGATTTTCACTCCGCCTTTTTCGATTACCTTGGACGGCGCCATATCGCTTCCCTTGACGTTTGCACCCAGGTAGGGGAACTTCGCATCCTTGTCGCCGTTAACACCTACGCGATCCTTCAGGTCTGACCAGCCCTTATCGAACTCGTGGTTACCCACGGCGGAAGCCTCTAGTCCCATGGCGTTCAACGCATCCAGGGTCGGCTTGTCCTTCAGAATGGAGGACTCGAAGGGAGAACCACCGATGTTGTCACCTGCGGAAACGAAGCTGGTGTTCGGGTTAGCCTCGCGCTCCTTGTTCACGTAGCAGGCCATCACGGCCGCGCCGGGCTCGCTGATCTCTCCCTTCCGATCCTTAGCCTGGGATAGGTGGCCGTGGAAGTCGGTGATGCCGAGGATGTTCAGGCTCACCTGGTCGGCTTCGGCGGCATAGGCGGGGACGTTCAGGCCCGCGAGGGCCAGGGTCGGCGCCATGGCCAGGGTCATGACGGCACGGGAACTGCGGCGAGACAGCTTGAACACTTTGGGTTTCTCCTCGTTGAAACGAATCACTAAAGGTTGCGCAGCAAAGGCGTGCTGCAACGCAGGAGAGCTAACCACCGTTACTTGTTCTTGTCCGCGCAATCCTTTGCGCAAATCACGCTGCGACCAGGCACTTCATGCAAAGTAATGGAAGTATTAAACTTTAATTCACCAAAAATACCCCCGCGTGGTGTTACGCGAGGGTAAGGATGTGACCGGTGTTACTTCGGCTTTCCGCTAAGCTATTCCACTAGCCGCGGGCAGTTTTCTCCGCCGTCTTCTCCGCCAGCAGCTCTACGACGGCAGCCAGATCCACCTCGTGCTGCTCGTGAGCGCCGAGGTCCTTCACCGTCACCGTGCCCTCAGCCAGCTCCTTATCACCCAGCACCAGGGCATACAGTGCGCCGGCACGGTCGGCGCCCTTCATGGCTCCCTTCAACCCACGGTCGCCGTAGGACATATCGGCAGCGACCCCGCGCTCGCGCAGGTCGTCCACGATGCCCACCATGCGCCGCTTGGCCTCTTGCCCAAGTGCCACGCCGTAGACATCGACCCTTCTTCCTGTTGACGCCTTCTTCTCCTCCGCCTCAAGCGCCAGCAGCGCTCTATCGACACCCAGCCCGAAGCCAATTCCGGAAAGATCCTGCCCACCCAGCTGAGCCATCAGGCCGTCGTAGCGTCCACCACCACCGATGCCGGACTGTGCGCCCAGGCCGTCGTGGACGAACTCAAAGCAGGTTTTGGTGTAGTAATCCAGGCCGCGCACCATCCGCGGGTTGATGGTGTAGCCAACGCCCAGGTCGTCCAGCAGCCCGGTCACGGTCTCGAAGTGCTCGCGGGAGGAATCGCTGAGGTGGTCCAGCATCAAGGGAGCCTCGGCCAGCATCTCCTGCATCTCAGGGCGCTTATCGTCCAGGACGCGCAGCGGGTTCAGCTGCGCGCGGCGCTGCGTCTCCTCGTCCAGCGGCAGGGTGGCCAGGAAGTCCTGCAGCTTCTGCCGGTAGGCGGGGCGGTCGTCCCAGTCGCCCAGGCTGGTCAGCTCCAGGCGGAAACCGTTCAAGCCAATGGAGGTAAAGCAGCGGTGCGCCAATGCGATAACCTCGGCGTCCAGCGCCGGATCGTCCACGCCGATAGCCTCCACACCCACCTGCTGCAGCTGGCGGTAGCGGCCGGCCTGGGGGCGCTCGTAGCGGAAGAAGGGGCCGTTGTAGACCAGCTTGACGGGCAGCTGCCCACGGTCCAGGTTGTGCTCAATGACGGCACGCATGACACCCGCCGTGCCCTCCGGCCGCAGGGTTACCGAACGGCCGCCCCGGTCGGCGAAGGTGTACATCTCCTTCGACACAACGTCGGTGGATTCGCCAACGCCACGGGCGAACAGAGAGGTCTCCTCGAAGATCGGCAGCTCCACGTGTTCGTAGCCTGCGGCGTGCGCGGCGGAGGTGAACGCATCCTTGACCGCCTTGAATTCCGCCGATGTTGGCGGCACGTAGTCCGGCACGCCCTTCGGCGCGCTTAGCGCCTTAAACTTCTCAGCCTTAGTCTTCTGGGACTTCTGTTGCTTCTTCTCGCTCTCAGTCACAAAAGAACAGTCTACTAAACAGCTATTGGACTGCCGCCAGGAAGCTATTGGTGCGCTTTTCTTCCCCGATGGTCGTGTGCGGGCCGTGCCCCGGCAGCACAATGTCCTCATCGGCGAAATCGGTGGTGAGCTTCTTGAGGCTCAGCATCATGTCCTCAGGCGAGCAGCCCGGAAGGTCGGTGCGGCCCACTCCCCCGCGGAACAGCACATCGCCGCCGAAGATCAGCCCATTCACGCGGAACATAACATGCCCCGGCGAGTGGCCCGGCATGTGATGGATCTCGAACTCCGCGCCACCGATACTGATGGAATCCCCCAGGTGGCGGATGTCCTCGATCGCGGGCATGTTCGCCACGTCGAAAGGCTGCGCCAGCGGGCTGGCCGCCTGATCCATCTCCAGCATGAAGCGATCCAACTCGTGGACGTAGACCGGCACCCCGAACGCTCCCGCGTCGCGGATGTGGTCGATGTGCCCGTGAGTCAGCACGACCTTCTCGACGAAGAACTTGTGTTCCTCGGCGAGCCTTTGGATGTTCTCGAAAGCACCCAACCCCGGGTCTATAACGACTGCCGGGGAGTTTTCCCCGCTAGTGGCGTCAGAACCATCAATCACCACATAGCAATTGGTTTCGAAAGGACCGGCGGGAAAAGAAAGGATCTGCGTCGTATCCGGCAGGAGGGTTGCGTCTGTGCTCATGCCACTAAACCCTAGCGAAAACAGCAACGAGCCCGTGCCCCTTCACCCGAATCGGCCAGTATATAGGGCATAATGGATCACCGTATCTAGCACAAGAAAGGTCCTAGAAAAACGTGTCTGACAACAACTACCCGAACGCGGCTCAGCGCGACCAGGCGCTGTCGGAGCTAGAGAAAGCTCTGAAGTCCCGCGAGCGCAAGGCCAAGATCGCACCGCTGGGCGTGGTCGCAGCAACCCTCGCCGTGCTGGTGGTCATCGTCGGCGGCATCTGGTTCGCCGCCACCTACACCTCCGACGAGGAAGAAGATCAGGTCGCCGAGAGCGAGCAGCAGCAGTCCGAAGAGCCGGATGTGAAGCCCGTGGCGCTGCCGGCAGGCCCCAAGGAGCCCTACGGTGACACGGTGAAGTGCGAGTACCAGAAGGATCCGGAAGGCGAGCTCAGCGACGCAGGACTGCCCAACGGCAAGGACGTGACCGCCAAGGGAACCGAGAAGGTCACCCTGACCATGAACGGCCAGAAGGTCGGCCTGGAGCTGGCCAACGACAAGTCCCCGTGCTCCACCAACTCCTTCAAGCACCTGGTGGAGAAGAAGTTCTACGACTCCACCAAGTGCCACCGTTCCGTGAAGTCCGATTCCATGACGATCCTGCAGTGCGGCGACCCCGAGGGCACCGGCGCAGGCGGCCCGGGCTACAGCTTCGCGGATGAGTTCCCGAGCAACGGCGTGGACGAAGGCCAGGCCGACGCCCCGGTCAACTACAAGCGCGGCACCCTGGCGATGGCCAACAGTGGCCCGGATACCAACGGCAGCCAGTTCTTCCTGGTCACCGGCGACACCACCCTGCCGCCGAGCTACAACGTCTTCGGCACCATCGACGAGGCCGGCCTGAAGGCACTGGACAAGCTGATGGAAAAGGCACCGGAGGGCGATGCCTCCCCGTCCGAGGACATCAACATCGAGTCCGCGGTGCTGGACTAGTCTTCTGGGCTAGCCACGCAGCTAGCCGCCCGTCGTGACGCGGTAGACGTCGTAGACACCTTCGACGTTGCGCAGCTGGTTCATCATGTAGCCCAGCTGCTTCGTGTCCGACACCTCGAAGGTGAAGCGGATAGTCGCCACCCTATCGCCCGCGGTGTGTGAGTTCGTGGCGATGATCGGCACCTTCTGGTCCGAGACCACGCGCGTGACCTCAGAGAGCAAACCGTTGCGATCCAGGCCCTCGATCTGGATCGTGACCATAAACACCGCATTGTGGAAGCTGCTGGCCCACGAGACCTCGATGATCCGCTGCGGCTCCTGGTGCAGCTTCTCAGAATTGGTGCAGTCCGTGCGGTGCACGCTTACTCCCCCGCCCTTGGTGATGAAGCCGAAGATCTTATCGCCCGGCACCGGGGTGCAGCACTTCGCCAGCTTCGCGGAGAAGTCGGCCTCCCCCTGCACCAGAATGCCGGAGCCATCGCCGCGGCCTTCCTGCGGGGTGTTCGCAATCTTCGAGGTCGCCGAACCCGACTGCAGGACGTCATCTGCCTCGGATTCCGGCTCCATCCCCTCAACCAGGCGGTGGCAGACGTGCCCGGCGGTGACCTCTCCCCGCCCAATGGCCGTATAGAGCGCCTCGACATCCTGGTAGTTCATGTCGCTGGCCAGCAGCCGCAGGGATTCATGCGTGAACAGGCGGTGCACCGCCAGGCCACCCCGCTGCGCTTCGGCAGCCAGCAGGTCGCGCCCCTTCTCCGCAGCTTCCTCGCGGCGCTCCTTGGCAAACCACTGCCGAATCTTCGCCTTCGCGCGCGGCGAAACGACGATATTCATCCAGTCCTTCGACGGCCCGGAGTTCTGGTCCTTGGAGGTAAAGACCTCCACCTTGTCGCCAGTATTCAGCTTGGATTCCAGCGCCACCAGCTTGCCGTTGACCTTCGCACCAATGCAACGGTGTCCGATCTCAGTGTGCACCGCATAGGCAAAGTCGATCGGCGTGGAGCCGTTCGGCAGGGTGATGGCATCGCCCTTCGGCGTGAACACGAAGATCTGGTTGGTGGACAGGTCGTAGCGCAGCGAGTCCAGGAACTCGTTCGGATCCGCGGCCTCCTTCTGCCAATCCAGCAGCTGGCGCATCCACGCCATCTGATCCACCTCTGCGGACTCGCTGTTATTGTTGCCGCGGGTTTCCTTGTACCGCCAGTGCGCCGCAATGCCATACTCGGCGTTGTGGTGCATCTCGTGGGTGCGGATCTGCACTTCCAGCGGCTTAGTGTCCGGGCCGATCACGGTGGTGTGCAGCGACTGGTACACGCCGAAACGCGGGGAGGAAATATAGTCCTTGAACCGCCCCGGCATCGGCTGATACAGGGTGTGGATGGCACCCACGGCCGCGTAGCAATCCTGCACGCTATCCACCAGAATGCGCACGCCCACCAGGTCAAAGATCTCGTCGAAGTCACGGCCGCGGACGATCATCTTCTGGTAGATCGACCAGTAGTGCTTCGGGCGGCCCTCCACGGTGGCGTGCAGCGAACTGCGCGACATGGCCAGCTCGATCTCCTGCTTCACCTTCGCCAGGTACTGGTCGCGCTTCGGGGCGCGGTCGGCAACCAGGCGCACGATCTCGTCGTACTTCTTCGGGTAGAGGATGGCGAAGGCAAGGTCCTCCAGCTCCCACTTCACGGTTGCCATGCCCAGGCGGTGGGCCAGCGGAGCAATAACCTCGAGCGTCTCGCGCGCCTTCTTCGCCTGCTTCTCCGGCGGCAGAAAGCGCATGGTGCGCATGTTGTGCAGGCGGTCGGAGACCTTGATCACCAGCACGCGCGGATCCTCCGCCATGGCGACGATCATCTTGCGGATGGTCTCCGCCTCCGCCGCGGATCCCAGCACCACCTTGTCCAGCTTCGTCACGCCGTCCACCAAGCGGGCGACCTCGCTGCCGAAGTCGCGGGAAAGTTCATCCAGGGAGTAATCAGTATCCTCCACCGTGTCGTGCAGCAGCGCCGCGACCACGGTGGTTGTGTCCATGCCGATCTCCGCGGCGATCGTCGCCACCGCCAGCGGGTGCGTGATGTAGGGCTCGCCGGACTTGCGCTTCACGCCCTCGTGCAGCTTCTCGGCGGTGGCATAGGCGCGGTTCAGCAGGGCGAGGTCGGCGCGCGGGTGAAAGCGCCTGTGCACGGAAATGAGCGGCCCCAGTACGGGGTTGATCTTTGGCTTACCGGTGCCGGTGAGGCTTCGCGCAATGCGAGCCGCCATCCACAGCGAACCCTTTTCGTTGCTCATAGCCGCTTCAAGTCCTGCCTGTTTCTTCTCTTCTTTTTATTGACGCCACCTGCGCCAATGACCCCTGGGGGTATCAGACGGCCTGGTCGACCACGTAGAGCGGTAGATCCTTCAGACGATCGCGACCGTCCAACGCGGATACTTCTAGCACCACGCCGAGTCCGCAGACCCTTGCCCCGGCGTTTTCCAACAGCTCGCGCGAGGCAGCGAGCGTACCGCCGGTGGCTAGCACGTCGTCGATGAGGAAGACGTTCTTGCCCTGCAACGGGATCGCGTTGTCAGCCGGGATCTCTAGTGAGGCCGTGCCGTACTCCAAAGCGTAGTCCACATGGTGGACAGGAGGCGGCAGTTTGCCGCCTTTTCGAACTGCCAGGATACCCACGCCCAGCTCGTAGGCGACGGCGCTTCCCAGCAGGAAGCCACGGGCATCCAACCCGCCGATCAAGTCGATGTCGAAATTGCGGCAGTGCTCCGCTAGATCCTGCACCAAAAGCTTGAAGGAGTGCGGGTCTGCCAGCACGGGGGTGAGGTCTTCGAAAACGATGCCTCGTGAGGGAAAGTCCGGGACTACCCGGATGCTTCGGCGCAGCGCGCTTGCCGCGGTCTCTGCGCGCTGGGGATTGCTGTCTTTGCCGGAATAGTCAGCGTGGTCGGCGTTGTCGGCGGAAGTCAAGCTCTTAGGTCTCTTTCTCTCTTAGGACTGCGAGGGATCTGCGGCAGCACGGGCATTTCCTACCTTAACGCCCCGGCCAGCCTTACAGGTGGGGCTTACTTGCTGGGCTCTTCATCTTCGGGAGCTACGGGGGACTCGCTAGCGGAAGTTCCCTCCGCCCCGTCGTTGCCTTCGTCGGAGGCACGGCCGGTCGCCACTGGCTCGTCGGACTCCACCCAGCGATCCATGTTCCAGCTCACCCCCGTATCCGAGGAGCTATCCAGCACGTTAGCCGCATGAACCTCGGCAAGGATGGTGCGCGGCTCGGTCACCAGCGGCAAAGTCATGGCGTCGTCGGCCAACGCCGTCTCCGCACCCCTGATCTCCTTGAGCCCGGCGCCCGGCGTGGCGTTCACCGCCGAGTTTCGGCCGTTGGCCGAACGGGTGTCGAGGGCTACGTCGTAATCCACGCCCAGCAGGCCGTAGTCATCGGCCGAGCGGGGCACAGGTTCAATGTTTACCCCCGCCTCCGCGCACTGAGACTTAAGGGCGTCAACAATCTTCTTATACCGCGGCACAGAATCCAGGAAGCCTACGCGGATAGTCATCCCGTTCAGCTGCGATCGGGCCTCATCGACATTGACCTTGGTATTCCGATCGTTGATGTCGTCCAGGTAGCCGCGCAGCGGGTGCTCGGAGCCGACCACTCGCAGGCCGGTCGGCTGGACGGCTGCTCCGGTCTCCTCTTCCACGGCCTTGGCGATCGCCTCCCGGTCGATGCAAGCATTTAGAGCCTTGCGGGAGTCGGGATTCTGCAGCGGGCCAAGGTCGGAGACACGCAAGGTATCCACGCGCTCAGAGTTGCTCTCAACCACGCGGAACTCATCACCGTTGAGGCCCAGCTCCTCAGCCACCTTGCCAGGAGTCTCCCCGGCGCCGCGATTGGTATCCACCACGGAAAGCTGGTTGTGCTCCCCCAGCTTCTTAACGTCCGCCCCCTGCGGCCAGAGGTACACCGGGGATTGGGCGGGCTCCACCCCGCTCCATTCAGGATTCTTCTCCAGCTTCAGCGAGCCATCTTCCTTTCGGGCGGCAATCTTGTACGGCCCGGAGGTCGGCACCTGGGAAGGATCAGTCTTGGCGAAGGTGAACACGTCCTGCCAGGCCTTACCCAGATCCGTCAGCGCTTGTTCGTCCATGACGTCGATGGCGGACACGACATCTTTCACTCCGGCCTTCTCCGCCACAGTGTGGGAGGGCAGCACCGTGCCAGGTCCGAATAGCTCGCGGTAGCGTTCACCGCGCTTGTCGGCGAAGTGCACACTGAACTGCTTGGCGCCCGCTGCACAATCGATGTTCTCCACCTGGCCAAACAGCGGCATGTCGGCACCGAAGAGGTCCGGGCGTGAACTGGCTTGGAAGCTCAGCAAGAAGTCATCGCACACCACGGGCTTTGAATCCGAGTAGGTGGCGTTCTCGTTAATGGTGTAGTCCACCTGTCGAGGATTCCCGGGCGCTGGCTTGGCCGTCACCAAGTCGCCGTTGGGCAGGTTCTGTCCGCGTGGCCCGGCAATGAAGGCTCCCGGGTAAAGGCGGGCAGAAATCTTCGCGGCATCCGTCGCCACGCCCACCGCTGTGCCCGCGTTGGAGGTCACCAGGTCGCTGGTCAGCACGTATCCAAACTGCTCCGGCGGGCTGCTCAACGGAGAATCCTCCGAACAGCCGGCCAGACCGGCTGCAGCCAGGGCTGCGGATAGCGCCAAGGCTGCGGTGGACCGTACTGCATCCTGCTTGCGGATCACTGGTCGCCTTCCTTCCTCCAACACATCTAAACGAAAAGAGCCTGCGAGCCTCTCCGGGCTACATGCCCGGGCGCCAGGACCTTCCGGCGTCTTCGTTGTGGGTCTCGCGCTTGAAGTCCTCCGTGGAATCGTCTGCCAGGCGGGCATTCGGGCTGGATACGCTGCGCTTTCCGGCCTTCTTCGCCTCATCTGCATCCGCGCCTGCACCCGCGTCTGCGGCGGAAACTCCTACCTTTTCGTTGGCATCTTCGGCGGTCTCCACTGCGGCGTCCTCATCAGAAGAACTCTCCTGCGACGTAGCGA
Organism: Corynebacterium sp. ACRQJ; assembly: GCF_022346045.1. NCBI lineage: Bacteria > Bacillati > Actinomycetota > Actinomycetes > Mycobacteriales > Corynebacteriaceae > Corynebacterium > Corynebacterium sp. ACRQJ. Next base: position 92,397 of record NZ_JAKRMT010000001.1, on the reverse strand, counting down.
GGGAACGGGCGCGCTCCACTCGGGCCTCGTGCTGCTTGTACTTCTGCTGGCGCATCTTGAACGTCACCAGCAGCGGCGCGGCAAAGAAGATGGAGCTAAACGTACCGGCGATCACACCGATGAACTGCACAAGCGCCAGGTCCTTCAGCGTGCCCACACCCATGATGCCGACGGCAACGATCAGCAGCGAGGCGATCGGTACCAGGGAGAAGATGGAGGTGTTGATCGAGCGCATGATCGTCTGGTTAATGGCCAGGTTCGTTTCCTCGGCATAGGTGGCGCGCGTGGAACCAAACAGGCCGGACGTGTTTTCCTGCACCTTGTCGAACACCACTACCGTGTCGTAGAGCGAGTACGCCAGAATCGTCAGCAGGCCGATCACGGTCGCCGGCGAAACCTCGAAGCCGACCAGTGCGTAAATGCCGGAGACAACTGTGAGGTCGATCAACAGACAGATGATGGCCGCGGCGGCCATGTCGCGCTCCATGCGGATCGCGATGTAGAGGAACACCGTCAGCAGGAACACGCCCAGGGCGATGAGCATCTTCTTGGTGATGCTGCTACCCCACGACTCAGAGACGGTGGAATCGCTAATCGCGTCCTGGGTAACCTCGCCGACGTTGTTCTTCGGGTGATACTCGTTGAACAGTGCCGAACGGGCCTCGCGGATCTGCTCCTCGCTCAGGCGCTCGGAGGTGATTTCGATGGACTCGGCATCGCCGCTACCGACGGTCTGAGTGGACTGCGGAGCGATGCCGGTGGCCTCCTCGAAGACCTCGGAAACGCTCGATTCGGTGGCTCCGCCTGCCGGCGGCATGGTCATACGGGTGCCGCCCTCAAAGTCGATGCCCAGCGAGAAGCCGCGCACCAGAATGGACAGCAGACAAGCCACTACCACCGAGACGAGGAGGCCATAAAGGCGACGGCGGTTCTGCACAATGCGGAAGCCGCCGTTGCCGTTGTAGAGCTTCTCTAAGAAGCCCGCCGCCTCGGTATCGGGTGCGTCGACCGGGGTGGCTTCGGCCGCCGAAAGCTCCGCGGACTCCACGGCCTCGGACTCTTTCACGCTTAGGGTTTCGGGGTTACTCATTTACTTCCCCTCCTTGTCGTCGGTGGCCGGGGTGTCTGCCTTTGTGGACGCCTTATCTTCCGCCTCATCCGGATCTTCGGCCTTCTCGGCCACGTCTGCCTTGTCGGCCTTCTCGGCCTTATCAGCCTTCTTGGCCGACTTAGCACGCACCGCGTGCTCGTGGGGCTTCCGCCCGTACTTGCGCTCCGCAACGCGGTAGGCCGCGCCCAGTCCGTTGAGCTTCGGCGAGGCGAATTGCGGTCGGCGGGACATCAGGATCAACAGCGGGGCGGTCAGCAGGAACGCCACGACCAGGTCGAACACGGTCGTCAGACCCAGGGTGAATGCGAAGCCCTTGACGTCGCCGACAGCCAGGAAGTACAGGATCACGGCGGCGATCAGGGAGACGATGTTACCGGTGACGATCGTGCTGCGAGCTCGCTGCCAGGCGCGTGGCACTGCAGAGCGGAACGTAGCACCATTCTTGATCTCATCCTTGATCCTCTCGAAGTAAATCACGAAGGAGTCGGCCGTGGTGCCCAGGCCGATGATCAGGCCGGCGATGCCCGCCAGATCCAGACTGTAGCCAATCCAACGCCCCAGCAGAACGATGAATCCGTACACCAGGGCGAACGCCGCAACGAGGGACACGATGGCCACGACACCCAGGCCGCGGTAGTAGGCCAGCGCGTACAGGCCGACCAGAACCAGGCCCACCAGACCGGCAATGATGCCGGCCTTCAGGGAAGCGGCACCCAGCGATGGGGAGATCGTGGTGGTAGTGCCACCCGGCTCGCCGTTCTCACCGACGAAGCTCAACGGCAGCGCGCCATAGCGCAGGTTATTAGCCAGGTCCTGGGCTTCCTTTTCGGAGAAACTACCCGTGATCTGGGAGACCTCGCCCGGGGGCGTCGGCGACTGGATCTCAGGCGCGGAGATCACCTTGGAGTCCAGGGTGATGGCCACTCGCTTGCCCATCATCTCTTGGCCGAGTGCGTACCAGGTCTCGCCACCCGGGGTCTGCTCACCGGTCTTGAACTTAAAGGTGATGGCCATCTGCGCCGAGTTCGGCTGCAGGCCGCCGGTGATCTGCGAGTTCGTGTCGATCATCTCGCCGGTCAGGCGCTCGCCGTTCTTCTCGTCGGTCTCGCCCTTCAGCAGCGGCGCCGGGCCCAGAACCAAGGGTCCCTGGTCGCTACAGGTGACCAGCGGCTTATCCGCATCATCGGAGCCTGCCATGGGATCGTTAGCTTCACAGTCCAGCAGCGCACCGGCTGCCTGCTGCTTGTTTCCGTCCATGCTCTGGCGGTCTGCCTTTAGTACCTCGACCTGCTTGTCGCGGCGCTCCTGCTCCTCGACAGAATCCTTTGGCTCCGCCGGTGGCTTGGCGGAGACCTTCAGTTCCTTCGGCGCATCCTCCAGGCCGAGCTGCGGGAATGCCTTAACCATTTGCCCAAGGCGCTCGTTGGCGAAATCTGGGGTGATAATTCCGTTCTCCACCCAACGGTTCGCCATCTTCTTCAGGGCCTGTGGGAAGTCCTTGGTGGGCTGCCCCGGCTGCGATTCGGGGCGGAACAGCAGCTGCGAGGTCTTGCCCAACGAGCGCGCCTCGCCCGCGTCCGATCCGGGAACGGTAATGACCAGGTTGTTGCCATCCGTCACCACGGAGGCACCGGAAACACCCATGCCGTTCACGCGGTTTTCCAGAATCGTGCGCGCCTGGCTCAGCTGATCCGGCGTGGGCGTATCCCCCTGCGGAACCAACGTCACTCGGGTACCGCCCTGCAGGTCGATACCCAGCTTGGGCTCGAAGGATTTGTTTCCCGTAAACATGATCAAGCCCAGCACGATGAGGACGACCACCACGAATGCGGCGAGCGCCCGCTTCGGCCACGCGAAGCCGCCCTGTGCAGCAGTTCTCTTTTTGTTCTTTGCCACCGCTTTAAGTCTCCTGCAATCCAGCCGCAAACACACGCGGCCGGTGTACTAAAAAATCTAACCCCGTGATACTAACGCCTGGGTTCGGACAAACGGAATACCGAACCAGCTAGTTAGTCTTCTTTTTCTTCGGTCAGCTGCGTCTCTTGCTGCGAGCCCGGCTCCACAGAGTCGACGGTCTCCAGGATGGAAACCCTCTCCCAGGTGGTCACCACGCCTGTCGCGATCTCCAGGTCGACGGTCGTATCCCCCACGTGGACCACACGGCCGTGGAGGCCGGAGGTCGTCTTGACAACCATGCCCGGACCCAGCTGATCCTGAAACTGGCGGATCTGCTGAATCCGCTTGTTCTGCTTGCGGATCTGGACCAGCGGCAAGCCGACGAACACAAGTAGGACAAGGACAATGAGAATAATTTCAAATGGCATAGTGACAATTTTGCCATATGCCCGTTCCACATCCTCTTTACCCCGCTATAGCCCGATTGTGCCCTCAGGCGGTTCCAAACCGATGTGCCGCCACGCCGCCGCCGTCGCTACGCGCCCACGCGGGGTGCGGCTGACCATTCCGGCGCGCACGAGGTAGGGCTCGCACACTTCCTCGACCGTTGACGGTTCCTCGCCTACCGCCAGCGCAAGGGTATTGACGCCCACAGGGCCACCACCGTGGCCTTTCACCAGGGCTTCGATGACCGCCCGGTCGAGCCTATCCAGACCAGATTCGTCCACGTCGAAGACCAGCAGCGCGGCACGCGCCACCTCGACGGTGATCTTTCCGTCGGCATTCACGTCCGCGAAGTCGCGCACCCGGCGCAGCAGTCGGTTGGCGATGCGCGGGGTTCCGCGGGAACGGGATGCGATCTCCGCTGCGGCGTCACCAGTAATTTCAACTCCCAAGATTCCCGCAGCGCGCGTGACGACCCGGGTTAGATCGGCGGTGTCGTAGAACTCCATCTGGGCGGTGAAGCCGAAGCGGTCGCGCAGCGGCCCGGTGAGCATGCCCGCACGGGTGGTGGCGCCCACCAGGGTGAACGGGGCGATCTCAATGGGGATGGAGGTGGCGCCGGGGCCCTTGCCGACGATGACGTCGATACGGAAGTCCTCCATCGCCATGTAGAGCATCTCCTCGGCGGGGCGGGCCATGCGGTGGATCTCGTCGATAAACAGCACGTCGCCCTCCATCAGGTTGGAGAGCATGGCGGCCAGATCGCCCGCCCGCTCGAGGGCGGGGCCGGAGGTCATGCGCAGCGAGCTGCCGAGCTCCTGGGCGATGATCATCGCCATGGTGGTCTTGCCCAACCCGGGCGGGCCGGCCAACAGCACGTGGTCGGGGGCTACCCCGCGGGAGCGCGCGCCGCCCAACACCAGGTCCAGCTGCGTGCGCACCTTCGGCTGGCCGATGAACTCATCCAGTGACTTGGGGCGCAGCGAAGTATCGATGTCCGATTCCCCGGCGGATTGCTGCGGGTCCAGGTCCGCGTTCTGGGAGAAGCCTTGGCCGCCGGGTGCGGCGCCTGGCCCCACGCCCGGTGGAAGTTCAAACTCTGTGCGCTCGGTGTCGCTCATGGTCTCCAGTCTCCCCTATTCTTCAGCAGCGTACTTGGGCTTGCCTGTGCCTATTTAATAGCCGCCAGCGAGGCGCGCAGCAGCCCGGAAGCGTCCGGGGCTTGCGGGGCGGACCATTGGGACAGTACAGCGTCGATGGTGGTACCTGCCTTGGACTCAGTGAACCCGAGACCCACGAGCGCCTCGAGGACCTGTTCCCGCACGTCCGTCGCCACGGCCTGGCCGTCACCTGCAACGCCGGCCGCGCCAACCGCGCCCGCAGCACCGGTATCCGCGATCTCTCCCAGATCCGCCACCTTGCCCTTCAGATCCACAGCCATGCGTTCGGCCAGGCGCTTGCCCACTCCGGGGGCCTTCTGCAGGGTCTTGTGGTCGCCGTTGGATACCGCTCGGGCGAGCTCCTGCGGGCTGATAACCGACAGGATCGCCAAAGCCAGCCGGGCGCCCACGCCGGAGACGGACTGCAGGGTGACGAAGGCGCGCTTTTCGTCTGCATCCTTGAACACGTACAGCGTCTGCGAGTCCTCGCGCACCACCATCGTGGTCGTCACGAAGACTTCCTCGCCCCTCGGCAGCTCCGAAATGGTGGTGGCGGTACCGGTGCACTGGTAGCCCACGCCTGCGCACTCGATGATGACGTAGTCCAGGCCCTTATCAATCACGGTTCCGCGCAGCGATGCGATCATGGTTTCCCCTTTACTAGATGGTTCAGTGGCGCCCGCCAGCAATGGCACACGGCCAGCGCCAGCGCATCGGCCGCATCCGGCGGCTTGGGTGCTTCGCTTAGCCCCAGGATGCGGGTGATCATGCGCGTCATCTGCGCTTTGTCCGCCCGCCCGTTGCCGCTGATGGACTTTTTCACCTCGCTGGGTGTGTACATGTGCACATCTACCCCGCGCTTGGCGGCGGCCAGCATCAACACGCCGGAGGCGTGGGCGGTGTTCATCACCGTGGAAACATTCGAGCGTTCGAACACGCGCTCCAGCGCCACCACGTGTGGCTGATAGTCGTCGAACCACTCCTCCACCGCGTTGAAGAGTTTGTCGAGGCGCTGCTCCACCGGCATGTCCGACGGAGTGCGCACCACTCCTACGGCCACGGGGTACACGGCCCTCCCCTTCCCCGCCTGCACCACGGATAGTCCGCAGCGCGTCAGCCCGGGGTCTATCCCCATGACGCGCAGCCCGGCCAGCGAGGTCGAGCCGCCGACGGGGCTGCCCCAGGCGGAATTATGTGGAGTGTTCATCGTGTAGCCAAGAATAGCACACGTGTTTTAATTATTCGCTGTCGAGCTCCGCCAGCACGTCATCCGGCACATTCATGTTGGTGAACACGTTCTGCACGTCGTCGGAATCCTCCAGCGCGTCGATCAGGTTGAACACCTTCTTCGCTGTGGTGGCATCCGCCGGAACCTCCATAGACGCGCGGAAGTCCAGCTCGATGGAGTCGTAGTCGATCTCGGCTTCCTTGAGCGCGTCACGCACCGCGTTGATGTCGGAAGACTCGCACACGACCTCGAACTTCTCGCCGATGTCATTGACCTCTTCCGCGCCGGCGTCCAGCACGGCGAGCAGGATGTCGTCCTCGGTGTTCTCGCCCTTGTCCAGCACTGCCACGCCCTTGCGGGTGAACAGGTAGGAAACGGAGCCCGCGTCCGCCATATTGCCGCCATTCTTGTTCATGGCGGTGCGCACGTCGGTGGTGGCTCGGTTTCGGTTATCGGTCAGGCACTCGATGAGCATAGCCACACCGTTGGGGCCGTAGCCTTCGTACATCACGGTTTCCCAGTTAGCACCGCCGGCCTCTTCGCCGGAGCCACGCTTGCGGGCACGCTCGATGTTGTCGTTGGGCACCGAGGACTTCTTGGCCTTGGTGATCGCGTCCTGCAGCGTCGGGTTTGCGCTGGGGTCGCCACCACCGGTGCGGGCTGCCACTTCGATGTTCTTAATCAGCTTGGCGAATTCCTTGCCGCGCTTTGCGTCGTTGGCAGCCTTCTTGTGCTTGGTAGTTGCCCATTTGGAGTGGCCGGCCATGATCCTCTTTCGGTAGTCGGGTACGTTTGTATCGCTTCCATACTAGACCCCCACGGTGTAGCCGCCGTCACGTACGTCGCTTTTTCTTTATGACGCCCCTACGCCCCAACCGCCGAAGCTATGCGGCAGCTATTCCACGCCGTATTGCTCGACCATTCGCAGGAAGTACTCGTGCACGCGGTCATCCTCGGAAAGCTCCGGGTGGAAGCTGCATCCCAGCGCGTTGCCTTGCCGCACGCCGACGACCGTGCCGTCCGGCAAAGTGGACACAACCTCTACCCCGTCGCCCACTTCCTCCACCTTGGGGGCGCGAATAAACACGGCCTCGACGGGCGTGTCGATATCCCCGAACGGCAGCTGGGTCTCGAAGGAGTCCACCTGGCGGCCGAAGGCGTTGCGCCGCACTGTGATGTCCATGGCGTGCAAGCTGTGGGCGTCACTACGAGTGTCCAAGACCCGATCGGCCAACAGAATCAGCCCGGCGCACGTTCCGAACACGGGAAGGCCGTCGGCAACCAGCGTCCGCAGAGGCTCCAGCATTCCGCCGAGCTCCAGCAGCTTAGACATCGTGGTGGACTCGCCGCCGGGCATGATCAGCCCGTCGAGGCCTTCGAGGTGTTCGGGGCGGCGAACGGCGCGGGCCTCGTGGCCCAGGCATTCGATGCTGCGCATGTGCTCGACGAACCCGCCTTGCACGCTCAACACGCCAATGATCATCGGCCTACTGCTCCTTCAGTGGCACCGATTGGGCGCCGTCGCGCAGGGTGCGGGTGAGCCCCTCCTGGGTGACCACGGCCACCAGGTCGCCCTGCTGGTTGAAAATCCGCCCGTGCGTCAGCGCACGGCCGCCGTGGGCGGACGGGGAAACCTGGTCATACAACAGCCACTCGTCGGCGCGGAAGGGGCGCAGGAACCACATGGCGTGGTCCAGCGAGGCCTCCTGGAACTCCGCCGGGCGGTGCGGCACCAGCGCGGACGACAGCAGGGTCATGTCCGACATGTATGCCAGGGTGCAGACGTGCAGGGTGTCGATGTCCGGCAGCTTGGACTTCGTGCGGAACCACACCACCTGCTGGGAGGCCGTGTACTTGTTGTGCTCGTAGTCCTCCGGCGGGACGATGCGCACGTCCCAGTCGGCCCACTCGTCGCGGAACAGGCGCTGGACGCGGGTCAGCGACTCGGTATCCACCGCGATGGACTCCGGGTCCGGCACCGCACGCATCTCGTCGGAGTGCTGCGGGCCGTGGTCGTCACGAATGTGGAAGCTGGCCTGCATGCTGAAGATCGCCTTGCCGTCCTGCACCACTTTCACCGAACGGGAGACGAAGGATCGACCGTCGCGCACGCGGTCGACCAAGAACACCGTCGACGCATCGGGGTTGCCCGGGCCAACGAAGTAGCCGTGCAGGGAGTGCACGGCGAAGTCCTCGCTGACGGTGCGGGTGGCCGCGACCAAGGCCTGCGCGGCAACCTGGCCGCCGTACGTGCGCGCCAGCTTCGACGGCAGCGGGCTGCCGCGGAAGATGTCGCGGTCGATGCGCTCTAGATCCAGGACATCCAGGATCTTCGGACGGTGCGGAGACATTACCAGCCGCGCTCCGCGAGACGGTGCGGCTGCGGGATCTCGTCGACGTTGATGCCAACCATGGCCTCGCCCAGGCCGCGGGAGACCTTAGCGATGGTCGCCGGGTCGTCGTAGTTCTGGGTGGCCTGCACGATGGCGCGGGCGCGCTGCTCCGGGTTGCCGGACTTGAAGATGCCGGAGCCGACGAAGACACCCTCGGCGCCCAGCTGCATCATCATCGCAGCGTCGGCCGGGGTAGCGATGCCGCCGGCGGTGAACAGCACGACAGGCAGCTTGCCGTTGGCAGCAACCTCGCGCACCAGCTCGTAGGGAGCCTGCAGCTCCTTGGCGGCCACGTACAGCTCATCCTCTGCCATGGAGGTCAGGCGGTTGATCTCCGCCCGGATGGTGCGCATGTGGGTGACGGCGTTCGAGACGTCACCAGTGCCGGCCTCGCCCTTGGAGCGGATCATGGCCGCACCCTCGTTAACGCGGCGCAGGGCCTCGCCCAGGTTGGTAGCACCGCAGACGAAGGGCACCTCGAAGTCGAACTTGTCGATGTGGTTCTTGTAGTCGGCCGGGGTGAGCACCTCGGACTCGTCGATGAAGTCCACACCCAGGGACTGCAGAACCTGTGCCTCGACGAAGTGGCCGATGCGGGCCTTGGCCATAACAGGGATCGAGACGGCATTGATGATGCCCTCAATCATGTCCGGGTCGGACATGCGGGAAACGCCACCTTCGGCGCGAATATCGGCGGGCACGCGCTCCAGCGCCATCACGGCGGTAGCGCCGGCATCCTCGGCGATCTTTGCCTGCTCCGGGGTAACGACGTCCATGATCACGCCGCCCTTGAGCATGTCGGCCAGGCCGCGCTTCACGCGAGCGGTACCGGTGTTCGCAGCTGAAGAATTATTGGTCACGATGCTTAACTTCCCATCTATGAAGAGTTTTAGATCGGCTCTAGTCTAACCTGTCTACTTTCCAATCCCACTATCGGGATTGGATTAAAACTAGCCCTCCGCGGAGCCCCCGTTGTCGGCGGAATCTTCGCTGGGTGCGGGACTGGACAGAAGGGCTTCGTAATACTCCGGCAGCGGCGCCCGGCCGGCCAATCGCAGGACGCGCACCAGCGGGCGGGAACGCACGCTCAAGGTATCAGAGACCGCGTCGTTGTAGAAGCGGGCCGCCAGGTCTACCTTCGCCGAGGCCTCCAGGAAGTTCGGGTTGGTCCACACCTGCGAATCCAACTCGCTCAGCAACTCGTTCTCCGCCTCGCTGCGCGCACCCATGTCGGTGGCCCGCAGTGCTACGCGGTTCACGTGCGCCACGTCCTGCCCTAGCTCCGGCTGCAGCGTTGCGACCACGCTCGAGCGGGAGTGCAGCGCCCCCTCCAGACTTACGCGCGCGGAGTCCGTGCGGATGTGCAACCGGTTCAGCCGGCTGGCCATCCCTGAAGCCCACACGCCCGCAACGATCGCGAGGATCAAAACCACCGCGACAATGAAGACCCACACGGGAATCGTGATCATGCCAGTGTCACCTTTCGCCCCTTGACCGTCACCGTGTCATACACCTGCTCCACCTGGTCGGTCACCGTCTGCCAATCGAAATCGACGGCGCGCTGCGCCCCGGCCGCGATGAGCCTGCCGCGCCCCTCATCGTCGCGCAGCAGGCCGATAGCCTTCTCGGCCAGGTCCTCGGCCGAACCATTGCGGAACAGGCGCGCAGACCTTCCGTGCTGGCCGACGGCCTCAAAGGCGGGAATGTCGCTGGCCAGCACCGCCGCCCCAGCCGCCATGCCCTCCACCAGGACGATGCCGAAGCTCTCGCCGCCCGTATTCGGGGCCACGTAGACATCGCTTGCGCTCAGCGCGCTGGCCTTGTCCGCGTCGCTGACGCGCCCGAGAACGCGCACGTGGGCGTCACTAGGCTTCGCGCTGGGCCCCAACCCCACACAGACGGACAGTCCGAGCTTCCGCACGCGCTCAACCAGGGCGTCGATGTCGCCGCCACCGGCGATCAGCAGCTCCACGTCCGGCACTTCCGCGACGATCCGCGGCATGGCCTCCAACAGGACCTGCAGGCCCTTGCGGGGTTCCTCGAAACGGCCCAGGAACATCAGGCGCGGACGCGGCCGGGGCTGCTCGAGCGTACCCAGCCCGGCCAGAGGCTCAGCGTTCCGGTAGACGGAGGTCTCCACGCCGTTGGGGATCAGCACCGGGTCGCCCGCCAGGTTCTCCACCTGCCAGCGGCGGGCCTCCTCGGAAACCGCGATGCCACCGTGGATGCGCTCCAGGTACGGGCGCAGGAAAGGCAGCGCCACTTTAAGGATCTTCGACTCGCTGGCCGAGGCGTGATACGTCGCCACGATCGGCCCTTCCGCCACGGCCATGGCCATCATCGAATAGGACGGGGAGTTCGGCTCGTGGATGTGCAAAAGGTCGAACTGGTTATCGCGGATCCACTGCTTTAGGTGCTTCTTCGTCCGCGGGCCGAAGCTCAAGCGTGCGACCGATCCGTTGTAGCGAATCGGAATGCTGGAGCCACCCAGCTCCACAAAATCCGGCAGCCCCTCGGTGGATTTGCCGGGGCCGATCAGGCTGACTTCGTGTCCGCGCTTGCGCAGCTCCGTGCACAGGTCGATGGCGTGGATCTGCACGCCGCCCGGTTCGTCGAAGGAGTACGGGCAAACCATTCCTACCCTCATTGGCCCTGCCCTTCCGGCTGGTCTTCTTCACCCAACCCCAGGCGCTTGCGGCGCGCCTCCGATAGGTCCGAGAACCACAGCGGCTGCAGCATGTGCCAATCCTGCGGATCCATGGCGATGCCGCGGGCGAAGTTGTCCGCCATCTGCTGGACGATCTGCTGCAGGCTCCGCCCCTCCACATCTACGGGCGTGACCTCGTGCTCCCAGGTCTCCGGCGTGCCTCGACGCTCGGGACGCGGGTCCGTCGAGCCGCCGCGGAACGCCACTCGCGCAGTAAACAGGTTCGCCCCGGTGCGCTGTGCCAGCAGCGCCGCCCCGGCGGGCATGGAAGTCTTCTCCCCGAAGAACTCCACCTCTACCCCGTGGCCAGTCAGGTCGCGCTCCCCCATCAGGCACACGGTCCCGCCGCCGCGCAACACTTCCTCCATCCGTTCCAGGGGAGGCACGTCCGCGCCCGTCAGCGCGATGATCTCAAAGCCCAGCGACTCGCGGTACTCCACGAAAGCCTCGAACAGGATCTCCGGCTTCAGGCGCTCCGCGACGGTGGTGAAGGTCCCGTAGTGGTGCACCAGCCACACCCCGGCCATGTCCCAGTTGCCCGCGTGTGGCAAGGCAATGACGGTGCCTCGGCCGGACTCGGCGCTCGCGTGCAGCAGCTCCAGCGAGCCGGGTACGAAGTTGCGGTTGAGCTCCTCCGCCAGCTCGCGCCCGGCCATCGTCGGCAGCTGGAAGGCCTCGCGCCAGTAGCGCATGTAGCTGCGCATGGAGCGGCGCACCAGGTCGCGCGTGACGTTCTCCGGCCCGACGATGCGGGCGAGGTTGCGGCGCAGCTGTTCTGGCCCTTTGCCCTTTTTGGACGCCACGTCCGCGCCCCATTCAAACAATGCCTTCGCCACCGGCTTCGGCAGCTTGGAGGTAATCTTCCAGCCCGCGATATATGCCGCGGCGGATAGCCGCTCACCCATTAACCCTCACTCCCCTCGGCGGGGAACTCGCGGGCCCCTTCGGGGGCGGCGATGGTCTGGGACGCGGCGTCCGAACGAGCAACAATCACCAGCCGCTCGACAACTGTGTACAGCGAACCAGCGGCGAGGATCCACAGCCCCCACGCCAGAACGTGCGGCACGCCGAGGCCGCCGATACCGACGGCGACCAGGGAGATGATGAGGCGTTCCGGGCGCTCGATGAGCCCGCCCACGACCTTGATTCCCGAGGCCTCCGCGCGAGCTTTGACGTAGCTGGTGACCTGGCTGGCGACGAGGATGACCAAGCAGACGCTCATCATCACCACGTTCGCGGGCTCCTGCAGGCCAAACCAGAGAACCAGGGCGCCGAAGATGGCGCCGTCGCTGAGGCGGTCGCAGGTGGCATCTAGCGTGGCACCGAAGCGGGTGCCACCGCCGCGCATGCGGGCCATCGTGCCGTCCACCATGTCGGTGGCGACCGTAAGGCCGATCAGTACGGCGGCGGCGAAGTGATGGCCAGAGGGAATCAGCCAGAGCGCGAAACCGATCGCCAGCAGGGTGCCGAAAACGGTCACTGCGTTGGGGGTAATCCCCATCTTGTGCAGCACCCGGGCAATCGGTTCAATGATGACCGCGGCGGGGCCACGGCCGTGCACGCTAAGCATCGCTGAAGTTATTCTCCCTAATGGTTTGAACCGCTAGTCGGTGGAACGGGTAACGCTTTCCCAGGCCTCCGCCAGCAGCGCACGGGTCTCCCGCAGCGTCTGTGGCAACACCTTGGTGCCCGTCATGACTGTCATGAAGTTAGCATCACCGGCCCACCTGGGCACTATATGTTGGTGCAGGTGTGTCGGAATGGAGCCTCCGGAGGCCTTGCCCAAATTGAGGCCAACGTTGACCGCATCGGGCTTGGAAACCGCCCGCAGTGCCTTCAGCGCAATCTTCGTAAACTCCGCCAGTTCTGCGGTTTCTGCGTCGCTGAGCTCCGTGTAATCGGCCACTTGGCGATAAGGAACCACCAGCATATGGCCGGGGTTATACGGGTACAGGTTCAGCACGCAATAGACGGACTTGCCGCGGGCGACAATCAGCGCCTCCTCGTCCGAAAGCTCCGGCAGCGTGGCGAAGGGGTCGGCAGATCGCTTGGATTTGGCGATGTACTGGGAGCGGTAGGGTGCCCACAGTCGCTCCAGCCCGCCTTGCAGGTCGGGTTGGGAGCCCACGCCTAAGTCCACATACGCTTCGGACTGCTGTTCCGGTTCCTGTTGCTGCTCCACTGCGGTGTTAAGCCTCCACCAGCGGCTGAACCAGCTCCGAGCTCGGCTGGTCGTTGCGGCGCTCAGCGATCCAGGTGGAGATGATGCGCAGCGCATCCGCGCGCGGCACGCCATTGACCTGGGTGCCGTCCAGGAAGCGGAAGCTCACCGCGTTCGCCTCCACATCGCGCCCACCGACCAGCAGCATGAAAGGCACCTTGCCGGTGGTGTGGTTGCGGATCTTCTTCTGCATGCGGTCGTCGGAGGTATCGACCTCCGCGCGGATGCCCTGGGCGCGCAGGTCCGCAGCGAAGTTTTCCAGGTACTCGTTGAACTCGTCAGCGACCGGGATGCCCACGACCTGATGCGGGGCCAGCCATGCAGGGAACGCACCGGCGTAGTGCTCCAGCAGCACGCCGAAGAAGCGCTCGATGGAGCCGAAGAGCGCACGGTGAATCATGATCGGGCGCTGCTTGGAGCCATCCGGCGCGGTGTACTCCAGGTTGAACCGCTCCGGCAGGTTGAAGTCCAACTGCACGGTGGACATCTGCCAGGTACGCCCAATGGCGTCGCGAGCCTGGACAGAGATCTTCGGGCCGTAGAAGGCCGCGCCCGCCGGATCCGGAACCAGCTCCAGGCCGGACTTGGTGGCCACACGCTCCAGGATCTGCGTGGAACGCTCCCAGATCTCGTCGGTGCCCACGAACTTGTTCGGATCCTTGGTGGATAGCTCCAGGTAGAAGTCATCCAATCCGTAGTCGCGCAGCAGGGAGATGATGAACTCCAGCACGGTGGTCAGCTCCTGCTCCAGCTGATCCTCGGTGCAGTAGATGTGCGCGTCGTCCTGGGTGAAGCCACGCGCACGGGTCAGGCCGTGAATCACGCCGGACTTCTCGTAGCGGTACACGGTGCCGAACTCGAACAGGCGCAGGGGAAGCTCACGGTAGGAGCGTCCGCGCGAGGCGAAGATCAGGTTGTGCATCGGGCAGTTCATGGGCTTGGCGTAGTAGTCCTGCGCTGGCTTGGTAACGTTGCCCTCGTCATCGGTCTCCCCGTCCAGCTGCATGGGCGGGAACATGCCGTCGGCGTAAAAGTCCAGGTGACCGGACTTCTGGAACAGGTCGCCCTTCGTAATGTGCGGGGTGTTGACGAAGCTGTAACCGGAGGCAATGTGGCGCTTGCGGGAGTGTTCCTCCATCTCCAGGCGCACAATGCCGCCGTCCGGGTGGAATACCGGGAAGCCGGAGCCGATCTCGTCGGGGAAGCTGAACAGGTCCAGCTCCTGGCCCAGGCGTCGGTGGTCGCGCTTCTCGGCCTCCGCCATCATCGTCTGGTATTCCGCCAGGGCTTCCTTCGACTCCCAAGCCGTGCCGTAGATGCGCTGCAGTCCGGCCTTGGACTGGTCACCGCGCCAGTAGGCGGCGGAGGAACGGGTTAGGGCGAAAGCTGGGATGTAGCGGGTGGTCGGCACGTGCGGGCCGCGGCAGAGGTCGTACCACTCGACCTCCCCGGTGCGCGGGTTCACGTTGCTGTAGGCGGTCAGTTCGCCGGTTCCGACCTCGGTGGCTTCGTCGGAGTCCGGATCCACATTGCCCTTGTCGGCAATCAGTTCGGTCTTAAAGGGCTCGTCTGCGTACTCCGCGCGAGCCTGCTCTGCGTCGGCATAAGCCTTGCGCTCGAACTTCTGGCCGGACTTGATGATCTTCTTCATCGTCTTTTCCAGCTTGTTCAGATCCTCCGGGGTGAAGGGCTCTGCAACCTGGAAGTCGTAGTAGAAGCCATTGTCGATGGCCGGGCCGATTCCCAGCTTGGTGCCGGGGAATTCCTTCTGCACTGCCTGTGCGAGCACGTGGGCGCAGGAGTGGCGGATTACGCCGCGCCCCTCATCGGTGTTAGCCGGAACGGCGACGACGTCCACGTCCTGCTCAGGCGCCCAGGAAAGGTCACGCAGCTGGCCGGCGTCCTCCCCCTCGGTCTCCTTCACACAAACGATGGCTTCCGGACCCTTGTTGGGAAGACCCAGCTCGCGCATGGCGGCTCCGGCCGGGGTGCCAGCCGGAACGCGGAAAGTAACGGCGACTGGGGTGATTTCGGGGGTACTCACTTGTGGATCGTGCTCCTTCTCGGGCTTTAGTGACGGTCACATACCTGGTGACGGTCCTCAACGCCCGTAGATTCTACCCCTCCAGGATCTCTTGCCCCCAGTACGCCCCGTTTTGCGTGCCGGGCAGTACCCAGAACACCGCTGAACCGACGTGGGTGATCCACGTATTCAGCCGGTCCTTCTCCGCGAGGCGCTTCTGCAGAGGCGTGAATGCCTCGTCCGGGTCGGCCTGGAAGCAGATGAAAATCAGCCCGCTGTTGCCCAGTGGGGTGACCTCGTTGTCCCAGTTGTAGGCGCGGCGCCGCATATGGGTGCCCTCGCCCGCGGAGATGCCCACGTGGCTGCGCTCGTCGATCATCGGCAAACCATCATCGCCGGTCTTGTTCAGATCCACCGGGTCGAACTCGTCCTTCGCGCCCAGTGGCGCGCCGGTGTCTGCGTGTCGGCCGAACACGACCTCGCGGGACTTGCGATCCAGCTGCTCCCACCCCGGCATGTCGAACACGACCCGGCGAACCACCATGGCACTGCCGCCCTGGTCGTCCCAGAT
Source organism: Corynebacterium sp. ACRQJ (assembly GCF_022346045.1). Taxonomy (NCBI): domain Bacteria; kingdom Bacillati; phylum Actinomycetota; class Actinomycetes; order Mycobacteriales; family Corynebacteriaceae; genus Corynebacterium; species Corynebacterium sp. ACRQJ. The sequence goes on along the minus strand of NZ_JAKRMT010000001.1, from coordinate 76,643 downwards.
AGATTCGTCGTATTCTTCGTCGGTGCGGGGAATGGCGGTGCCGTCCTTGAAGCCCAACAGGTTGCGCGGGGTTTCGCCTGTCGGCGAGTCCACGAATCCGCGCTGGGTCCACTTCGGCGTCGCATAGTCACGACCGCCACGGGTCAGCACGCGCGCGGCATGACTCACGGCAGTGAGGTCGTCGCCACAGATCTGCAGGACCACGTCGGCGCCACCAAAGTCCGGGTCGAGTTTGTCTCCCTTGAACTTCGGCAGCCCATTGAGGTTCTTCTTCACCCAGGAAGGAGCCGCGCCAATCAAGTCCGCATCCTTGATTAGCTTAGGCCCCCACCCTGCAGTCACCGTTAGATTCTGCGGAGCGATCGATAGCTCGTGCTCCAGATCCGCCAGGGCGACCTGCCCCTGGGTCAGGGAGCGCGCATCACCGGCCCAGATGCGCATCAGGCGCTCCAGGTTCTTCTTCAGCCCACCGCGCGGTAGCCCGTCCCTCTTCAGGTTGAAGGCCACCAGCAGCGCGTGGTTCTGCGAGTCTTCCCGGATGCCCGCCTGGTGCGGGCCGTCGAAATCAATCTTTCTTATTGACGCCCCATCGCCAGCACCACTATTGCCAGCTGTACCAGCAGAGTCTTCTGTCGTGCTGCAAGCTGCCAGGACGGATGCGGCGCCGGTCATTCCTAGTCCCGCGAAGAATCCACGGCGGGTGAACTTCACACCTTCGGGGGGCTCGGGGGTGGGGGCGTCAGAAATGGAAGAACGAAAACGTGCGGGGTCAGGCATGGGGCTTAGTGCTCGTGTCCGTGCTCTTCGCCGTGCTGCATGCCGTCCATACCGTCCATGCCCTCCATGTTGCCGCCATCTTCGTCACCGTAGTGCTCGTGGGTGGACTGCTGAACACGCACCGGAACGTTCTCCAGCTTGTACTCCTTGCCATCCTCGTCGACCAGGGTGAAGGACAGGGAATCGCCGGCAGCGATCTCGTCGGAAACTTCCATGATCATGATGTGGTTTCCGCCCGGCTCCAGCACGCTATCCTCGCCCGCGGGGATAGTCAGGCTGGAGATCTGCTGCATCTCGCCGTCGTCGTTGACCTCGTGCAGCTCGTACTTCGCACCGTCAATGTCACCCTTCACCTCGGTGATAGTGATGTCCTTGTCGGTGGTGTTGTGCAGGGTGCCGAACACAGACGTCATATTCTTGTCGGCAGGCTTGGCGGTGACATAGGAGTCGTTGAACTCCAAAGCCTGCTCGTCCGCAGCCTTGTCGTCAGCGGACTCTGCGGACTCAGCGGACTGCGTAGTCTCCGCCGAGGTGGAAGCGTCGTTCTTGCCTTCCCCATCGTCCGAGCATGCGGAAAGGAACAGCGCACTGCTCAACGCGACGGTAGCCACGGCTGCGGCGCGCTTCTTGGTGTTATTCAGGGAGGTCAGGGACATAACGAACCTTTCAATTAAAAGGCGTGCGGGCTTCCCAACCTTTTTCCCGTGTCCGGGGGCTTATTCCCCCGAACACGCTGTACGCGATTCCTAGTAGTTCGCGTGCTAGTTGGTGGCACCCGACGCGGATGCTGCGCCGGTGGCGGTTGCCTCGGCGTTATCGGTGGCCACTTCAGCGCCGTCCATCTCAGTCTCTACGGAAGCGTCGGTCTCGTCCGCATCGGTAGCGTCGGTCTCTTCAGCCTCGGACTCGGACGAGTCGGTAGCTGCTTCCTCGGTGGACTGGATGCTCGGGCTAGCCGGGCCGGTGGTTGCGGTGTCCTCGCGCTGGTCGCCGTCATTCTCGTTAGGAGGGGTGCATGCGGACAGTGCGAGGGCAGTGGTCAGAGCCAGAGCGGCAGCAGTTGCAGAGCGGAACTTCTTCACGGGAAATCTCCTGATCAGGTAATCGTCAACTAATCGGACATGAGGAACGCTCTACCCTACTGTCGGCTAGTCGTCCTTCAAGTCGCGAAAGCGTGCGATGGCGATTGCCAAAGCACCCACAACTACGACGATACCGCCCAAAGGCAATAACCAAGAAGGAACACTCAGGGACTGCTCCCCCTGTGCCCCCTCCTCGGAGCCCCCTTCGGACTGGCTTCCGCCGCTGCCGTTACCTTCGCCGCCATCCGCGGAAGCCAGATTGAACTTCAGGCTGCCACGGGTGGAGTGACCGTCGGAGCTAGTGATCTGGTAGCCGACGGTGTACTCGCCACCGTCCTTCTTCTCCTGCACATCAGCCGGAACATCCACGGAAAGCTCTCGGCCATCGGCCGTCGGCTCATCGCGGAAAAGCACCTCACCATCGTGCGACAGCGCGATGGTGTTGAAGCCCTCCTGCGGCTCGCCCGAGAAGTTCAGGACGATCTTTTCAGGCAGGTGGTCGACCGTGGAATTGGCCTCCGGGGTGGACTTCACCACGACGTCATGGGCAGAGGCTGGAGCACCGAAACCCACGGAGACGGCAGCAACCATTCCAGATGCCGCGAGGATGCGGGCGAAGGGGCGTCCAAAAGAAGAAAAACGGCGAGGCATGTAAACGGTGAACCTTTCTGTCACGACACTGCTAACACCATAGCGCCGAAAAGACTGAGCTCAATCCTGCGAGTTTTCCCAGCGCTATCCAAGTAGTCGGGCGCCGCAGGCAAAGAGTTCCCAAGCCATATCCCCTCGGGGGCACCTGGGGGAGAAAAAGAAAACCGCCCAGCGAGAATGCCAGGCGGTGAATTGTGGTTCCAACTGGGTTCGAACCAGCGACCTTTCCGGTGTGAGCGGAACGCTCTTCCACTGAGCTATGGAACCTTCAAGAGGGAAAGGTACCACTAGGCGCTAAGCAAGACCAAAACCCGTAGGCAGGTGCCACTTTCTAGCCGCCTTCGTGCCATATTGCTGAATTGCAAGATTGTAGTTCAACGGTGTTTAATCGGCGCGAGGGCAGCCTTCCGAAGCCCTTATCTACCTGGGGATTTGTGAACTAGGTGACTAACAGGCTAGTGTTTGTTGTCGCAGCGACGAAGAATCGCTTTTAAGCGTTCAAGGTTGCTTATGCGGATGTAGCGCAGTTGGTAGCGCATCACCTTGCCAAGGTGAGGGTCGCGAGTTCGAGTCTCGTCATCCGCTCCACGCTCAAGCAATATCCCGAGCTAGTTTCGGGGCTTGGGTTGTTGTTTTAGCGCGTTTAGCTCAGCGGGAGAGCGCTTCCCTGACACGGAAGAGGTCACTGGTTCGATCCCAGTATCGCGCACAGGATCCGCTTCGGATCCACCTGCGAAGGATCAAACCTTTCGCACGCGGATGTAGCGCAGTTGGTAGCGCATCACCTTGCCAAGGTGAGGGTCGCGAGTTCGAGTCTCGTCATCCGCTCCACGGTTCACTAAAGTGGGCCACGAGCAAGAATCTCTTGCCGCGGTGGAATGGCTGAGTGGCTTAGGCAACGGTCTGCAAAACCGTGTACACGGGTTCGATTCCCGTTTCCACCTCCACATTCTTTTACACATAGTGAACTATAGGCGCGTTTAGCTCAGCGGGAGAGCGCTTCCCTGACACGGAAGAGGTCACTGGTTCGATCCCAGTATCGCGCACAGGATCTTCGGATCCACCTGCGAAGGATTAAACCCTTTCGCACGCGGATGTAGCGCAGTTGGTAGCGCATCACCTTGCCAAGGTGAGGGTCGCGAGTTCGAGTCTCGTCATCCGCTCCAAAGTTTTTTTGGGGGCGCCATGCCCCCTTTTTTCATGCCTTACCAGCGGCGTGGCAGCGCTCCCGGGGAGATTCGGGGGCTAAAATTAGTCGGCGATGAACGCCGAGAATTCTTCCTCTACACGTGCAGAAAGCCGCGTGGACACCTCCCAGATCCTCTGCTGGGTGTTCTGGCCGCTGGCTGTAATGACCTTTATCCATCGCGTATTCGTTCACCCTTGGAACTCGCGACTCACCGACGACTTCGGCACGGTTATCTCAGCGCTGTACAAGTTCCGCGCCCAGGAGGCGATCTACGACCAGGACTACTCCTCCACGGATCCGCACTACCTCTACTCCCCCGGCGCCACGCTGCTGCTGAGCCCCCTGTCGTTGCTGACGAACATCGACCTCGCGCGGGCCGTGTACGTGGTCGGCAACGGCGTTGCGGCGGTGCTGGCGGTCGTGGTGCTCACGAAGCTCTTTGATTACTCCCTGCGCTCCTGGGTTCTGCCCGTCGGCATCTTCTTCCTCTTCAGCTCCGAATCGATCGCCAACACCCTCGGGTTCGGCAACATCAACGGCGTGCTGTTGCTGGCCGAGGCGCTGTTCCTGTGGCTGCTCATCAACAACCGAGGGGTGTTGGCGGGTATCGTCATCGGCCTGGCCATCACGATCAAGCCGCAGTTCCTGCCGCTGCTCTTCATTCCCCTGATGCGCCGCCAGCTGTCCACCATCGCCACTGGACTGGCGATCCCGGTCGCCATGAACGTCATCGCCTGGCCGCTCACCACAAACGCGGGCGATTACTTCGACAAGCTGCTGCCCTACCTCGGCGGGGTGCGGGATTTCGCCAACTCGTCGATCCCCGGCGTGGGCGTGTACTTCGGCTTCCCGGATTGGACGATCTGGCTGTGGCGCATTTTGGCCGCCATCTGCGTGCTCGTGGCGTTGGCGATGCTGCTGCGCTTCCGCGACCGCGATCCGGTGATGTGGGCCGCCACCACCGCCGGCGTGCTTCTGACGGGCGTGTTCCTGATTAGCAGCCTAGGCCAGATGTACTACTCGATGCTGCTGCTGCCGATCCTCTTCACGGTTCTTTCCTCCCGCTCCGTGATGCACAGCCCCGTGGCGTGGCTGGGAGTGTACTTCTTCTTCAGCCACGATTCGTGGTTCTCGGACCGGTGGGTCAACTACGGCCGGGTGGCGGAATATACGCGCGGCACTATTGGTTGGTCACTGTTGCTGGTCGCCGCTGCGGTGGTCTCTACGATGTGGTTCTTTAGGGATCGACGCCACAACGTCCACCCCCTAGGCGATGTACACACGAATGGTCTTTTCTACCGGGAGAAGACTAGGACAGGAGAAGCAACTGATGACTGAGTTGAACCCCACCGCTGATTTCCGCGAGCTCACTGACGAACAATGGCGCGAGCGCCTGACCCCTGAGGAGTTCGCCGTGCTCCGCCGGGCCGGAACCGAGGCCCCCTTTAAGGGCGAGTACACGGACACCGAGACCGAGGGTGTGTACGCCTGCAAGGGCTGCGGCGCGGAACTGTTCCGCTCGACCGAGAAGTTCCACTCGCACTGCGGCTGGCCGAGCTTTTTCGACCCGAAGGATTCGGACGCGGTGATTACCCGCGTCGACGATTCCCTCGGCATGCGCCGCATCGAGGTTCTGTGTGCGCAGTGCGAAGGCCACCTGGGCCATGTTTTCGAGGGCGAGGGTTATCCCACGCCCACTGATTTGCGCTATTGCATCAACAGCATTGCTTTGACGCTGCAGCCGGCCGAGGATCCGGCCAGCTAGAGCCCAGTTAGGGCCGGATGCTGCTAGGCCAGCGACTCCACGAAGCTAGCCAGCTCCTCCTTGTCGCCGTTAACGCGACGACCCGTGAAGAACGGGATTTCCTCGCGCACGTGGTGGCGAGCCTCCGTGTAGCGCATCTTGTACATCAGCTCGACGATGCGCTCCAGCGTCGGGGACTCGAAGGCCAGGATCCACTCGTAGTCACCCAGTGCGAAGGCGGGAACGGTGTTAGCACGAACCTCGTCGAAGCCCAGGGCGGCCTTGCCGTGCTCGCGCAGCAGGCGGGAGCGCTCCGCGCGATCCATGGTGTACCACTCGTAGCTGCGAACGAACGGGTAGACGCAGATCCAATCGCCCGGCTCCTCGCCCATGATGAAGGACGGCAGGTGAGCCTTGTTGAACTCGCTCGGGCGGTGCAGGCAGGTGTTGGACCATACCGGCTCGCAGGCCTGTCCCAGCTTGGTTTCCTTGAGGAAGCGGCGGTAGGCCACCTGCAGATCCTGCATCTTCTCCGCGTGCCACCAGATCATGACGTCGGCCTCAGCGCGCAGTGCGGACAGGTCGTAGACACCGCGGATAACCAGATCCTCATCCTCGAAGGAATCAATGAATGCCTGAAAATCAGCAGCAACCTCCGCGCGATCCCCCAGCACACCCGGCTCGATCTTGAAGACCGAGTAGGTAGCGAAGCGAACGACGGCGTTGAGACGCTTGATTTCCTGCGCGTTCAGTTCAGTCATGGTGTTTAGCCTCTTTAGCCTTTCTGAGTTCCATTCATAGGTTCTATGACAGCCGTTAACGGCTTATACGAAGTCCAATCTACGCGAGATCACCCTCCTGAGGAGCTAGGCGTGGGGTGGATCACGCCATCTCGCGGATGATCTCCCGCGCGGCCTCCACGCCCGAGGCGGCGGTTGCGGGCACGCCCACACCGTTGAGCATCGAACCGGCAAGCGCCAGCCCGCGGATACCCAGTACCTCGTCGTAGGCCTGGGACATTGCATCCATGTAGCCCACGCCATAGCGCGGCAAGCCACCCCACCAGCGCTGCACGAAATACTCCTCCGGGGTCTTCCGCTCGCCGGTGATGCGCTCCAGATCCTCGACCGCGAAGCTCAGCAGGGCACGGTTATCTACCTCCAGGTGCCACGGGTTGCCAAAGCTGCCGAAGCTAGCCCGCACAATGGCTCCCCCGCGTTCGGCCAGGTGCGGCCACTTACGAGACGAGAACGTGAAAGCCTTCGCCTCCGTGGGGGCGTCACTTCCCAAAAGAACGCCCGAACGCTCCGGGATGCCGTGTGCAGAAGCCATGCGCATGCCGACGACTACGCTGCTGGCGAGGTCGATCTCACCCAGCACGTCCGCGGCGGTGGGAGCCATGTACTGCAGGATGGCCGACGCAGTGGGCGCCGGGGTGGCGACGATGACGGCATCGAACTCGCCGATGGGATCGATGTAGTAGCCGCCTCGAGTGCGGCCGATGGATTCCACTGCGGTGTTGCGCAGGAGCTCCGGATTTGCGTGGCGCACCAGCGCGTCTACCAGGCTGGCGTAACCCCCGCGCAAGCTGCGAAAGACGGGCTTCGGATTCTCCCCCTCCTTGGGCTCGGGGCGCTGGGAAAGAAGGTGCTCGATGGCATCCACCAGGAAGAACGGTTGGCCCTCCGCGCCACGGCGATCCAGCTCCGCCGCCAGCTGCGGAAGCGTGGCACGCACTCCCAGGTCAAAAGCGTTGCAGGAATACACGCCGCCCAGCAGCGGGGAGACCAAGCGGTCGACCACAATGCGGCCCAGGCGGGCTTCTACCAACTGTCCGACTGACGTGTCCTGTCCCGGCGTCCAGGTCATGGGCTGCCCGTTACGCTCGGCGTCGATGCGCGCAGCACCGTCTTGCCCCACCACCTCGGCAACGTCCGCGCCGCGGGAAGGGATGCCCATCAACGTGCGCCGCGGAATATCCACCAGCGCACCGTCCACATAGAAACCGCTTGGCAGGCCAGAGGGCACACACAGCTGGTCCCCCAGCCCAACGGACTCAACCAGTTCAGTGAAATCCTGGCGGAAGCCCATGTAGGCCTCCGCTCCCATATCCACCGGACCGTTGGCATAGTTCACCGTCTTTAGCTTTCCGCCCAGGCGGTCGTAGGCCTCAGTCAGCAAAATGCGGGCGCCCGGCCCCAACTGGCGACGCAGCTCCCAGGCCGCGGCCAGACCCGCGATGCCGCCGCCGATCACGGCGACGCGCAGCTCCTCCAGACCGGACGTGTCAAGCTTCTCGAAGTGGCAGGAAAACTGGTTGGCCTTCATCGCTTGTGAACCTCCTCGAAGGCGCGGGTGATGGCATCGGGATCGGTGTTCGGCAAAACCCCGTGCCCCAGGTTGAAGATGTGTCCGCGGGCCTGGCCGCGCTCGATGGCGCGGTCGGCCTCGGCACAGATGCGGGCGATCTGCGCCTCTACAACGTCCGAACCAGCGAACAGCACAGCCGGATCCAGGTTGCCCTGCAGCGCCTTGGCGCGGGTGGTCGGCTCCGCCGTCGGGTTAGCCTCTTGCAACGCGGCGGATACGCGGGTGGCGGCGGAATCCAGCGGCACGCGCCAATCCACGCCCACCACGTCGGGGCCGGCCAGAGCCATGTCGCCCAACAGCTCCCCGGTGCCCACGCCAAAGTGGATCATCGGCACGCCGTAGGCGCGCATCGCATTGAAAATCTCGGTGGAGTACGGGCGGACGAACTCGCGGTAATCCCGCGCCGTCAGATAGCCGGCCCAGGAGTCAAACAACTGCAGGGCATCCACACCAGCCTCTACCTGAACCTGCAGGAAGCGGATAATAGTGGGCGTCAATTGGCGCATCAGGGCATGCCACACATCCGGCTGCGAGTACATCAGGGCCTTCGTGACCTCGTGGTTCTTCGAGGGGCCACCCTCAACGAGATAGGAGGCGAGGGTAAAGGGCGCGCCTGCGAAACCGATGAGGACCTGGTCGTCGCGCAGCCCCTCCAGCACACCGCCGATGCCTTCGACGATGCTATCGAGCTGACTGCTCTCCACGATCGGCAGCGCAGCTACCTCCTCTGCCGTGCGCACGGGGTGCTGTACGACGGGACCGCGGCCGGCCACAATATCCAGATCCACTCCTGCGGCCTTGAGCGGCACCACGATGTCGGAGAACAGAATCGCCGCGTCCGCGTCGTGCCGGCGAACCGGCTGCAGGGTGATCTCCGCGAGCAGCTCCGGGTTAAAGCAGGATTCCAGCATTCCGTAGTCTTTACGGATCTCGCGGTACTCCGGTAGCGAGCGTCCGGCTTGGCGCATCATCCACACCGGGCGGCGACTAGGGGTTTCTCCGCGCGCTGCGGCGAGGAACGGCGCATCCTTGTGGGCGCGACGCCGCGCTTCGGCGGCAGCGGTATCAGCTTGGATGGGGCAATCAATAGGCTCACTCGTCATAGATGCCATTATGCCAGCGCCCTCGGCGCGCCTCACAAACACGACAAACCTTAAAGGCTAGGTTTAGGCCTTGTGAGCCAAGAGACTGAGATCCCAGAGTACTTCCACGAAGCGGTGCGCTCCATGTCGGAAGCACAAGTGCGTCGCGGCATCAGCGTCGGAGACATCCGGCCGCCCCGCAACCTCGCACCCCTCAGCCACGCCATCGGCCTCGAGGTGCTGCCCGCCGACGAGGACAGCGACGACAGCACCGGAACCCCCGCCGGCGATGCCTTCGGCCGCCTGATCCTGCTCCACGACCCGCAGGGCGAAGAGCAATGGAAGGGCAAGCGTATGCGCATGGTCGCCTACATCCAAGCGGACATGGATGCCGCCGTGGCCTCCGACCCGCTGCTGCCGGACGTGGCATGGGACTGGCTCAAGGAGCAGCTGGATTCCCCGAGTTGTGAATACACCGACCTCGGCGGCACGGTGACTTCTACTGCTTCCGTCCGCTACGGAGAGATCGGCGGCCCACCGCGCGCCTTCCAACTGGAGATGCGCGCCTCCTGGACCGCCACCGGTTCCGACCTCACGGGCCACGTCCAAGCCTTCGCGGAGGTGCTGGCTAACGTCGCCGGCCTGCCGCCCGAGGGTGTGACCAGCCTGGCTTTCGGTGCCCGCCCCGCGGGCACCGCGGCCGCCAACGACTCCTAGTAAAACAACTTCTAGTACAGGTGGGAGGCTCCGGGGCGAGGTAACCGGCGGGCTGACGTATCGTTAGAGCCGTGAGTTTTGTCTCTGTCCCCGCCGCCGGCACCCCGGTACTGCGGGATACCCCGCAGCACATCGACGCAGCCGCCCGCGCACTCGCCGCAGGCCACGGCCCCATCGCCATCGACACGGAGCGCGCCTCTGCCTACCGCTACGACGATCGCGCGTTCCTGATCCAGCTGCGTCGCCACGGCTCCGGCACCTTTCTGATTGATCCGGAGGCCGAACCCCAAGCCACCCGTCGCATGGCCAAGGTCGTGAACGAAGCCGAATGGGTGCTCCACGCCGCGCACACCGACCTTCCATGTCTGCTGGCCTTGGATTGGCACCCACAGGTACTGCACGACACGCAGATTGCCGGGCAGATCCTCGGGGCCGAGCGCATCGGCCTTTCCGGCATGCTGGAGGCCTACTTCGACATTGAGGTGCCCAAGGATAAAGGCAACGCGGACTGGTCGCGCAGGCCGCTGACCGACGCGATGCTGAACTACGCCGCCCTGGACGTCGAATGGCTGCTGGAGCTACTGGAACACTGCCTCGATGACCTCACCGAGGCGGGTCGCACCGAGTGGTATGTCCAGGAGTGCGCACACGTGCTGGCATCCGCCTCTCCCCTGTCCGCGAACGACTGGACGAGTCTGAAAGGCTTGAGTTCTCTGCGCGGCGCCCTGCCCCGCCGGATCGCCCACGACCTCTGGGAATCCCGCGACACCATGGCCCGCCGCGGCGACATCTCCCCGGAGGCCATCCTGCGCAGCCGTGACCTCGTGGACATCGCCGGCCGTGCCGATCGCGACCGCGCCGGTGCGCTGCGGCAGTTGAACTCCTGCCTGCATCACTCGCGGGCGCGCATGAAACCTCGGGCTCGCAGGCACATGGCCGAGCTTCTTTCGGACGCCCTCACGTCCGAGACCCAAGACCTCGAAACCCAACAGTTCCTGCCGCCGCGAAACCCCACGCGCGGCATCCCGGATCATAAGGTCTGGCCGGAGGAATACCCCCGTGCGGCTGCCTACTCCGAAGCGATTCTCTCCGCGGCCGATGACGTAGCGGATCGCCTGCAGATCCGCCTCGACACGGTTGTTACCAGGAAAAATCTGCGCCAAGCTGCCTGGTCCTGCTGGCAGGCCGAAGACTCAAGCGCGCTAGATGGGGCCGATGACCCGATCGCGGAGTGGGAGGAACTGCTCGGCGAAAAGTGGTCCGCCCTGGGGCTGCGACCGTGGCAGGTGGAGTTATTGCTCGACGCTGTCACCCCTGCCGTCGCGGCAGTCTACGCAGGCTAGAGCTTCTCCGCGTAACCCACGACGGTCCGGGCGACGGTCTCCACGTCCAGGCCCAGCTCCTCGAGCACCTCGCCGCGCGAGGCATGAGCCAGGAACTCTTGCGGTACGCCCAGGTTGCGGACGGGCACGTCGATGCCTGCCTGGGACAGGTCGTAGTGCAGACGGCTACCCGCTCCGCCGTGCACGCCGTTGTCCTCGATCGTCACGATGAGGTCGAAGTCGCGGGCGAGCTCCAGCAAGCTATCCGCAGTGGGAACTACCCAGTGGGGATCCACGACGGTGGCGGAGAAGTTGGCGTCACAAAGAGCTTGCGCAGCCCCCAGAGCCTGGTCCGTAAGAGCTCCGAAAGAGACAATGAGTACGCGACCGTCGGCCTGCTCTCCGCCCTGCTCGAACAGGACGTCGTAATCGGCCTCCTCGCGCACGGCGGGGATGTCGGCGGGGGCGTTGCCCTTCGGGAAGCGCACGACAGTCGGAGCGTCGTCGATGGCCACTGCGCGGTCGAGGGCCAGCTCCAGTGTGCGCGCGTCGCGCGGGGCGGCGACGTGGATGCCGGGGACGATGCCGGTGATCGACAGGTCCCACATGCCGTTGTGGCTGGCGCCGTCGGAGCCCGTGATGCCGGCGCGGTCGAGGACGATGGTGACGCCCAGCTTCAGCAGGGCGACGTCCATCAACAGCTGGTCGAATGCGCGGTTGAGGAACGTCGAGTAGACGGCCACTACCGGGTGCAGGCCACCGAGAGCCAGGCCGGCGGCGGAGGTCACAGCATGTTGCTCGGCGATGCCGACGTCGTAGGTGCGGCTGGGGTGCACCTTCGCAAAGTCTGCCAGGCCGGTCGGGCCAGCCATGGCGGCGGTAATGGCGACGATGTCCTCACGTTCATTGGCAATGTCGATCAGGTGGTTAGAGAACACCTTGGTCCAGCTGATCGCGCCCTCGGTCTTCTTCGCCATCGACTCACCGGTGATCGGGTCGATCACGCCGGTGGAGTGCATCTGGTCGGCCTCGTCCTGCTCTGCGGGGTCGAAGCCCTTGCCCTTCTGTGTGACGGTGTGGACGATCACGGGGCCGCCGTAGTCCTTGGCGTAGCGCAGAGCGTTCTCGACCTGCTTGAGGTCGTGGCCATCGACGGGACCGATGTACTTCAGCCCCAGTTCCGGGAACATCTCGTGCGGGATGACGGTGTGCTTCACGCCCTCCTTGAGGCCGTGAATCACCTGGAAGGCGCGGTCACCCACCCACCCCATTCGACCCAGGGCGTACTTGCCGGTATCCATCACCCGGTCGTACATCGGCTGCAGGCGCAGCGCTGCCAGGTTCTCGGCCAGGCCGCCGATCGTGGGCGAATAGGAACGGCCGTTGTCGTTGACGACGATGACCAGGCTGCGCTTCTTCGCGGCGGCGATGTTGTTCAGCGCCTCCCACGTCATGCCACCGGTCAACGCGCCATCGCCGACCAGGGCGACGACATGGCGGTGGACCTGGCCGGTCAGCTCGAAAGCCTTGGCCAGACCGTCAGCATAGGACAGCGAAGCCGAGGCGTGGGAGGACTCGGTCCAGTCGTGGGGGGACTCCGCCCGATCCGGGTAACCGGAGAGCCCGTCCTTTTGACGCAGCGTGTCGAAAAGGTCCCGGCGACCCGTCAAGATCTTGTGCACATAAGACTGGTGGCCGGTGTCGAAAATCAGCGGGTCCGAAGGCGAGTCGAATACCCGGTGCATGGCGATCGTCAGCTCTACAACGCCCAGGTTCGGTCCCAGGTGGCCGCCGGTTGCGGAGACCTTCTGGATAAGAAACTCGCGGATCTCCGCGGCCAGCTGCTCTAGCTGGTCTGCGTCCAGCCCCTTGAGGTCAGCGGGCGAAGACACCCTATCGAGAATTCCCATGTGAAACTACTCTTCTCCGTCCTCATGTCTCGCGCCGAATGTTTTGTCTGTCCATTCTAACTGCGCTCAAGTGTTTTGAAAGAATCCCCTACCGGGGTTTAAGAGCCTGCGCGACCGCGGCGGTCCGGAACCAAATATGCCAGCAGTTCTACGTGGTGGTTAAGGCCGAAGGCATCCACCACGCACAGCTCCTTAATTGCGTATCCGTTGTCGATCCAAGCTGAAAGGTCGCGGGCGGCGGTGGCCGGGTCGCATCCCACGTGAACGACGTGCCGCGGGCGGGCCTTGGCAATATCGGCAACCGTCTGCGTGCCCGCGCCCGTGCGCGGCGGGTCCAGAACCACCGCGTGCACGGATCCTCCGCTTGGCAGTTGGGGAACCAGACCCGCCACATCGCCACCGACAAACTCGACATTGTCGATGCCAGCCGCCGCCAGGGCCTGTGCCCCTGCCTCGCTGGCGCTACCGGCCACGTCTACGCAGACCACTCGGTCGGCCTTGCGGGATAGCGGCGCGCTGAATACTCCAGCGCCGCCGTACAGATCCCACGCAATCGACTGCTTAGGCTTTGCCCCCTCAGCCTTCTGCCCCTGCGCCACCGGCGGGATGTGGCGGGCAATCCAGGCGGAGTAGAACTCCGGCGCTACACGGTGCGCCTGCCAGAAGTCCTGCACCTGGCTTTCCCACTGCACGTTGAACTCCTGGTCGAGGCCGACCCCAAAGTGCACGGTGCGGGAAACGGTGGGGATCTCGCCCGCACCATCCGTGGCTTTACCCCGCAGCTGCACCATCTTGCGAGTGCCGTCATCTGCCACGGCAACGGCGATCTCGGTGTTGGGTACCAAGTTCCCGGCCGCTCGCAGCTGCTCGATTTCTTCGGCCAGCCCTTCTCGCAGCGCCTCGCTCCACTGCGCACAGGGGTGCTCTACGGGCACCACCTGGTGCGAGCCGCGTGCCCGCTGGCCGACGTTGCCCTCCCCGTCCACTGCCAGACGCACGCGCGTGCGCGAGCCCGCGAAGGGCTGCAGGCTCTCGGTATCGATGGTGACATTCTGTAGGGATTCGGCATCGATCTTGCCCACGCGAGCCAGCTGATCCAGCACCACTTGCTTCTTATAGTCCAGCGACCCGGCTGCGTCCACGAAATCCAGGTCGCAACACCCAGCCCCAGCCTGCGCTGCCGGGCATGCCGGGGACACACGGTGGGGGCTCGGCTGTCCGATGGCTACAGCCTCGCCGTTGCGGAAACCTTTCTTAGACTTCGAGTTCCGCGCCGGATCCAGCGCCACCGTCACATCCTTCTCGCCCGGCAGTCCACCGCGCACGAACACGATTTGCCCGTCCAGTCGGCCGATCACGGTGCCGCCGTTCGCCGGACCCGCCAGGTCGATCACTACTTCTTCCTTCTTAGTGACGCCCATCAGCCTCCACCTCTTCGATACCTTCTTCTACGCTTTCCGCTTCGATCTGCGCTGGGTCTTGCGCGTCTTCGCCCGGCTTCTCCGAGTGCCGCCCCTCCGCTCGGTTCGCTGCCTTTACTGCCCATACGGTGACCGCCACCGCTACCAGCGTCAGGGGCCATCCCATTGCGATGCGGGTGTACCCGAGGGCGTCAGTCTTATCGCCAGCATAGAGCCACTGCTGAACGGCAAAGCGGGCGAAGAACACCACGGCCCACGCAAGGGTGGCGATGTTGAAGGCCCGCACTGCTCGGCGGTTCGTGCGCCAGCGGTGATCATCACCATTGATGCCGCGCCATACCGCGCCGACCAGCGGCCAGCGAACAAAGATCGAAATAATGGATGCGATGCCCGCCACCAGCGAGTACCAGATGCCGTAGGCGAAATAGCCCTTTGCATCCCCCATGATCCAGGCGATCGCTGCGCACAGCGCGACCGCGAGGAAGCCGGAGATCGCCGGCTGCAGGTTCTCCTTGCGCGCTACGCGCCACACCAGAATCAACACTGCAACCGCCAGCGCAGAAATCAGCGCGGGTCCCAGACCCCACTGGCTGTTTACCGGCACCAGAACCAGCACGGGCAACGTGGAGGAGACCAGTCCGGACAGGCCTCCCATTTGCTCCAGCAGGGTGGCCTGGGCTGCATCGCCGCCCTGTTGCGGCTCTGTCTTTCCTGCCATTACTGCAGATCCTCGCCCAGATTCCGGGTAGCTCCCTGAGATTCGGCATTCTGGCGGTGGGCCAGCTCCTGCAGCTGCTCCTGCAGAGCATCCGCCATGGCCTGTGGCATCAACACCGGCAAAGGCTGGCCGGCCGGAATTGGGTCGCTGCCGCGGCGGATAAAGGTACGTGCGATGATCTCCCGGCCCACCTTGGCCAACTCGTCCGCCTTGGACTTCTCTCCGGCCAGCGTCGCCCGGAACATCCAACGTGGACCGTTCACGCCGATCAGGCGCATCTGCCCCTCACCGGCTACCGCGCAGATCTCCTGGCCCCACGGGCCGTCCTCGACGTGAACGTCCAGGCCGTCCTTCGTCATGCCCGCGACCGTCTCCTCGACAGATTCGGCCCACAGGTCACCGTTTCGCGGTGCAGCGAAGGCAATCGGGGTAATGCGCCCACCGTCGATCTCCAGGTGAATCATCTGCGGCCCCTCCGGCCCCATATCCACCTTGACCTCACCGCCGTGCGGCACCGGAATGAGCATGGAGCCCAGATCCAAAGCTCCCGCGGCAAAATCCGAGAAGTCGAAGTCCTGGAAGTTCACCGTGTCGCCGTCAAACGGGCCAAAGTCGTTTTCTGACTGATCCTGCTGCGGCTGAACAGCTTCCTCTACTTGATTCTTGTCGTCGTTACTCTTGCGACCAAACATCTCAAAACTCCGTCTTCTGTTGGCTTCTTAAGTTACTTCGAGTGCAGCTAAGCGTTGCGAGTCTAAACCCCAGTGGAGCCATAGCCGGACTCGCCCCGCACGGTCTCCCCCAGTTGCTCTACGCTCTCGACCTCTTCGACGTCGCACAGGCTGACTTCCTGCACCAGCAGCTGTGCAATCCGCTCCCCGCGCGCCAATTCAATGGGCTGCTCAGGATCCAGGTTGATCAGGCATACCTTGATCTCCCCGCGATAGTCCGCATCAATCGTCCCCGGGGCATTGACGATGGAAAGCCCCTTCTTCAGCGCGAGCCCACTGCGCGGGTGCACCAGCCCCACTGTGCCTACAGGCAATGCGATGGCGATGCCTGTGCCGACCAGCTCCCGGTGCCCAGGGGCAATGGTCACATCCTGGGCCGTGTAGAGGTCTATGCCGGCATCCGTCGGGTGGGCGCGGCGCGGCAAGGGCAGCTCCTTGTCCAGGCGAACGATACGCAGCGGGGCGTCATTTCCGGTTTGTCCATTTTGCTTAAGGGTCACGGTCTCCAAGACTACAAGTACCCAACCGAAGTTACGATGTCCGAACCCCCACGGGCTAGAATTACTAGGCAGCACGCAAAGCGATCAGATCTATCAGGAGATATTCAATTGGCATCGGACACTCAGCAGGAAAAGCTGCTGTATTCGGAGCACCAGCGCGTACCCCTAGTGTGGTGGCTGTTCGCCGCGGGCGTAGTCGCAATCATTGCGTGGCAGGCGCAAATGGGCCGTCCGATGTGGGCCTTCTACGTCGCCCTCGTGGTTTCCGGCGCGCTGGCAGTGTGGGCGCTTATTTACTTCTCCCGCACGAAGGTGGAGGTCACGGAAGATAGCTCCGGCGAGCGTTGGTTGCATGTCGGCCCGGCAAGACTCCCCGCAAGTGTGGTCAGCCGCAGCCTAGTTATTCCCCCTACCGCCAAGCGCGCCGCTATGGGCCGCCAGCTGGATCCGGCCGCCTATGTTGTGCACAAGAACTGGATCCCGACGATGGCGATGCTCGTCCTGGACGATCCGGACGACCCAACCCCCTACTGGCTAATCTCCACTAAGGAACCTCAGGAGGTTCTGGAGCAGCTTGGTCGCCCGATCTACTAATGCAGCTTAAGCGCAGTCCTTGCAGATGTACTCGCCGTCGGCAACGGTTTCTGCAATGCAGCTGCGGTGCTGCACCAGGAAACACACGCTGCAGGTGAACTCGTCGCTCTGGCGCGGGATTACAGAACCGGACAGCTCCTCGCCAGAAAGGTCCGCCATGGGTACGTCGAAGGGCTCAACGATCTCTCCATCATCCGTATCGGAAACGGACGGCTCGGCCTTCTCGGCGGCCTTCAGGCCCTCCAGAGAGTCGGTCTCGATGTCGTCTTCGGAACGTCGGCGCGGCGCGTCGTAGTCAGTGGCCATTAGGGGTCCTTACTTACGTCGGTTGTGTCGATCAGATGGAGTGCAAAACAGCCAGCGGGACTGGCTGAAAATTGCCTTAACTCGTCTCACTGTTCGCGGATCCTAGAGCACATGCACACCCCTTGTCACTTTCACGCGCGCTCTGGCGCCCGATTGGGGTAAAAGGATCCCCCCGTGGCTATTCCACCAGCAGTTCAGCCAGTTCCGCAGCCACCCCCGGCTTCACCGCCAATACAAGCGCCTTCGCCTCCTTCGTCACGTCGTAATCCGGGGCCACGCTGATCGCTCCGGCACGCGCGGCAATCAGACATCCCGCCGCGTGATCCCACGGACCCAACCCGTGTTCAAAGTAAGCATCTACTTCCCCGCTTGCCACACGGCACAGGTCCAGTGCGGCCGAGCCGATCCGTCGAATGTCGCGGACTTGCGGCAGCAGGCGGGTCAGCCGCTCCGCCTGGCGGCGGCGATCCTCGGCCACGTACGAAAAGCCGGTTGCAACCAGCGCCTTCCCCAGTGCTCCACCAGGCGCTGCCTCCTGCTCCGCCGGTTCCACGCGCAGGGTATCGGCCGCGGCCTTATCGGAACTGTCGGCACTGCCAGCACTGTCCTGCAAGCGCTGCGCCGGCCCGCCCGCATGAGCCACATAGGCAACCTGACCTGTCACGTCCACCACCACTCCGGCTACTGGCTGACCGTTCACCACTGCGGCGATGCTCACGGCATAGGCCGGAACCCCGTAGAGGAAGTTCACTGTTCCATCGATCGGATCGACGATCCATAGAACCTCCCCCGGGGCACTGTCCTCGCTACTCAAGCCGCTTTCCTCACCGAGCACGCGGGATCCGGGCACCCGCTGCAGCAGCTGCTCTGTAATGAGTTTCTCGCTGGCCTGGTCTACCTCCGTCACCGGATCCACCTCGGAGGTCTTCGTCCCCACCACGCCGACGTGACCGTGCTCGTCGGCGAGTTCGCCACGACGGCGTCGAATAAGGACAGCCGCCTCGCGCGCCACCTCGAGGGCTACTGCCTCCAGGTCGGCAGGGCTAAGGGTTTTTTCTCTTGTGGACGCCCCAGCCTCCCCCGCCGTCGACACCTCGTCGAACACTCGCAGGGGCGCCTGGTTGGATTCTGCCCGCTGGAGAATCGTCGCTACCTCACGCGCCTTAGCGCTCATACTTGCTGAACCCGTGTTTTCCATGTTCTCCACCTTGCCATTCCTGATCACTCTTCACAGCCACCTTCCACGGGGCAGACTGCTAGACCCCGATGCCGAGCGCAGCCCAATATCTTCAAGGTAGTGTTATGGGCATGACTGAGGACAAGGCAGAGCAGAACCTGAGTTTCGGCGTAGACATCGGTGGATCCGGTGTGAAAGGCGCCGTAGTAGACCTCAACACCGGCGAGCTGGTCACCGAGCGTTTTAAGATCCTCACCCCGAAGCCCTCCACCCCGGATGCAGTGGCGGAGGTCGTGCGCAAGCTGATGGACATGGCCGATTGGGATGGCCCGGTGGGTGTAACGGTGCCCGCCGTGGTCAAGGATCAGAAGGCTCGCTCCGCGGCGAACATCGATAAGTCGTGGATCGATACCGATATGCAGGAGCTGTTCAAGCGCCACCTCGGCGAGCGGGAGATCGCTGTTCTTAATGACGCCGACGCAGCCGGACTGGCCGAGGTCAAGTACGGCGAGGAAAGCGCAAAGGAAGGCGCGGTGCTGATGCTCACTTTCGGAACCGGCATCGGCTCGGCCATGCTGTGTGATGGAAACCTGTTCCCCAACTCCGAGCTCGGCCACCTGCCCCACGACGAGAACGGTGACGTCGAGTGGTATGCCAGCTCCGCGGCGAAGGATCGCGAGGAGTTGTCCTATAAGAAGTGGGCCGCGCGCGTGGACGAGGTTCTGCACACCTACAGCGCTCTGTTCAGCCCGAAGACGTTTATCGTCGGCGGCGGTATTTCTCGCAAGGCCGACAAGTGGGTTCCGCTGCTGACTGTCGAAGAGGAAGTTATCCCGGCGAAGCTGCGCAATCAGGCGGGCATTATCGGCGCTGCAATGGCCGTACAAGATGGCATCAAGCCCTAGTACCCGCTAGAAAGCAACCGCTTCGTACCAGGGATGGTTGCAACGCCATGCTGCAATTTGAGTTATAATGGGCGGTCGATTAGCACAGCAGGGGTTTCAACGACCCTCCTAGACCATCCGGTTGCGGGTATGCCGCAACCCGGTGCACCCTAATTCCTTTTAGGAATGTGGCCTTTTAGGGAGGCCATTTCAGTGCACCATGCAATACGAGTGAAAGGGCTTCCGTGGCAGCGAACGACTCGACCACCACCGGCGAAGACAGCACCGAGGGTGTTGTGCGCAAGGTTGCAAAGAAGACGGCAGCGAAGAAAACTGCCCGAAAGGTGGCGAAGAAGTCGACGGTTGCCAAGAAGGCCACCGCGCGGAAGGCTACGGCAAAGGCTGCTGAATCTGTTGCCGAGCAGGAGGAGCAGGCGTCCACTCCCGTAAAGAAGGCGGCGAAGAAAACCGCAAAGAAGGCTGCCAAGAAGACTGCGCGCAAGGCCGCGAAGAAGACGGCCAAGAAGGCAACCAAGAAAACCGCGAAGAAGACCACGCGCAAGGTTGCCAAGAAGACGGCGAAGAAGACTACCGCGAAGCGCGGCACCAAGGCGGCAAAGGCGGCTGAGGAGGTCCTCGAGGAGGACGTAGCTGCAGCCGGCACCGCCGCTACTTCGGCCAAGCAGCAGGATGCGCCGGATAGCGTAGAAGAACGGGACGACTTCGACGATGACGAGGACGCAGATGCTCCGGATGACCTCGATGCGCTCGAGGACATGGATGAGGACGAAGACCTCGACGACCTGGAGGATCTCGACGATCTCGAGGACGATGACGACGACCTCGACGATGATGACGAGGACGACGAAGACTCCGAGGATTCCGACGAGGAAGACGACAAGAAGGACGGCAGCTTCGTCTGGGATGAAGACGAATCCGCAGCGCTGCGTCAGGCTCGAAAGGATGCCGAGCTCACGGCTTCCGCGGACTCGGTGCGTGCGTACCTGAAGCAGATCGGCAAGGTCGCGCTGCTGAACGCGGAGCAAGAGGTCTCCCTGGCCAAGCGCATCGAGGCCGGCCTGTACGCCGCTTATCGTCTGCAGGAGATCAAGGAGTCGGGCGAGAAGCTCTCCCCGATGCACCGTCGCGACCTGCGCGAAATCGACCGCGACGGGCGCCGCGCTAAGAACCACTTGCTGGAGGCCAACCTGCGCCTCGTGGTGTCCCTGGCCAAGCGTTACACCGGCCGCGGTATGGCGTTCCTGGATCTGATCCAGGAGGGCAACTTGGGTCTTATCCGCGCAGTCGAGAAGTTCGACTACGTGAAGGGCTACAAGTTCTCCACGTACGCCACCTGGTGGATTCGCCAGGCGATCACCCGCGCCATGGCCGACCAGGCCCGCACCATCCGTATCCCGGTGCACATGGTCGAGGTCATCAACAAGCTGGGCCGCATTCAGCGCGAGCTGCTGCAGGACCTGGGCCGCGAGCCTACTCCGGAAGAGCTGGCGCGCGAGATGGACATCACCGTGGACAAGGTGCTGGAGATCCAGCAGTACGCCCGCGAGCCGATTTCCCTGGACCAGACCATCGGCGACGAGGGCGATTCCCAGCTGGGCGACTTCATCGAGGACTCGGAGGCCGTCGTGGCCGTCGACGCGGTCTCGTTCACCCTGCTGCAGGATCAGCTGCAGGATGTGCTGCACACACTGTCCGAGCGCGAGGCCGGCGTGGTGAAGCTGCGCTTCGGCCTGACCGACGGCATGCCGCGCACTTTAGACGAAATCGGCCAGGTTTACGGGGTTACCCGCGAGCGCATCCGCCAGATCGAGTCGAAGACGATGTCCAAGCTGCGCCACCCGTCGCGGTCCCAGGTGCTGCGCGACTACCTGGACTAGTTCTGGACTAGTTCTGCACTAGTTCTGGTTGTTCTTCACGCAGTCGGAGAACTCCGTGCCACGCAGATCCTCGCAACCCTCCATGCTCTTCATGGCCACCTGGGTGAAGAAGATCGCGATAGCCATGGCCAATACCCCCAGCACCAGTCCGATAATCGCGTAACTGCGCTGCGTGCCCCGGCGGTTCGCGATGACCACCGATGCGATTCCCACCAGGATCGCCACCGCTGCCACCACGATGCCGATCAGGGGGAACATCGCCGCCGGGATAGACAGGATGCCCACGATCAGGGCGGCCAGGCTCAGCCCGCTGACCTTGCGCGGCGCGATCTTCTGGAGTTCGACCTCCTGCGCGTTGGACTTATCCAGATCGATGTAGTCTTCTCGAGCCATCGTGCCGTTTCCTTCCCTCCGGGATCGCTTGCCTCTAGGCATCCGGCGATACACCGCCGTTGCTTGCCGCGGTGTATCTTACCCCACTTTCCCGGTGTCCCCCTTATCCATCCTCACCAGTCTCTTAGGTAAGCGATGCGGTCGCGTAGCTGCTGTGCCGTGCACAGCGCCGTGGACGGCCCGCCGCAGTTTCTCCGCGCATCGTTGTGAATCTGCCCATGCGGTTTGCCGGTGCGGGCGGACTTCATAGACACCAGGGCGTTCAACTCCTTGCGCAGGGCCGGGAGTTCCTCGCTGGCCACGCGCTTATTGCGCAAGTCCGCGCCACTGCCCTCTTCGGCCGGCCTCTGCTTCTCCTGCTTGCGGCGCTCTTCCTCTTCCTTCGCCCGCGCGTCCAACTGCTCGGCTT
Source organism: Corynebacterium sp. ACRQJ (assembly GCF_022346045.1). NCBI lineage: Bacteria > Bacillati > Actinomycetota > Actinomycetes > Mycobacteriales > Corynebacteriaceae > Corynebacterium > Corynebacterium sp. ACRQJ. Next base: position 54,768 of record NZ_JAKRMT010000001.1, on the reverse strand, counting down.
GGCGCTGACGCAGCAACGTACGCATCTGTTCGGCGTCCAGAAGACCGGGTAGGCCAAGGTATGCCTGCTCCTCCTCCGACCCGCTCAAGGTGGCCGTGCCGTAGGTCGAACCGTCGTAGATGAGACTGTCGAGCTCGGCCTCGGCGCCGACGGACTCGTAGCCTTTGTCCTCTTCCGGCTCGTTTTGCTCCTGGTTGGCTTGTTGTAGGAGTTGGTCGTCCCAGCCTTCGTTCTGTCGGTGGGGCTTGCCGAGCACGTGGTTGCGCTGCTGCTCCATCTTGGAGGCTAACTCGAGGAGTACGGACACACTGGGGAGGAAGATTGACGCCGACTCCCCCGGCCGCCTGGAGCGCACGAAACGGCCGATGGCCTGAGCGAAGAACAGTGGTGTGGAAGAGGATGTGGCGTACACGCCCACGGCCAAGCGCGGCACGTCCACACCCTCGGAGACCATTCGCACGGCCACCATCCACTCGTCGGTGCTGGCGGAGAACTCCTTGATGCGTTCGGAAGCCCCCGCCTCGTCGGAGAGCACCACCGTCACCGGGGTGTTGCTGATCCGCTCCAGAATCCGCGCGTAGGCGCGCGCCGTGGTCTTGTCGGTGGCGATCACCAGGCCACCCGCGTCGGGAATGGTCTCGCGCAGCTGCTGCAGGCGCGTCTGCGCGGCATTGAGTACGGCGGGGATCCAGTCGCCCTTGGGGTCCAGCGCGGTGCGCCACGCCCGCGCGGTCTGCTCTGCGTTCAGCGGCTCGCCCAGGCGTGCCTCAAACTCCTCGCCGGCGGAGTTGCGCCAGCGTGCCTGGCCGGAATAGGCCAGGAACACCACCGGGCGGACGACTCCGTCCTTCAGCGCATCCGCGTAGCCGTAGGTGTAGTCGGCGGAGGACACGAGTGCGCCGTCGGCGCCCTCCACGGCTTCGTAGCGCACAAAGGGGATCTGGGAATCGTCGGAGCGGAAGGGCGTACCCGTCAGCGCGAGGCGGCGTTCCACGTGCTCGTAGGCCATGCGCACGCCGTCTCCCCAGCTCTTTGCGTCGCCGGCGTGGTGGATCTCGTCCAGGATCACCAGCGCCTTCTTGGCGGTGGCTACCTGGTAGTGCTTCGTAGGCTTCATGCCCACCTGGGCATAGGTCACGCACACGCCGTCGTAGGCGTTGTTGAACGGCGAGGAGTTGGTGAACTCGGAGTCAAGCGCGATTCCCCGCTCCGCGGCGGACTGCGCCCACTGCACCTTCAGGTGTTCGGTGGGCACCACGATAACCAGCCGGTCCACTGCACGGGTATCCAGTAGCAACCGTGCAATCGTCAGGGCGAAAGTCGTCTTACCCGCACCCGGGGTCGCCACGGCCAGGAAGTCCTTCGGGCTGGCCTCGACGTACTTGTTCAGTGCCTCCTGCTGCCATAGGCGGAGGTGCTTCACTTCTTGCGCAGCCCCTTGTAGATCTGCTCGCAATCCGGGCAGACAGGCGATCCCGGCTTGGCCTGCTTGCGCACAGGGAAGGTCTCGCCGCACAGAGCCACGACCAGCTTGCCCATCACGGCGGATTCGACGATCTGGTCCTTCTTCACGTAGTGGAAGAACTTCGGTACATCGTCATCCGTCGTCGTATCCGTGTTGACTTCGGGGCGCTCAATCGTTGTCGTACTTGGGTTACTCACAGTTCACCATCATGCCCCTGAATCTGCTTGTTTTCCAGCTGCGTACTAGCGTTAGGTCTATGGCTGATGCACGAAAAAGGAAAACGGGAGGTGAATCCCGGACCAAGCGAGCTTCACAGGTGGAAATTATCACCGATGCCAAGAGTTCGCGTTTGCAGGGATGGCACCACCGTCGCAGGCTTTACGCCGTGCTGCAGCTTCTGCGCATTCCCATCCTCGCCCTCGCCGCGTTGGTGATGTTGCTCACCCATAACGCCGCCCTCGCGGTGTGCGTGGCGGCGGTAAGCCTGCCTCTGCCCTGGATCGCCGTGCTGCTAGCCAACGAATCCGGCCAGGTGGACGAGACCACGAACAAGGTCTACAAGCCTGCCCTCGTCCGTGAGCAGCGTCGTGCCCAGCGCGCTGCTCTTGCCGGGGAGACTTCCCGCCCCATGCTGGAATCCAACTCCTCGCACCCGGAGATCATCGAGTACAACCCCGATCAGTCCTCTTCCTAACGCCGATCTAGCGCCCAACTAGCACTGACTCATCAAGGAACTTCAATGCCCGACTTTCCCCTGTGCACGCCCGGTAAAGCCACTGAACAGCTGGTTCGCACCCTAGTCGAGCGAGGATACGGCTCTGTGTTGATCTTGGAGGCGCTCGGCGTGGAGGGAGTGGCCGCCGCCCAATCGGGTTCGCCCGCGGCCGCCACATGGCACCTGTCGCGGCGCGGGTCCGCGGCCGCCCAGCTCGTCGCTGCTGTCTATTTACGACGCCCCCAGCCTGCCGCCTTCTTCCGGGATCTCATCGGGGCCGAGGTGACCTCCGGCTTGGTGGCGGAGAATGCGCTGATCCCCGTGGAGCAGCAATCCGCGCAAGACGCAGATGACAGTGCAGAATTGCTACGCCTGAACCTGGACATCCGGCCTGTCCACCACCCGGCTCACGGTGACACGGAGGTGCTGGTGCTGTCGGATCCGGACGCTTCCTTGGAAGAGCGCGTTCCCGGCCCGGGCCACGTTCCCGGAGTCGGCAACGCTCCCCTGTCACTGCTCAACTCCATCCCCCAGCTGCCTGCAGATGCAAGGGTGCTGGATCTCGGCACGGGCTCCGGCGTACTCGCATTGGTGCTGGCCGCCAACGCCGGAGCCGAGCCGCCAAAAATTTTTGGCAGCGACATCCACGCCCGCGCCCTGGATTACGCCCGCGTGGCCGCCGCTGCACAAGGCCTGGAATCACCGCTGGTCAGCTGGGTGCAGGGCTCCTGGTTCGAGCCCTTTAGCGCTCAGTCCTTCGACGTCATCGTCGCCAACCCTCCCTTCGTCATCGGCCCTTCCGTGGATCTGGATGCGGAAGAAGGGCACGTGTACCGCGACTCCGGCCTGCCACTCGACGCAGCCAGCAAGCTAGTGGTCGAACAATCAGTTCAGCACCTGGCGCCGGGAGGCCACGCGCACCTGCTGATCGGCTGGGCGCTCGGCGAGGAAGGCAGCAATGCTGCCAGCTCCGCCGCCGAACGGATCCTCGGCTGGCTGCCCGACGAGGGCGCCCGCGCCTGGGTTTTGCAGCGCGACGAGGTGGACGTTGCCACTTACGTGACCACCTGGCTGCGCGATGAAAGCATCGATCCCCGGAGCACCGCGGGCCAACTACGAACCACGGAATGGCTGGACTTCTTCGCCCGCCACCAGATCACCCGCATCGGCCTGGGCTGGATCCACATTGAAAAGTTCGAGGGTGCCACCGAGCTGACCGTCGAGTCGCTCGACCATGCGCTACCGGCCGGGGCGTACCTCGGCCTGGAGGCCGCCCAGTGGTTCGCTCGCTGCCGGTGGATCGACCAGCTGGAGGTTCCCGGCCGCTCCGCTGCCACAGCGGTGGCGGAGAGCCGCTACCGGCTGGGACGGGGCGTCATACTAGAAAAAACAGCGAGCGCCACCGACCAGGGGTTCGGCGACGAGAGCGCGCGACTAACCCGCATCGACGGCCCGGGCTGGTCGCACGAGGTCGACGGTGTGCTGGCAACGATTCTGGCAGGGCTCAGCTGGGAGGGGCTAAACCTGCGCGACGTGGCCGAGTTCTATCACGCGGTGCACGGCGACGAGCTGGGGATCAGCGCCGAGGAGCTGGTGGATCAACTGGTGCCGATCGCGGTGGACCTAGTGCGGCACGGAATGATCGTGCCGGAAGATTTGCGTGATCTGTACTAGAGGCAACCTCTAGAACCTGGATGCTCTAGAACCCGGAAAAATTTTTTGGAAGGAAGGCAGAACAACGGTGAAAGCAGTAGTGAGCACAGTCAGCAGTGCAGAGGTGACCGTGGACGGCGAGGTCGTCGGATCGGTACAAGGCCCAGCTCTGCTGGCGCTCGTCGGCATCGGCGTGGCCGACATTGCAGACGAGAGCGTGGCAGAGGCGGCTGTGGAAAAGATGGCGCGGAAGATCGCCGAACTGCGCTTACTGCCCGCTGCTGGCGAGCCATGGGATAGCCCGCGCAATCACTCGGTTGAGGAGGTAGGCGGACAGGTGCTGCTGGTCAGCCAGTTCACGCTCATGGGCGAGACGAAGAAGGGGCGGCGACCTTCCTGGGCGAACGCGGCACCGGGCGAGGCCGCGCAACCGGTGTTCGACCGCATCGCCGAACTACTGCGCCAGCGGGGAATAGTTGTAGAAACAGGCCGATTCGGAGCCATGATGAAGGTCTCTAGCGTAAACGAGGGGCCGTTCACCGTGCTGGTAGAAACGTAGACCGGCCCGCACCGACCCGCATTTCGCCAGTTAGAAGGGCATATTAGCGACCGCATCTGCGGCGAAACGCGACGCTAAACCCTATTGCGGGGGTAAGCACGGTTCCCTCCTAGGGGGTGGGTGGGGAACAATTCATCGAAGATGTCCGTTAACCCCTTAGAGCTTCGGCACAAAACGAGAAAAATCTTGAAGAGCTTGAGCGCTATCGAGCCACGGGAGGCACACCAGCACTATGAAAAACTCCATGATTGATGACGAGTACAACGGCATCAACAGCGGTAAGGGCAACGGCGGTTCGGCCGACGATAGCGATAAAAAGGAAGACAAGGGTCGGCGGCGCGGAAACAACGAGAACCCGTCGGCGGACTTGGTTCGCGTTTACCTCAACGGCATCGGCAAGACCGCGCTGCTGACCGCCGAGGACGAAGTCGAACTGTCGAAGCGGATCGAAGTAGGCCTGTACTCCGAGTACCTGCTGGCCAACGCCGAGAAGCTAACCCGCGCAAAGAAGCGCGACCTGAAGGTTCTCGCCCGCGAGGGCAAGGCAGCCCGCAGCCACCTGCTGGAGGCAAACCTGCGCCTGGTCGTCTCCCTAGCGAAGCGCTACACCGGCCGCGGAATGCCGCTGCTGGATCTCATCCAGGAGGGCAACCTGGGCCTGATCCGCGCGATGGAAAAGTTCGACTACACCAAGGGCTTTAAGTTCTCCACCTACGCGACCTGGTGGATTCGCCAGGCCATCACCCGTGGCATGGCCGACCAGTCCCGCACCATCCGCCTTCCCGTCCACCTCGTCGAGCAGGTCAACAAGCTGTCCCGCATCAAGCGGGAGATGTACCAGCAGCTGGGCCGCGAAGCCACGAACGAAGAGCTGTCGGAGGAGTCCGGCATCGAGGAGTCCAAGATCGAGATGCTGCTGAAGCAGTCCCGAGATCCGGTGAGCCTGGACATGCCAGTCGGCAGCGACGAGGAAGCCCCGCTGGGCGACTTCATCGAAGATTCCGAGGCGACTGACGCGGAAACCGCCGTGGTTGCTTCCCTGCGCCACTCCGATGTGCGCGCAGTCCTGGGCACCTTGGAGGAGCGCGAGCAGGACGTGATCAAGCTACGCTACGGCCTGGATGACGGGATGCCCCGCACGCTGGACCAGATCGGCCGTCGCTTCGGGCTGTCCCGCGAGCGCGTCCGCCAGATCGAACGCGAGGTCATGGCGAAGCTGCGCGAAGGCGACCGGGCGGACAAGCTGCGCGAGTACGCGGTTTAACCCCGCTGTAGAACCAGTACCTACACTTCTGCCCCGCTCCCAATGTGGACGGGGCTATAATCGTGAGAAGTCAACAAGCACAGAAAGGGCGTAGCGCACGTGAGGGATCTCGTCGATACCACTGAGATGTATCTCCGAACGATTTACGAGTTGGAAGAAGAGGGCATCCCACCGCTGCGCGCCCGTATCGCCGAGAGGCTCGACCAGTCCGGTCCGACCGTGAGCCAGACCGTCGCCCGCATGGAGCGCGACGAACTTCTGACCGTCGAGAAGGATCGCTCCCTAAAGCTCAGCGCGCAGGGGCGCGCACTGGCCACCGCCGTGATGCGAAAGCACCGCTTGGCAGAGCGCCTGCTTACCGACGTGATCGGCCTGCCGTGGGAAAAGGTGCACGACGAGGCTTGCCGTTGGGAACACGTCATGGGCGACGAGGTCGAGGTCCAACTGGTAAAGGTGCTCAGCGAATACGCCACCTCTCCTTTCGGCAACCCGATCCCGGGGCTGGACGAGCTGGTGGAGGGCATCCCGGAGGCCGAGCGCGCGGAGATGCTGGAGAAGGTTAACGCCCTGCAGGAGGGAACCTCGCAGCGCGCCTCCGACATTGAGCCGTCGGAGCCGATCCAGGTGAAGATCCTCAGCATCAACGAAATCATCCAGGTCGAGTACAAGCTGATGGCTAAGTTCCATGCGCTTGACATGCGCCCGGGCAGCGTTGTGAGCCTGGTTGCCACCGAGGACGGCCTGGAGTTCAGCAACGACAACGGCGCCATGGTAATTCCGGAAGAACTCGGCCACGCCGTGCGAGTGGAGAAGGTTAGCTAATCAGTGCGGTAGCGTGGGGCATGTGAGTAGCATCGATCTTTCCTCTTCTGCCCTATCCCCTTCCTCCCACATTGTCGTCACCGGCGGTGCCGGATATGTCGGCAGCGTGTGTGCCAGCGTGCTGCTGGAACACGGCTTCCGCGTGACGGTCGTCGACGACCTGTCCACCGGCAACGACTACGCCGTGCCAGAGGGCGCTACCTTTGTTCAGGGTGACATCCGCGACGTCATTTCCGACGTCTTCGCAGCCGGTGACGTTGCCGCCGTGATGCACTTCGCCGCCCGCTCTTTGGTCGGCGAGTCGGTGGAAAAGCCGGACATCTACTGGCACCACAACGTGGGAACCAGCTTGTACCTGCTGGATCAGATGCGCGAGCACGGAGTGCAGAACCTCGTGTTCTCCTCCACCGCCGCTACCTACGGGGAACCCGAGCAGGTTCCGATTACAGAGGATATGCCCACCGCCCCCACCAACCCCTATGGCGCATCCAAGCTGGCGATCGACCACATGATCACCTCCTATGCCAACGCTTACGGGCTGGCCGCGACTTCCCTGCGCTACTTCAACGTCGCCGGCGCGTACGGCGACATTGGGGAAAACCACAAGGTAGAGACGCACCTGATTCCGCTGGTGCTGCAGGTAGCCCTCGGCCACCGGGAGCACATCTCCATCTTCGGCACCGACTACCCCACCGCTGACGGGACTGCGGTGCGCGATTACATTCACATTCGGGATTTGGCGGACGCACACCTGCTAGCCGCGGCCTCTAACGCTGCCGGCCAGCACCGCATCTTCAATCTCGGCTCCGGTGATGGTTTTAGCGTACGCCAGGTGATCGACACCTGCCGCGAGGTAACTGGCCACCCGATTCCGGCCGTGGAATCCCCGCGCCGTGCAGGCGACCCCGCCACCCTCATCGCCTCCTCCGCCAAGGCGAAGGCCGAGCTCGGTTGGAACCCGACCCGCTCCGACCTGCATACGATCATTTCGGATGCCTGGGCGTTTAGCGGACAACTGGGTGATAGGTTGCATTCCGCACAGCGTTAACCGCATCCCAGTCCACGGTCTGCAGTAGGCGCTCGTACTCCCAGGCGAGATCAAGTCCGGCATACTCCCGGACTGTGATGTAGCTGCGCTCCGGAACCCAACCGGGTCCCTCTGACGCTCCCGGGTCTCCCGGCTCACCCTGCTTTCGCGGATCATCTGGATCCTCCGCCGCGTCCAGATCCATCTGCACATTCGCCATGACCGTACATGCCGCGCGCACGGCCTTGGACAGCAGCAGCTTGATCTTGCCCCTCTGGTGCGCGTCCAGCGCCGCGATCGCGATGTCCGCGGTGAACTCATCCAAGGCACTGAGCTGTGGCTGCATATCGGACTCATCGGCATCCTCCACGCCACGCAAAATGTCTTCCAGCGCTGCTTCGGGGTCGGCAGCCAGCGCAGCCGGATCGTCGGCGTGCTCCAACAGATCCAGCTTCGCGCACGCATCCTCGGTGTAGAGGTCCGCCTCGAGCTCCTCCAGCAGGCGCGTAAGCGTGTGGTAGGCCAGCACTCCTTCGTCGTTAGCCGACGCCACCAGTGCCAGAATCAACATCACCCGTCGTCGCACCGATCCCGTCGTCCGCCGCGCGGTACTTGCCAACATCTCCCGCAGGATGGCGCTGTTTACACCGAGCGACCATGCGATAACTACCGTGTGCAGAAATTCGTCGCAGCAGATCGCGGCGAGGCTATCGATCAGGTACTCGTCTTCGCACTCCTCCTCCAGCACTCGCTGGCCTTCCGCCACGGCAGCCACCCCGACTAGTACCTGGATCAGGTCGACCGTCGTGGCTTCCCCGCGATCCTGCAACATCCAATCCGGTGCTGCGATGTTCGCGGGATCTAGCCAGCGTTCCATTTCCTCTCTGTCGCCCATGCGGCGCGCACCACTGAGTGCGCTGATGTCCGCCAGCTCGTTGGTTTCCACGCTGGCGACAGTGCCCGTCTCGCCGTCCAACACGTCAGTCCATGCCTCCCCCGTCGCAATTCGCGACACCTCCAATGCCGACTGAACTTCCACACATCCGTCCTGAAGCTGCTTGATGGCGGAGGCTACACAGGCACGCAGGCGATCATCCATGTCGCCGATGGTGAGGATGATGGCCTCTGCCGCTGGGGCGTCACAAAGAATATTGATGAGACCGCGAGCCGCTTCGGTCACAGCGGCGGGGATAAGGTCGCAGCGTAGGACGGGGCCGATGCGGAAACGGCGGTGGTTCTCTGGCAGCGGGGCGGGGCCGGTAGTGCCGGTGTTGATCGGTTCGGTGGGTTCGGTGGAGGCGACGAGGCCGATGATGACCATCGAATCGACGGGCGGGAAGCCCAACAGCGACGGAATGGCCGCAATGAGCTTTCCTTTGTCGGCCCCGAGGTGAACCGAGGGAGCTGGCGTAGCGGAGGTGGCGGGCGCGGGAATAGATTGTGCGTTCTGATCGTTGTGTTCTGGTGAGTTGCTCATACCGCAGATACTCGCCGAGAAAAATTTTCGACGCGGCCGCGGAGGCCGCTGGACTAGGCGTTGCCCCAGGGACCTGTGGATAACTCAAAACTGTGAATACAGCTTTCTAGCTGTTCGAAATACGCGCCGTCTCGGGCTAGGTTGTCCGAACTGCCTGATAGGCTTGGCAGACAGTGCTTGGTTGGACAAGGGTTCCGCCGGAAGGGAGAGCGAAACTATGAATGGTCGCCACGAGCGCAAGGCCGCGGGTCGGATGTACGAGATGGAATACCCGGCTCCGATCCAGTTCGACCGCCCCTCCATTGCGGACGCTACCGCGGGGCTTGGCGGCGCTGAGGACGGCGCCGAAGAGCTACCGATGCTGGTCGCGCTGCAGGGCTATGCCGACGCGGGACAGGCCGTTTCCAGCGCCAGCTCCCACCTGCTAGCCGCCCTGGAACACAGCCCAGTGGCCTCGTTCAAGGTAGACGAGCTGATCGATTACCGCTCCCGCCGGCCCGGTGTGACCATCGATAACTCCAAGGTTGTGGATAGCGACGATGTGCGCCTGGACCTGCACCTTGTGAAGGACACGCAGGGTCGCCCATTCCTGCTGCTCAGTGGACTCGAGCCGGATCTGAAGTGGGGCGCGTTTAGCGATGCCGTGGTGGACCTGGCCCGGCGTGGCCAAGTAGGCATGGTTGCCTCCCTATACTCAGCGCCGATGACGGTGCCGCACACCAGGCCGCTGGTGATCTCCGCGCACGCTTCGGATTCCTCGCTGATCCAGGACTTCCACACCTGGGACTCCCGGATGATCGTCCCGGGCGCGGCCGCGCTGGAGACGGAGAAGAAGCTGAACCGCCACGGGTTCGAGACGATCGGGCTGACCGCCCACGTACCGCACTACATTGCGGCCTCGGACTACCCGGAGGCGACGCTGCGCCTACTGCAGGCCTTCGGGGAAGTCGCGGACCGCGACCTGCCGCTGAAGGCGCTGGAGAAGGAACTGGAGCGGGTGCAGCACCAGCTGCAGGACCAGGTGGAGGACTCCCAGGAGATCGCCACGGTCGTCAGCGCCCTCGAGCACCAATACGACGCAGAGATGGAACGCATGCGTCGCAAGCGAGAGAACAACCTGCTGAAGCCGGGCCAGGACATCCCAACCGGCGAAGAGCTGGGCGCGGAGTTCGAGGCGTTCCTGCAGAACATGTCCGACGAGAACCGCGCTGACTCCGACGAGCAAGAGGATAACTAGAAAACAGTGGGTATTGCCGCCGAACTAGCAGAACTACTTCCGGACCTGGACGAGGTTCCAGAGTCGCTAATCGACGACGCAATTCTGGAATCCTTCCTCGGCTGGACGCGCGACCGCGGCATTAGCCTCTACCCCGCCCAAGAGGAGTCGGCCACCGCGCTGGTCGCCCAAGACAACGTCATTCTGGCCACCCCCACCGGCTCGGGCAAGTCCATGGTCGCCATCGCCGCGCACTTTATCGCCATGGCACGCAAGCAGCGCAGCTTCTACACCGCGCCGATCAAGGCCCTGGTGAGCGAGAAGTTCTTCGACCTTTGCCAAACCTTCGGCCCGGAGAATGTCGGGATGATGACTGGTGACGCCACAGTGAATGGTGGGGCACCGATCATCTGCGCCACCGCCGAAATCGTTGCCAACATTGCCCTGCGCGATGGTGCGAAGGCGAAGATCGACCAGGTAGTGATGGACGAGTTTCACTACTACTCCGAGCCGGATCGCGGCTGGGCCTGGCAGGTTCCGCTGCTGGAACTCCCCAATGCGCAGTTTCTTTTGATGAGCGCCACCCTGGGCGATACGAAGTGGCTGGAGGATGACCTCACTGAGCGCACGGGCCGGCAGACCACCCTGGTGACGGGCACCACCCGGCCCGTGCCGCTGGACTTTCACTACGTCTACACCCCCGTCCACGAGACGGTGGAAGAGCTGATCAGCGACGGCAAGTCGCCGATCTACATAGTCCACTTCACCCAGCGCGAAGCCATCGAGCGTGCCCAGGCCTTGACCAGCATGAAGCTGGTGAACGACGAGGCAAAGGCCGCCATCGCCGAGGAGATCGGCGACTTCCGCTTCACCTCCGCCTTCGGCAAGACCCTTTCCCGCCTGCTGCGTAAGGGCATCGGCGTGCACCACGCGGGTCTGTTGCCGAAGTATCGTCGCTTGGTCGAGCGGCTATCCCAGAAGGGCTTGCTGAAGATCATCTGCGGCACCGACACCCTGGGCGTGGGCATCAACGTGCCGATCCGCACCGTACTGATGACGGGGCTTACGAAGTACGACGGGGTGAAGCACCGCGTGCTGAAGTCCCGGGAGTTCCACCAGATCGCTGGACGTGCGGGCCGAGCGGGCTACGACACGGAAGGCACCGTCGTGGTCCAAGCCCCGGAACACGAGATCGAAAACTTCCGCCTCCGTCAGCGCGCGGGAAGCGACCCGAAGAAAATCAAGAAGCTGCGCAAGCGTTCGGCGCCGGAAGGCCAGGCGACCTGGAGCGAGTCGACCTACGAGCGGCTCACCCACGCGGAGCCGGAGGAGCTGACCAGCCAATTCCGCATGAGCAACTCGATGCTGCTGAACGTGGTCGCCCGCGACCAGTGGACCTTTGAGTCGCTCAAGCACCTGTTGCGCACCAACCACGACACGCGATCGAAGCAGAACAAGGCCATCCTGCGAACGATCGAGCTGTATCGCGGGCTTATCAACGCCGACGTTGTCGAGGAGTATGCGGCCGATACGCCCAGCGGCAAGGATGCACGCCTGACCGCGGACTTAAGCCGCGACTTCGCGCTGAACCAGCCGCTCTCCCCCTTCGCTTTGGCCGCCCTGGAGCTGCTGGATCCGGAGTCCGAAACCTTCGCCCTGGACGTCATCTCGACGTTTGAGGCCGTGCTAGAGGATCCCCGACAAGTGCTTATAGCCCAGCAGAAAGCGGAGCGGGGTGAGGAGATCGCGGCGCTAAAGGCAGAGGGCGTCGATTACACCGAACGCATGGCCATCGTCGAAGACATCACCTGGCCCATGCCGCTGGCCGACGAGCTAGACCAGGCATACGACACCTTCTGCGAGGGAAACCCGTGGGCCCGGGACTTCCAGATCAGCCCGAAATCCATCGTGCGTGACATGGTGGAAAAGGCCATGACCTTCTCCGACTTCGTGTCCACCTACGGGCTCGGCCGCTCCGAGGGCGTGGTGCTGCGCTACCTGACGGACGCTTACCGCACGCTGGAGCACTCGGTGCCGGAGAGCTACCGCTCCGAGGAGTTTGACGACATCCTCGTGTGGCTGGGCGAACTGATCCGCCAGGTCGATTCCTCCCTCATCGACGAGTGGGTGCAGATGGCCGACCCGGATGCCCCGCTGACCGAGGATCAGGTCGCCGAGCACGCCTATGGGGTGGAGGATACGAACCTGCTGTCCGCCAACCCGCAGGCTCTGACCCGCATGGTACGCAACTACTTCTTCCGCCACGTGGAGCTCTTCGCCTTCGAAAAAGAGCGCGAGCTTGCGGAGATGGACGAATACCTGGACTCGCCGCCGGACTGGCCCGCCGCGATGGACGACTACTTCGACGAGTATGCGGATGTTGGTGTGGACGCCGCCGCGCGGTCAAATAAGAACATCCTCATCAAGCGAGGCACCGGCTCCGAGGCCGGAAGCTGGTTCGTCCGTCAGATCATCGACGATCCGGAAGGCGACCACGGCTGGGCGCTGGAAGGTGTGGTGGACCTCGCCGCGACGGACGAGGCCGGTGAGATCCGCCTGTCGGAGCTCACGATCGTGCAGGGATAGCCCGCAGGTTTAACCCCGGGCTAACCACTGGCTTAGAGGTAGGTCTCCAGCACGCGGCGGCTATCCTTCGCCACGTGGTTGAAGGACTGCGCCACGATCTCCCCCAGCGCCGCATAGTCGTCGATGCGCGTGGAGCTGGAGCGGTAGGCCATGCCGATCGTACGGCCGGCGCGCACGGCACCGCCGGCGAACGTCGCCAGGGAAATTCCCGGGCGCTGGCACTCCACGGCCACCGCGGACAGCGGCACCAGGATCGCACCCAAACCGGCAGCTACCAGCTGGATTACCGTGGACAGGCTTGCGGCGCGGGTCACGGAATGGCGCGGGTCGTTGGCCATGTCCACGGTGCGACACAGCTCCAGGATCTGGTCGCGCAGGCAGTGCCCGTCGTCCAGCAGCAACAGCTCGATGTTCTTCAACTCGTCGACCGCCAGGTCCTTACGACCGGCCAGAGGGTGGCCCTCAGGCAGAACCAGCACGAACTCTTCGGTGTACAGGTCAACGGTGTTCAGTCCGCCGCCTTCGCCCGGCATGCCGAGAATGGCAACGTCGATCTTGCCCTGGCGTAGTGCGTCGACCAGCAGCGGGGACTTTTCCTCCACGATGCGCGGCTCCAGCTTCGGGGCAACGTCGTTAACCGTGTGCAGCACGTCGGGCAGGATGTACGGCGCGACGGTGGGGATCATGCCGATGGCCAGCGAGCCGACCAGGCCGCCGTGGGCGCCGCGGGCGTGGGTGACGAAGGTCTCCAAGCTCTCCAGCGTCGCCTGCGCGAATGGCAGCAGTCCCCGCCCCACCGGGGTGACGATGACCTTGCGAGTGGATCGTTCGATCAGCTGCACGCCAAGCCCCGCCTCCAGCGCTGCCAGCGCTTGAGACAGCGACGGCTGGGAGATCCCCAGGTGCGAGGCGGCGGTGCCGAAGTGACCGTGTTCGGCGATGGTCACGAAGGTACGTAGTTGGGCAACTGTTGGTCGATACTCTCTTTGAACCACGTCCTCAACTCTACAGCAATTATTAGAAAAGTATAATTACAACCGGAAAAATAAGTACCTTTGCCCTATATCTAGCTCACCTGTAGTTCAGCGGTCCCCTCGAAGGGCGAAAGCTTGCCCAGGAAGGCCTTCCAATCGCCCTTGAGACGCACGGTGTACTTGCCGGGCTGCACATCGCGTGTGCCCCACTCGACGGTGGTGCGTGTCTGCCCGAAAGAATTCTCGAAGGTGATTAGAGTGTTCTCGCTAGAGTCGTCCGCGACCACCTTCCCGCTGGCGTCCTCGATCGTCACGTAGCCCTCGCCGTGGCGCATGTCGTTGTTCGGGTTCGCGCCTACAAATACCACCCGCGCCTGCGAGCCGGCCTTCACCTCCCTGGGCGCTTCCAGCACCTCGCCGAACTTCTTGCCCGGCGGCGGCGCATCCATCCAGTTGTCGCTGCCCGGCACATTCGGGATCAGCCCCGTCAGATCACCCGCGGGCTGCCCGACCTCCACGGGCTTGCCCTCCTTGAGGGCGCGGGCCATCTCGTCGAGCACGTCCTGGAACGCGGGCAGCTGATACTGGCCGAAAATCGTCGCACCGCCCTCGTAGTTCTGCGCCTCGTACTCTTCGGGCGTGGTGATGTAGTGGCCGTAGGCGTTGGTGTACCCCTGTACCACGATGGTGTTCTCAGGCACGCCCAGCGCCGCTGCCACGGTGCGCTTCATGCGCAAGCCGCTGGTGACCGTTGGCTCGAAGCCGAGGCTCACCAGCACAAACGAGCCCAGGCGGTGGATCGTGAACGGGTGAACCTGCTGGATCATGCCGTCGATGTAGCCCATCGGCAGCAGGCCCTCCTTCGGGCCGTGGATATCCTTGATCTCCTGGGGCGAAAGGAAGTTGTTGAGGTCGCGCACCCACGGATTACCACCGCGCTCGCCCTCATTGAAGCCCAGGATGGGCACACCGCCGCCGTCTTCCTGCGAGGACGCAGCAAAAGCCGCCCCCAGAATCGCCGGCCCCAGCTTGTGCTCCTTCTTGTCCGGGGTAAAGCGCGGGCTGGCTACCAGCTGCGGGCAGTTCACCCATCGCATGCGCCCGTCGATACCACCTGCTGACCAGTCCTTGCCTAGGTCATTGGTCGCCGCCATCATCCGCTCACCGAGGATCTGCGCAGATTCGCGCTCGTCTGCTCCCGGCCCGGAGTTGGGCGTCAATCCCATATTCGGCGTGATGTCACCGGGCGTCATGTTGGCGAAAGCAGCGACAAACGGCGCATCTTCGGGGTGGCGGTGCACCACTCCGTGAGCTTCCTCGGTCGCCCAGGCGGCGTACCCCTTGTTGTCGCCTGCGATGTGCTTGTACTCCGCGCCGAAGCTCGTCGGGTGCAGCGAGTACCAGTTGATCAAGCCGACCTGCTTGCCACCGCGCGAAACATGGAGGGTCACACTGCGGGTGTCCACCCCGTTGGGTAGCGCCTTCTTGTCCTCTTCGGGGTTGCGGTCCCACGAGGTCTTTGACCTATTGACGCCCGCATCAGCGACCGTCGTCTCAGCAACCGTGACGTCTGAAGGCTGGATGTCCGCGTGCGCGCGTTCAATGGCGGTAACAATTCCCGCCACCGTAGCCTCGAAGGTCTTCGGGCGGAAGCCACCGTGGGTGATGTCGACCATCAAATGCTGGGACGTGCCGCCTGGAGCCACGTGAGTGTGGGTGGCCGTAAGCACGACGTTGGTCTGGTCGTACAGGTCCCCGAACTTCTCCTTGAGGCGGCGGAGCACCTCCAGGTGGATGGACTGGAACATCAGCCCAACGTCGCAGGTGACGTGGACGAAACGGGAGTTGTCGCGGTTGGCGTCAACAAAAATAAACGCGCGGGCGTACTGGCGGCGCTGAATACCGACGGTCTTCTGCTCGTCCACGGCGTAGCCGAACATGCCGGCGCCCCAGGGCTCGCCGGTCATGTCCGCCAGACCGCGGCCGACGTGGAAGCCTCCTCCACTGCCGCCACTAGCTTCCTGCGCGCTTGCTCCGGGCGCACCGGCGGAGGCCCAGAGTACGGTGCCGGATACCGCAGCCATTCCACGGAAGAAGTTGCGACGGCTGAGCTGGGACTTCAGCGGGTTCTGCAGATTGTTCGGGGTGGTGTTCTGGCCGTGTTCACACATGGGGTCTCTCGTTTCTCAAAACTACTTAAAAAGTTAGATTGTTTTGACTAGCGAAAGACTAGACCGAATCCATGGGGTTGCGGGATAGTTTGTGTATATTAAGCAAACATTTATGGTCCTCTAATCTTGTTTGGGGGTAAAAACTGTTCAGGGGTGCAGGTTCCTCCTCTGGAGGCTCATTGCTAGAATCGGCCTGTTCAGCCCCGTAAACACGGGGAAATTCTGGCAAGCGAGACGGGTGATTCACACATGACGGAAGCGCACGGGTCGGCCTCCCCCACCAACGAAGGCCGCACCCAGGGCAAGTCGCAGGGGCGCAGGCGCTCCCGGCGACGCTCAAACAAGCGCCGCCGCCCGCAATTCATCCGCACCATTCCGCCGATTACCTACCCCGACCTGCCGGTCTCCGAGCGGCGAGAAGACATCAAAAAGGCCATCGAGGACAACCAGGTGGTCATCATCGCCGGTGAAACCGGCTCGGGTAAGACCACCCAGATTCCCAAGATGTGCCTGGAACTCGGCCGCGGACGCACCAAGGTCATTGGTCACACCCAGCCGCGCCGCATCGCGGCCCGCAGCGTGGCCGAGCGCATCGCGGAGGAACTTGACCAACAGATCAGCGACGATACTTCCCTGGTCGGCTACAAGATCCGCTTTGACGATACGATCTCCAAGCACACCGCCGTAAAGCTCATGACCGACGGTGTGCTGCTCAACGAGATCCAGCGCGACCGCCTCTTGCGGGACTACGACACGATCATCGTCGACGAGGCCCACGAGCGCAGCCTCAACATCGACTTCCTCCTGGGCTACCTGAAGCAGCTGCTGCCGAAGCGGCCGGACTTGAAGGTCATCATCACCTCCGCGACGATCGACCCCGAGAGCTTCGCGGAGCACTTTGCGGACGCTTCCGGTTCCCCCGCCCCCATCATCGAGGTCTCGGGGCGTACCTACCCGGTGGAGATTCGCTATCGCCCGCTCGTGACGGAACGGGAGAACCCGAAAACCGGCGAGGTCATCGAGGTGGAGACCGACCCCCTGGACGGACTCGTCGCTGCGTGTAAGGAACTGATGCGCGCCGGCGAGGGCGACATCCTGTGCTTCTTCTCCGGCGAACGCGAGATCCGCGATGCCGCCGAGGCACTGGAAGGTGAGTTCGCCGGCGCCGGCGGCGCACGCAAGGTAGACGTGTTACCGCTGTTCGGCCGCCTTTCGAACGCCGAGCAGCACCGTGTGTTCCGCACCGGGCCACGCCGCCGCATCGTGCTGGCCACCAACATCGCGGAAACCTCGCTGACGGTTCCTGGCATCCACTACGTCGTGGACACTGGCTATGCCCGCATCTCCCGCTACTCCAACCGCACCAAAGTCCAACGCCTGCCGGTGGAGCCCATCAGCCAGGCCAGCGCCAAGCAGCGCTCCGGCCGCTCGGGCCGCATCGCCGACGGCATCGCCATCCGCCTGTACTCCGAAGAGGACTTCGAGGCGCGCCCCGAGTTCACCGACCCGGAGATCCTGCGCACCCACCTGTCCAGCGTGATCCTGTCCATGGCCGCCCTTGGCCTAGGCGATATTGAACGCTTCCCGTTCCTGCAGGCACCCGACAGCAAGTCGATCCGTGACGGTGTAGCTCTACTGCAGGAGCTCGGCGCGTTGGCGTCAACAAAGGACGCAGCGCTTACCCCCATCGGCCGCGACATGGCGCGCATCCCCACCGATCCGCGGCTCGCGCGCATGCTGGCGGCCGGGCATGCAAACAACATCATCGAACCCATCGCGGTCATCGTGTCCGCCCTGTCCATCCAGGACGTGCGCGAACGTCCGCTGGAAAAGCAGCAACAGGCTGACGAAATGCACGCTCGTTTCAAGGCGAACTCAGACTTTGTGAGCCTACTGAAGCTCTGGAACTACCTGCAGGAACAGCGCCAGGAGCTGTCCGCGAACAAGTTCCGCAAGCTGTGCCAGCGGGAGTTTATCCACTATGTGCGCGTCCGCGAATGGATGGATCTGGTGCGCCAAATGCTTTCCGTCGTGCAGGACCTTAGCTGGAAGATACCGAATATCCGCCACGTGAGGGAGCTCGTTTTCGAGCCGGAGACGATCGACGAGGATCTGGTTCACAAGTCCATTCTTACTGGCCTTTTAACCCACGTGGGGATGCGCGAAGGCAACTCCAAGCAGTTCACCGGCACCCGTGGCTCGCACTTTGTGGTGCATCCTTCCTCGCACGTGTCCAAGAAGCCCCCACAGTGGCTTATGGCCGCTGAGCTGGTGGAAACCTCGCAGGTCTTCGCCCGCACGGTAGGGCCCATCGACCCGAGCTGGATCGAAGCGATCGCCCCGCACATGGTGAAATACAACTATTCGGAGCCGGTGTGGTCGTCTTCCCGTGGGGCGGCAATGGTGCACGAAAAGGTGCTGCTTCTGGGGTTGCCGATCGTCGCCGACCGGATGGTCAATGCATCGAAGGTGGATCGGGCCTTGGCACGCGAATTGTTCATCCGGCACGCGCTCGTGGAGGGCGATTGGAGAACCCGCCACCACTTCTTCGCCCACAACCAAAAGCTTCTCTCCGAGGCTACCGAGTTGGAGGATAAGGCTCGCCGCCGCGATATCGTTGTCGACGATCAAACGCTCTTTGATTTTTATGACGCCCGCTTGCCAGAGAAAATCGTTTCCTCCCGGCACTTTGATTCCTGGTGGAAGAAGGCTCGCCATAAAGACCCGCATCAGCTGGATTTCACACTCGACGCACTGATCGACTCGGAGGAGGCCGCGAAGGCTGCCGACGAGTTCCCCGACGTGTGGAGGCAGGGCAGCCTGGAATTCGAACTTAGCTACGTCTTCTTGCCAGGCGACCCGGACGACGGCATGACGATGCGCGTGCCGATCCCACTGCTGGCGAACGTCTCCGAGCCGGAGACGCGCTGGTTGGTGGCCGGTATGCGGGAGGAGCTGGCGATCGCCCTTATCCGTTCCCTGCCCAAGCCTTTGCGCACGAGTGTGGTGCCCGCCAGCAACTTCGCCGCTGCTGCTCTGCGTCGGATGGTTCCCTTTGACGGGGAGTTTGGGTTTGCGCTGGCCGAGGCGCTGCGCGAGCTCGGCGGCCAGGGGATCTCCGCACAGGACTTCGACTGGTCTCGGGTTCCCGGGCACTTACGCATGCAGTTTGCCGCCATCGACCGCCGAGGAAACGTGATCGAGAAGTCCCGCGACCTGCAGTACTTGCAGAACAAGCTGGCCGGGCAGGTCACGTCCGCGATTGCGCAGGCCGCCGCGCGTTCCAAGACCGCTGCCCCGAGCGATGCGGCGCAGCATACGCCGTCGCGCCGGAAGGGGTCGAAGAAGCAGGCCGGAACGTCCACCGGCGTGCTGGCCACTGCAGATGAGTGGACCGTGGATGGCATCGGCGTGCTGCCGGAGACGGTGGAAACGGTGGTGGATGGCCAGACCCTCAACACCTACCCTGCGATCGTCATCTCTAAGCGCGGCGCAGAGGGAGCAGCCAAGGACCGGGTGACCTTGAAGGCCTTCCCCACCAAGCAGGCGGCGGACGGCCAGCAATTTACGACGGTGCTGAACATGATGGTTGCGGCCTGCACTGTGTCGCCGAAGCAGATGATCAAGGGGCTGCCGCTGCGCCAGCGGGTGGCCATGGAGAATACTCCCGGGGGCGTGGACGGCCTTGTGAACGACGTTGTGGCGCTGGCATGCCGCGACATGCTGATGAAGCTGGGGCCGGTGATCCGCGATCCGGAGAAGTGCGAGGAGGTAGTTGGGACCGCACGATCCCAGGGGCCGGGCCGGGTGCGGCAGTATGTCGTTGCCCTGGCTCCTGCGGTGCTGGCGGTAGCCGATATGTCAGCGGAGCTTAAGGGCTGGTCGGGCGAGGCTATCGACGATATGCGCGCACAACTCGACTTCTTCTTGGGCAAGCACGCTATCGCTCGTAATGGCATTGAGCACATGCGCCATGTTCCGCGTTATGTGGAGGCGATGCGTGCACGCCTGGAGCTGATGAAGACGGATCCGGACAAGGAGGAGGATCTGGACGATCAGGTCCAGGAGGCCTTCGAGTTATTAGAAAAGACCAAGAAGCGCCTACCTACTGCGCGGGCTGCCTCGCCGCAGATTAAGGAGGTGCGCTGGATGATCGAGGAGCTCCGGGTCAGCCTCTTCGCCCAGAACCTCGGCACGGCTCATTCGGTTTCCCTGCAGCGAATCCGGAAGAAGCTGGAGAAGATTCGCTAGGTTATCCTCGCCGCTAGTTTTCTTCGTCGGTGGGTTCCAGTTGAGGCTCAGCTAGGGCGTGGCGGTGCGCCCGCAGGGATTCGATCTCCTGCTCGAAGTCTTCGGCGCAGTTGAAGGACTTATACACCGAGGCAAAGCGCAGATATGCAACCTCGTCTAGGGTGCGCAACGGGTCGAGGATCGCCAAGCCGATCTGGTTAGCGGGGACTTGTGACCCATGTGCCACGCGCACTGCCTGCTCCACCTCGTGTGCAAGGCGCTTCAAAGCGTCATCAGAGACGTCGCGCCCTTGGCATGCCCGCCGAACGCCCTTGATGACCTTTTCCCTGCTGAACTCCTCGGTCACCCCGTTTCGCTTGACCACCAACAGGACGGATCTTTCGATGGTCGTGAAACGCGTCTGACACTCGCTGCACTCACGGCGGCGGCGAATGGATACGCCCATTTCGATAGAGCGCGAGTCGACTACGCGGGAGGATTCAGAACTGCAAGAGGGGCACAACACGCCACCCAGCTTAGTCCTTCACCTCAACGGGACAGAAGCTACAGAAACTACAAAAGCTACAGAAGCTACAGACTTGGTCGCCACCTAGATGGGTCCTCCTTAAGGGATCAGCATGGGCGCGAGGCCAACTAGTGCGGACATTGCCCCCAAGGACACCATGGTCGCACCCGGAGAGTGAACCACGCGATCCACACGCGCCCGAATCGCCTCGATACGGTTCGGCTGTACTTCGAACACCCTTTCGTTAGCGCCCGAAATCCGCGCAGCCCTCTCCCTGGATATCGAACGGGCTACCGGCGCCGTAGAGTAGCCGTAGGTGTTCGATTTGCGCCCCTCACTCACCTGATCCCAATCCGGCTTAAGCACCCGCGGCTGGCGCAGCGGGGCTACCCGATCGTGGCGCGTCACCCGGGCGCGCGTGGCAGAAGAACGGAAGGTCGCAGACTGGCGAGACGTTGCAGGGCGTACGATCGAGGTGGTCATCTACTTACTCCTTGGTGTATTGGCGGCATATCAGCAGCGCATCGGCGCCACCTTCGAGGCGGTGCACAAGACTTGCTTCGCTGCGATTCACAGTGAACCATCTGCGCCAGACATGTTGTGGATAATTAATAGAACACTAGATCACGTGTTCTAATTTCGGTTACACTCAGAAATTTAGCACGCCCGTTCGAACGTGTCTAGCGGAATCTAAACTTTTTCGAACACACACACTAGAAATTCTCCTTTTATCGGGTAAAGTCGATTGAGACAGCTGAAGCGAACAGCTACTGCCGAGTACCGAATCCACACCGAATACCGAGCGAGGTAGATCCCGTGAGCACCGACGATTCCACCGATAGCCCCACACCGCGCCCGCGGCTTGGCCGCCCGCCGAAGTCGGAAGCCGACAAGCGTGCGGAGAAGCAGGCCCAGAAGGATGGCCAGAAGCCTGCCTTGAGCACCCGCCAGCGCCGCATTCTGGAGGTCATTAAGGATTCGACGGTCATCCGTGGCTATCCACCGAGCATCCGCGAGATTGCGGACGCAGTGGGGCTGCACTCCACATCTTCGGTCTCCTACCACCTCACCCAACTCGAGAAGCGCGGCTACCTTCGCCGTGATGGCAAGCGCCCCCGCGCCGTCGACGTGCGGGCATTCGACGGTGGCCAGCTGGGCAACGAGGGCACGAAGAACAACACCAGCAAGCCCAAGGCCAACGCCCCGGCTCCGGAGCCGGCCGCCGACGGCGAGATCATGCCGGAGGCAACTTACGTTCCGGTCGTCGGCCAGATCGCTGCCGGCGCCCCTATCCTCGCGGAGCAGAACGTCGAAGCCCACTTCCCCCTCCCCCAGGAGCTCGTGGGGAATGGCGAGCTATTCCTGCTTCAGGTCGTGGGCGAATCGATGCACGACGCGGGCATTTTCAACGGTGACTGGGTTGTCGTCCGCTCGCAGTCTGTCGCCGAGTTCGGCGACTTCGTGGCGGCAATGATCGACGGGGAGGCAACGGTCAAGGAGTTCCAAAAGGATTCCGACGGCCTGTGGCTGATCCCCCACAATCCGCTGTTCGAACCCATTCCCGCCGAGGAAGCGACGATCCTGGGCAAGGTCGCCGCGGTCCTGCGCAAGATCTAGGTTCCCCCCATTGGTTCTGACGCCGCCGTTTCCCACCCGCAAGCAACTAAAATGACGCTTATGGAATCAGCAGAACGGCGCCGTCAGATACTCTCCCTCACCGCCATTCACGGCAGGGTAACTGTGAATGAATTGGCGGAGAAGTTCGGCGTCACCGCAGAAACAATTCGCCGCGACCTAGCGGTCCTCGACGACGGCGGCGAGCTCTTCCGCGTCCACGGCGGCGCCGTACCCGTACAGAACTTCCGTACGGACTTCACCACGCTCGCCACCAGGTCGAAGGCCGCCCTCGGGGCCAAGCGCGCAATCGCCCGGGCAGCGGTGCAGCTGCTGCCACCCTCTGGAACCGTGTTCATCGACGCAGGCACCACCACGGGCGTATTCGCCGAAGCAATCGCGGAAGCCAACGCAACGAACGACCCGAAGCTCATGGCGCCGAAGCTGAACATCGTCACGAACTCGCTGTTCATCGCCACTACCCTGGCGGAATCCTCGCGCTGCGATGTGCAGCTGATCGGCGGGCACGTCCGGGCGGCCTCCCAGGCCGTCGTCGGCGACCTAGCCACCCGCGCCCTCGGTGTACTACATGCGGACGTGTCCTTTATCGGCACCAACGCGCTCACCATCGACCACGGCCTATCCATCCCAGATGCTCAAGAGGGGGCAATCAAGCGCGCCATGGTCGCCAACTCCGATTCGGTAGTCGCCCTGTGCGATTCCACCAAGTTCGGCCTCGATTACCTCGTCAGTTTCGCCAGCATCGATGACATCGCCGCCATCGTCACCGACCGCGGCGCCCCCGAGCCGTACGTCAACGAACTAAGAAACTTAGGCATCGACGTCACCTTTGCCGACTAGCTCCGCCCGACTAGCTCCGCCGACTAGCTACTCAGTGACGACAAATTCCTCCAGCTCGGCGGCGACCACCTTCGGCAGCCGGACGTCCAGCTTGGTTCCGGCCGCGTCGTAATCCTCCGCAATCACCGTTCCCAGCTCGTGGACCTTGGCCACCACATCGCCACGGTCAAATGGAACGTGCAGGGTCACGTGAGAATCCAGCGAGTTGAGGAACAACTCCAGCTGGGCCTCCAATTCCGGAATGCCCTCCCCTGTCTTCGCGGACACATACACGGCATCCGGAATGCGGTGCCGCAGCTCCGCCAGCACCAGCGGGTCGGCTGCGTCGATCTTGTTGATGACCAAGATCTCCGGCGGCGCCTCCTGCCCGGATTCCTCCACGATCCCACCGATCACGGTGTTCACTGCCTTGATCTGCTCCAGCGGGAACGGGTCGGAGCCATCCACAACGTGCAGCACCACGTCGGCGGCCAGGACTTCCTCCAGAGTGGAACGGAACGCCTCCACCAGCTGCGTGGGCAGGTGGCGGACGAAGCCCACCGTGTCGCTGAACACCACTGTGCGACCGTCCGCCAGGCTCGCGCGGCGCGTCGTCGGATCCAGGGTGGCGAACAGGGCATCCTCAACCAACACACCCGCACCCGTCAGTGCGTTAATCAGGGAGGACTTGCCCGCGTTCGTGTATCCCGCAATCGCGATCTGAGGGATGGCCGAGGCGTCACGCCGCTCTCGCTTGACCTCGCGGGAGGTCTTCATCGCCGCAATCTCCTTGCGTAGCTTCGCCATGTCGGAACGCAGGCGGCGGCGATCCGCCTCGATCTTCGTCTCACCCGGACCGCGCAGGCCCACGCCGCCGTTGGATCCCGCACGACCGCCGGCCTGCCGGGACAGCGCGCCACCCCAGCCGCGCACGCGTGTGATGAGGTACTCCATCTGCGCCAGCGAGACTTGCGCCTTGCCTTCCTTGGACTTCGCATGCTGGGCGAAGATATCCAGAATTAGCATGGTCCGGTCGATCACCTTGACGTCCAGTGCCTTCTCAAGCGCGATCATCTGGCCCGGGCTCAGCTCACCGTCGCAGACCACGGTATCTGCACCGGTTTCTTGCACCACGGACTTCAGCTCCTCGACCTTGCCGCGGCCGATATAGGTGCCGGAATCCGGCTTGTCGCGCCGCTGGTAGAGCATCTCGGCCACCTCGGAGCCTGCGGTTTCGGCCAGGGCTCGCAGTTCCTCCAGGCTCGCCTCCACCTGCGCGATCGTCCCGGTGGTCCACACGCCGACCAGCACGACCTTCTCCAGCCTCAGCTTGCGGTACTCAACGTCGTAGCCGTCGGACTGTTCGTCTGTGTAGGTATTTACTCCGCGGGATAGCCGTCGGAGGCTCGAGCGCTCCTCCAGATCGAGCTCGCCGACCGTGGGCGCCGCGTGCGAATCATAAAGGTGTGTAGTGTGTTCGGTTTTATCCGTCTTTTCCGTCATTACGCTCTATTTTTACCTGTCAGGGGCGGTAAATAGGAAATTTGGTGCGGCGGACTAGAGTGGTGGGCATGATTCCTGAACTCCGCAGCATTGGTATGGATTTCCCCAAGTGGCAGCAGGCCCTCGAGGCCGCATATGGCTCCGGCAGCTTGGGAGTGTCGGGTGAGGTTCGCGGCGGCCAGGTTCTGCAGTTCGACGACCCCTCGGGCGCCCGCATGGTCGTGCTCGCCGTCGAGCCCTTCGGCTCCTTCGCCAGCTACACCGGCGGAGTGCCCGCCACGGCGCATCTGTCGATGCTGAACGACATCATCGGCGTGCTGGACGTCGTGGACGACAGCCCCATGCTGCAGATCTCCGGCCAGCAGGCACCGACGATCGCTTCCCTCACCGCCACCATCGCTCAAGGCCCCTTGCTTGTGGACGCCCCCTCGTTGGAGTACCACCAGTTCCACATTGGGGCTCTGGCCAACTCCGTACGCGTGTATGGGGGCTCCACTGAGTTCGCCAAGGACGGCGGCTTGAAGATCGGCGAGGTCAATTCGAGCGGTTTGCAAGATATCAACTCCCCGGCCACTGCCCCGCATGCCACGGCGGAGATCGCGGTGGAGGCCTCCGGTTGGTCCCTCAAGATCAACTCTCTGACGGGACAGAAGTTCTGGACCGCGACAGTGACCTCCCCCTTCGAGTTCACGGTGGTTCTTCCCGAGGACGCGGTCGACGAGGAGCTCGCACAGTCAGATGCCCCGCTGATCGTGGCCGGTACCGTGCAATTCACAGCCAGCACCGTGGACTCCGCTGGCTGCGGCGGCGCCTGCGGCTCCGGCAGCTGCGGCTGCGGTGGCCACTAGAAAGCCGTTAAAGCACAGTCTTTCCCCAGACCACGATCGCCGAGGGCCCGCGGAGGATCGAACCGTCCTCGGAGATCGCCACCTGCACGGCTCCCCCTGGAACGTGCACGGTGACGGTGCCTGTGGCCAGTTCGGCGTCAGCAAGGGCAGAAACAGCGGCGGCGACGGTACCGGTGCCGCAAGAGCGAGTTTCCCCCACACCGCGCTCGTGGACGCGCATGTGCACCGCGTCCGCATCGTCCAGAGGCGTGAGAACCTCCAGGTTCACCCCTGCCGGGAAGAACTCAGGATCGAACTGCACCTGCTGGTCGATCGGCAGCTTCTGCAGCTCCAGCGCCGTGAGGTTGGGCACCACCGCGGCTAGGTGCGGGTTGCCCATATCCACGCCTAGCCCCGCGACCTTCATGTCGCCCACCTGTGCGGTAGAAACACCCAGCACTTCCGGGGCGCCCATCTCCACGCTCACGATCGCGTGCTCTTGATTTTCTCCACTGATGTCGTGGACCTCCACCAGCTTGCGGCCCGCCCGGGTTCCAATGCCGAATTGTTCGCCAGCGCTGACCTTCCCTTGTCGGTAGAGCACATGGGCGAAGACACGCACTCCGTTGCCGCACATCTCGGCCAGGGAGCCGTCGGCGTTGCGGTAGTCCATGAACCATTCCTGACCGTGCACGCCCGCGGGAAGCTCGGCCAGAACGCCCGCGTTCAACAGTGCATCACCGGTGGCGATGCGAATCACGCCGTCGCCGCCGATCCCGGCCCGCCGGTCTGCAAGGTGTCGCACGCGATCCTCGGTGAGGTTCACCTGGGTCGCCTCGTCCATCAGGATAACGAAGTCATTCTCCGTGCCATGAGCCTTGATGAATTCGATCATGCGGAACACTTCCCTTGCTTAATAATGGCCTTGCTTACTGCTGGCCGCCAATCCCTAGCGCTTCCGTGGCCGCGCGGACCGGGTCGGACGAGTTGGCGTCAATCCAAATAATGCGCTTATCCCTGCGGAACCAGGAACGCTGCCGTCGAGCATAGCGACGGGTGCCGGTTATCGTGCGGTCCACGGCTTCCTCAAAAGTGAGCTCGCCCGCGAAATAGTCCAGCACCTGCGCGTATCCGATGGCCTGACCGGCGGTGGACTCGCGGACCAACCCATCGGCAACCAGGGCACGTACTTCCTCCACCAGGCCTTGGTCGAACATCTGGCGCACGCGCAACTCGATACGGGGGTTCAGCCACTCGGCGGGCGCGTTCAGCCCCAACAGGCGCATGTTCCAGCGGGGCGTGGAATTCTTCGGCGGCTGTGAGGCCGCGAAAGGCTTGCCGGTTAGCTCGATGACTTCGAGGGCGCGGACGGTGCGGCGCGGGTCGTTGTCCTCGATAATGCGCGCGGCCTCGGGGTCGATCGTCGCCAGGTGCTGGTGCATGGCGGCCACCCCACGGACGTCGAGCTCACGCTGCCACTTCTCGCGCACCATCGGATCCGTGGGCGGAAAGTCCCACTCGTCCACCAGCGCCTGGATGTACATCATGGAGCCGCCGACGATTATGGGCGTCTTGCCCCTGGAAAAAATTTTCTCCACCGTCTCGATCGCCCCCGCGCGATACTCCGCGACGCTTGCGGGCTTGGTCACCGGCCAAATATCCAGCTGGTGGTGCGGGATCCCCTGTCGCTCTGACGGCGGAACCTTGGCCGTTCCGATATCCATGCCGCGGTACAGCTGCATGGAATCGATGTTCACCACCTCCCCGTCCAGCCGCTTGGCCAGTTCCAGGGAGATCGCCGTCTTGCCAGAGGCGGTAGGGCCAACGACTGCGATCGGGCGGATCTCAGTGGAAGAACTCATAGAAACCCAGTCTAGCGGTGCGGCTGGTGTAATAATTACTTCATTGCCCTATACGAAGCTGAGAGGCTAAGAGGCTACAAGGCGTATAAGGCGATTGGCATGTTTTGGTTTTAGGTAGGAGTACCCGCAATGACTGATCCCACGAATCCTCGTCCGGTCCCGAAGCCCGGCCCAAAGCCGGGGCCCAAGCCAGGCGCCAAGCCTGGGCTGAAGGGAGTGCAGACCGGGGGTGTCAGCATCCCCAAGAACGACCCCGCGAAGTTCGGCCGCGTGGATGCGGACGGCGTGGCATGGCTGAAGACCGCCGACGGCGAGCGCCAGATCGGCGAGTTCAAGGCCGGTACTCCCGAAGAAGGGCTGAAGCACTTCGGCGCCCGCTACGACGACCTCAGCACCGAGGTGCAGATGCTCGAGGCGCGTCTGCAAAGCCACCCGGAACAAGCCCAGACTATTCGCCACGACGCGAAGATTCTGCAGGATTCCCTTCCCACCGCAGCCGTCATCGGCGACATTGCCGCGCTGGATGCCCGCCTAGACAAAATTTCCCAGCGCACCCAGACCGCCGAGAAGCAGGTCGCGGAGGCGAAGCAGGAGCGCCGCGATTCCGCATTGGCGCAGAAGGAAGAGCTGCTGGGAGAGGTCGAGGACATCGCCGCAGCCGACCCGTCCACCGTGAACTGGAAGCGCTCCGGCGAGCGCATCCGCGCGATCGTAGAGCAGTGGCGCAGCATCAAGGGCGTGGAGCGCTCCACCGACGACGAGCTGTGGAAGCGTTTCTCTAAGGCTCGCTCCGAGTTCAACCGCAAGCGTCAGGCGCACTTCGACGAGCTGGACCGCAACCGCGAGCGGGCGCGGCTAAAGAAGGAAGATCTGATCGAACAGGCCGAGGCGCTGCAGGATTCCACCGACTGGGGGCCAACCAGCGCCAAGTACCGCGACCTGATGAGCCAGTGGAAGGCCGCAGGCCGCGCCCCGCGCAACGTGGACGACCAACTGTGGGAGCGATTCCGCAAGGCACAAGACGTGTTCTTCGCCGCCCGCAAGGCGGATTCCGCCGAGCGCGACAAGGAGTTCGAATCCAACGCGGAGGCCAAGCAGGCTCTCATCGACGAGTACTCCCCGAAGGTAGATCCGCAGGCGCACGGAGTGGACAAGGCCCGCAAGGTTCTGCACGAGCTGCAGGAAAAGTGGGAACAGATCGGCTTCGTACCGCGCGGCCGCGTGCGTGAATTCGAGGACAAGATCAAGGCCATTGAGGCCCGCGTGGAGGAGGCTGCGGATGCCGAGTGGCGCCGCACCGACCCGGAGGCTCAGGCGCGCGTGGCCCAGTTCCAGGCAAAGGTGGACCAGTTCAACCGCGAGGCCGAGGCCGCGGAGAAAGCCGGTAAGTCCGCGAAGGCGGAGAAGCTACGCGGCCAGGCCGCGCAGTGGCAGGAGTGGGCGGACGCCGCCGCTGCCGCCGTGGAGGGCTAGTCCTCCTCGCTCTCCTGCTGGGGCTCGCTCTCCTTCTTTTCGATCTCGGCCTTGCGCTCACGGCGGGCCTTCGCGCGGGCGCGGCGGTCATCCACGATCACCGCATCCTCGCGATCCTCAATGCCGGTGCGCAGGCGCTGCTGCGCCAGGCGGGATTCTTCGTCGCGGTGTGCTTCTTCGCGCCGCGCCGCAGCCAGCGCCCGCTGCAGCGGATTCTTCTGAAACACCACCGCGGACAGGGCATAGAAGAGCACCGTTAGCCCCACCAGGCTGATCAGCAGCGGGATGGCCGGACCGTCACCCGACTCCGTCGGCGGCTGGGTCTGGCGCACCCAGATCGCAAACACGTTGTACCACCAGGCCACACCTGCAAAGACCCAGTTAACCCAGGCCACAATCCATGACTTCGAGACCAGTGTTCCGATGGTCAAAAGGATCGCCACGAGGCGCAGCCAAGAGAAAATCATCTCCGGCTTAGCCGTCGCGCCGTCCTGCGCCACCTGGGTGTTAAACAGCACGTCGTAGCCACGCACGTCGCCCGCATGCGTTAAGAAAATCATCACGAGGGGTACCAGGAAGCCGAATACAATCAGCGGCACGTAGCGGCCCAGCACCACGCGCCCGGCTATCTTGCGCTCGGCACCGCTGAGGTCGCCTCGGTACTGCGCCAGCGCGTCGTCTCCGACTTCCTGTTCGGAGCTCTTGGCGCTGCTATTGGCGCTCTTGCTCTCACTACTCACAGCCGCATCCTCCCGTGCTGCATCCGCCCGCCGACGTCGGCTCGGGCTTCTTTATGCTCGGCATTCCTAGTCCGACGCCCACAGGCGCCGTAGTCGGAGTCTCTCCCAACTCTGTCATGTCCCCCGCCCGGGTGCGCGTGTGGCTCGCGACTCCGCCATCGGCGATGAGGAAGTGCGGCGCGGCGTCAGTAATAACAACCTCCACGACGTCGCCTGCCCGGATGTCGCCTTCGGGCGTGAAGTGCACGAGGCGACCGTCTCGGGAGCGGCCCGAACGGCGGTGGGTGCGGTCGTTCTTACGCCCGTCGGCCTGCACCAGCAGTTCCTGCGTGGTGCCGATGAGCTTGCGGTTTTCCTCTTCGCTGATGCGCTCCTGCAGTGCGAGGAGGCGCTCGTAGCGGTCCTGCACGACGGCCTTCGGCACCTGGTTTTCCATCTCCGCGGCCGGAGTGCCGGGTCGCGGAGAATATTGGAACGTGAAGGCACTGGCGAAGCGGGCCTTCTCCACTACGTCCATGGTCGCCTGGAAGTCCTCCTCAGTTTCACCGGGGAAACCGACGATGATGTCGGTGGTGATCGCCGCGTGCGGGATGCGCTCGCGCACCTTGTCGAGGATCGCCAGGAACTTCTTGGAGCGGTAGGAGCGCTTCATGTCCTTCAGCACCTTGTCCGACCCGGACTGCAGCGGCATGTGCAGCTGCGGGCACACGGCGGGGGTTTCGGCCATCGCGTCGATCACGTCATCGGTGAACTCGGCCGGGTGGGGGCTGGTGAAGCGGAGGCGTTCTAGGCCTTCGATTTCCCCGCAGGCGCGCAGCAGCTTGGAGAATGCGGTGCGGTCGCGCTCGAGGGTTTCGTCGGCGAAGTTCACGCCGTAGGCGTTCACATTCTGCCCGAGCAGCGTCACTTCGCTCACGCCCTGCTCCACCAGCGCTTTGACCTCGGCCAGGATCTCGCCAGGGCGGCGGTCCTGCTCCTTGCCGCGTAGCGAGGGCACGATGCAGAAGGTGCAGGTGTTGTTGCAGCCGACGGATACGGAAACCCAGCCGGCGTAGGCGGATTCACGCTTGGCGGGGAGCACGGAGGGAAACTCCTCGAGCGCGTCGAAGATCTCCACCTCTGCCTTGTGGTTGTGCGCCGAGCGCTCCAGCAGGGTGGGCAGCGAGCCTAGGTTGTGGGTGCCGAAGACCACGTCGACCCAGGGGGCTTTGTCCACCACGGTCTGCTTGTCCTTCTGCGCCATGCATCCGCCCACGGCGATCTGCATGCCGGGGTGCTCGTCCTTGATGGCCTTCATCTGGCCCAGGGTTCCGTAGAGGCGCTTGTCCGCGTTCTCGCGGACGGCGCAGGTGTTAAACACCACGACGTCCGGCGTGGCGCCCTCGTTTGCGGGCACGTACCCGGAATCTTCCAGCAGGCCGGACAGTCGCTCGGAATCGTGGACGTTCATCTGGCAGCCGAAGGTGCGCACTTCGTAGGTGCGAGCGGCGCCAGAGTTCTCGCTCGTTTGCGTCTGAATCGTCTGTGTCACGTGGATTACCCTACCCCTTTGCCCACCGCGTTTAGAAAAGTGAGGTCTTAGCTAGTGACGCCCGCTACAACTCCTCTATTCGCGCGTCCAGCGCGCGGCGAGCATATGCCAGGGCTACGCCTTGCGGAAATCCGCGGCGGGCGGCCACGCCCACTACTCGGCGCAGTGCTTTGTCGTATTCCTTGCGGTCGGCGGGGCGGGTTTTTACGCTGGCTGCCTTCTTGGCTACGAGCTCCTCCAGGATCTGCTCCTGGGATTCCTCGTCCACTTGTGCCAGCGCGTCCTCGATCAGTACTGCGGCGATGCCCTTGCGTTGTAGTTCCCGGCGCAGCACGGCGACGGACTTCTTTTGATTCTTCTCCCGCTGTCGCACCCACTCTTTGGCGAACTCGGCGTCGTCCAGCATCCCGTTTGCCGTGCAGCGGTCGATGACCTCCTCCACGCCCTCGGGCTCGAACTCCGCATCGAGCAGCCTTTGGCGCAGCTCCTCCGTGGAGCGTGCTCGGTGATTGATCAAGCGCACCGCCTTGGCCTTGATCGGCGCGAGTCTTTCCTCCTCCGCCGCATCCAGGAACAGCTCGCCCTCGCCGGGCGAGTAGTTGGCGATCGCCTGCCGCAGCGCTTCTACCTTTTGGTCGCGCTCGCTTTGCCTAATCGGCATCGTCAGTTGGCATCGTCATCGTCGAAGTTCGGGCTCAGCTCTATGGGCTTGTCCTCGTCCGCCTGATCCTCAGCGGCTTCCCCAGCCGGCTCGTCCTTCATCTTGGCGTAGGGGCCGATCTTCAGTTCGCGGGCGATACGGTCCTCCAGCTCCGCGGACAGGTCCGGGTTGTTCTTGAGGAACTCGCGGGCCTTCTCCTTACCCTGGCCCAGCTGGTCGCCGTCGTAGGTGAACCAGGAACCGGATTTCTTAATCAGGCCGGTCTCCACACCCAGGTCAATGATGGAGCCCTCCCGCGAAATGCCCTCGCCGTAGAGGATGTCGAACTCCGCGATCTTGAACGGCGGCGAGACCTTGTTCTTCACGATCTTCAGGCGGGTTCGGTTACCCACCACATCCTGGCCATCCTTCAGCGCCTGGATACGGCGAATGTCGCAGCGCACGGAAGCGTAGAACTTCAGCGCCTTACCACCGGTGGTGGTCTCCGGAGAACCGAACATCACGCCGATCTTCTCACGCAGCTGGTTAAT
The DNA here is from genome assembly GCF_022346045.1 of Corynebacterium sp. ACRQJ. NCBI lineage: Bacteria > Bacillati > Actinomycetota > Actinomycetes > Mycobacteriales > Corynebacteriaceae > Corynebacterium > Corynebacterium sp. ACRQJ. The sequence goes on along the minus strand of NZ_JAKRMT010000001.1, from coordinate 22,502 downwards.
GAAGATCGCGGTCGTACCCGTCTGGTACAGCGCGCCGGTCATCTTGCGCAACGCCTGGCTCATCAGACGGGCCTGCAGGCCAACGTGCGAGTCGCCCATTTCGCCGTCGATCTCCGCCTTGGGCGTCAGCGCCGCCACGGAGTCCACCACGATGATGTCGATGGCGCCCGAGCGGATCAGCATGTCCGCGATCTCCAGCGCCTGCTCGCCCGTGTCCGGCTGGGAGACCAGCAGCGCGTCGGTATCCACACCCAGCGCGCGGGCGTACTCCGGGTCCAGCGCGTGCTCCGCATCCACGAAAGCCGCGATGCCACCGGCACGCTGCGCCTCCGCGATTGCGTGCAGCGCCACGGTGGTCTTACCGGAGGACTCCGGCCCGTAGATCTCCACCACACGACCGCGCGGGAAACCGCCGATGCCCAGTGCCGCGTTAATTGCGATGTTGCCAGAAGAAATCGCCTGGATCGGCGGGCGAGTGTCGTCGCCCAGGCGCATGATCGCACCCTTGCCGAAATCCTTCTCGATCTGCGCCATCGCAAGCTCCAGCGCCTTCGACCGATCCTTCCCCGCCGCGGCGGTCTGCTTCTTCTTCGGTGGCATAGAGTTGCTGCTCCTTACATCTGCTGTGACGTCCGGTGTGTTCAATTCCGGTGTATTCAATATCGTCATCTTCTTCGCACCCCCGATCTCCTTAGACCGGGAGTACTCCGAAAAGGTTCATTGATAGTTGTACTCGACCGCGCGGACAACCATCGTTTCCGACACACACCCTACACGAACCTTTGTTCGATTGTTTAACTGACCATCCCACCAGTCCAGACTGTGGGCGTCAATAAAGAAAAGGCTAGATATCCTCACCCAGGCGACGCTCTTCGGGCACGTCGAAATCATCACACAGCGCCAACCACACATCGCGCGGATCATACCCCTGTTCGATTAGAGCAGCAGGCGTATCCCCTAGCGAACTCAGCACGTGAGTATCCGCAATAAAAGCCCGAAAGCTATCGCCGAACTCGCCCAAAGTCAGCCGATCAAACTCTGTTCTGCGCATGGTCTACAAATGTACACCCCCACCCAAGAGCCTCGCCTTGAACGGTGTTCAAGTTCTGGCTCATCTGGGTTATCATCATACTTATGTCATCCTCAGAAACTACAAAATTTAAGGCGGTAGATCTCGCGTACATCGCTGTCTTCGCAGCACTCATTATCGTCCTCGGCGGCGTGCAGTTGCCTGTCGGCGTGGCCGGCGTGCCTATCGTCCTGCAAAACATGGGCATCGTCCTGGCCTCCCTCATCCTCGGCTTCTGGCGCGGCGGCCTGGCCACTACCCTCTTCATCGCCGTGGGCTTCGTCGGCGTCCCCAACATGGCCGGCTGGAAACCCGCAGCCGCAGCCGTCGCGGGTCCCACCGTCGGTTACATCGTCGGCTACATCATCGCCGCCTTCGTCATCGGCCTGATCGCCCAGTACGCTCCACGCAACGCGAGGGCACGTACCGCCGTGTTCTTCCTCGCGGGCATCGTTGGCGTGATCATCCAATACCTCTGTGGTTCGATCGGCCTGATGGTGCGCCTCGGCTACGACTTCAGCACCGCCCTGGCGGCCAACACCCCATTCATCCCCGGAGACCTCATCAAGGTCACAATCGCCGTCGCCATCGCGCTGACCGTCACCAAGGCAGTGCCAGACCTGCTGCCAACGAAGCGCAAGGCCTAGAACATGCCCCAAATCGAGTTCGAAAACGTGGGCGTCACCTTCGATACCTCAACAGGCCAGCGGACCGTCCTCCGAGACATCAACCTTTCCCTCAACGAACGCCGAATCGGCATCATCGGCGCTAACGGCTCCGGCAAGTCCACCCTGGTGCGTCTCATCAACGGACTCGCCGAACCCACCAGTGGGCAGGTGCGCGTCGCTGGGCTCAATGTAGCCAAACGCGGACGCGAGGTGCGGCGCAAGGTGGGGTTCGTCTTTAGTGACGCCGACAACCAGATCATCATGCCCACGGTCGCCGAGGACGTCGCGTTCTCCTTGCACGCAACCACCAAAAGCGGCCGCGAAAGAGAAGAAAGGGCAACCGCCATGCTGCGCGCCATGGGGCTGGAGCACCTCGCGGACGCCTCCCCCCATTTTCTTTCCGGTGGCGAAAAACAACTGCTGGCTCTGGCCTCGGTGCTGGTCGTGGAGCCAGAGCTGGTGATCGCAGATGAGCCCACCACCCTGCTGGACCTCGGCAACCGAAAAATGATCGCCCGCAGGCTGGCGGAGCTACCGCAGCAGCTGATCGTGGTGACTCATGACCTGGAGCTTGTAGAAGGCATGGACCGCGTTCTGTGGATCTCCGATGGCGAGGTACGCGGCGACGGCCCGCCCGACCGCGTGATTGCCGACTACGTGGCGAGCTTCGGCGGGTAGGTAAGCTATGGCAAAGTCCCTGCACATCAACGTTCCGCTGTCGGTGTACCACCCGGGCCATTCCATCTTGCACCGCGCCCGGCCGGGGATAAAAATTTTCTTGCTCTTCTTGTTCCTGGTCGGCAGCGCCATCTGGGCAACTGTGCCATGGCAGGCAGGGTTGGTGGCCGCTTTCACCATCGCGTGCTACGCGGTGGCTCGAATCCCCGTCGCCTTGGCACTGCGCCAGCTGCTGGCGCCCACCGTACTGCTGCTGGCCTTCGCCGCGCTGCTGTGGTGGCAACGGGACTTCCCCACAGCGCTGACCTACTTTGTGGTGATCCTCTGCGCGGTGGCCATGGCAACCCTGCTGACCCTAACGACCACCATCGGGCAGCTCATGGATGCAGTCGAGGCCGGGCTGCGCCCCCTGGGCAAGATCGGCCTGCCGGTGGAAACTATCAGCCTGCTGGTGGCGCTGACCATCCGCCTGATCCCGCTGACGGCACTGACGGTCAACGAGGTATTGGACGCAAGAAAAGCACGGGGCGCGTCGCGCTCCGTGCTTGCCTTCGGCGTGCCGGTGATTGTTCGCAGCCTATTGCGGGCCCGCCGCCTCGGGGAGGCGCTGAAGTCCCGCGGGGTCGGCAACTAGCTGAAAACTAGCTTTCGCCTCGCAGCTGGCGCATGCGTTCGGCCACTGCGTCCTGGCTAACGTTGCCCGCCTGCGGCTGGGCCTGCTCGATGGCCTCCTGCTGCTGCGTCCCACCCAGCTGGTTGTTCGCGCCGCCCTGCATTTCTGCACGGATCTGCTCCAGGCGGGAGTGTCCGGCCATCTGGATGCCAGCCTGCTGCACCTCCGCCATGCGGCCCTGTACGGAGTTCTGCGCCAGTTCGGCCTGCCCCAGGGCGTTGGCGTAGCGGCGCTCGATCTTCTCGCGCACCTGATCCAGGTTCGGGGAACCATTCGAGGTAACGGCGTTCATGGACTGCAGGGAATCGGCGACCTTCTCCTGCATCTTCGCCTGCTCCAGCTGGCTCAGCAGCTTGGTGCGCTCCGCGGCCTTCTGCTGCAGCTGCATGGAGTTGCGCTCCACGGCCTGCTTGGCCTGCGCGGCCTGCTGCAGGGCCTGGTCGTGCAGGCTCTTCATGTCCTCCACCGACTGCTCCGCCGTCACCAGCTGTGCGGCGAAGGCTTCGGCAGCGTTTTCGTACTCCATGGCCTTCTGCTGGTCGCCCTGAGCGCGGGCCTTGTCGGCAAGGTTCAGCGCCTGCTTGGTGTTGGCCTGCAGCTTCTCTACCTCTTCGAGCTGACGGTTCAGCTTCATCTCCAGCTGACGCTGGTTGCCGATAACCGCCGCTGCCTGCTGGGATAGTGCCTGGTGCTGCTTCTGCGCTTCTGCGATGGCCTGTTCGATCTGAATCTTCGGATCGGCGTTCTCTTCGATCTTGTTATCGAAGAGCGCCATCAGGTACTTCCACGCCTTCACGAACGGATTGGCCATGAGCTATTGCTCCTTCATTGAGAGGTTAAAAACGGGCTAAAAATATTTCTTTTGCGCGGATAATACTACCAAGAATCCGTCGCACACCCCTGCACTTAGGCTCGCTCGACGGCCCCCGCCGCCATGTTCGCAGCCAGCTCGGCAGCCGCCGCATCCAGAGCCATCATCGACGCAGCTTCCAGGATTACCGAAGCCACCGAAACGGCCATTGCATGGCACACGCTGGCCAGCAGCTCAGAGGAAACTTCCTTGCGGCCGCGCTCCAGCTCCGAAAGATAGCCCGGGCTGACATTCGCCAGCGAGGCCAACTGGCGCAACGTGAACCCGTTGTTGGTGCGGTATTCCTTCAGGGTCGCACCCAGTGCCTCCCGCAGCAGCGGTTCGTCCGCGGGCATCCGCTCGGACGGACGCTCCACCGCAACCGTATCCATGACCATAGTATTGTGACTCATCAATCATCCCAACGTCTCGGGCGGCGCATTTGTTCCCGCCAGTTTACGCGCTAGCTATTTCCAGCGCGCGGTTTACGCTGAACTGGCGAATTTCTGCCCGCAGCTGCGCCGCATCCAGCCCTGCGAACTCGCCTTCGTTAACCAGCCGCACATACTCTGCGTACAGGTTTTCCACTCGCGCTCCCCGCGCACTGTCGTAGACGGCAATGAAGACCTCTCCCGCCGGGTGCCCATCTTGTGGGTCGGGGCCGGCCACGCCCGTCAGCGCCACGCCTACGTCTGCTCCGCAACGTCGCGCCGCCCCCTTTGCCAACTCCGCCGCGGTCTCCGCCGCCACCGGTCCATGCGCGCGCAGGGTTTCCTCGCTCACTCCCGCCAGGTCGTGCTTGAGCTCTGTTGCATAGACAATGACGCCACCGCGTAGGACCGCCGAAGCCCCAGGCACCTCTGCAATCGTGGCCGCGCACAGACCTGCGGTCAGGGATTCCGCCGTCGCGATTGTCAGCCCTCGCCGGGTGAACTCCCGGACCAGGTGTTCGGCGGCAGGGTTCACCGTCATTTAAGCGTTTTCCTTGCGCGAGTCAAGGATGTACTGCACGCCGGTGACAACGGTCTGCACCACGGCCACACCCATCACGATCACAGCGATGGTCTGCACGACCCCGCCGAACGGCAGGATGTAGAGGAACACCGCCAGGGTCTGCAGAACCGTCTTCAGTTTTCCGCCCTTGGAGGCCGGAACGACATTGCCCTTGCGCGCCAACACCATGCGCCAAACGGTAATGCCCAGCTCGCGTACCACGACGATCGCGGTGACCCACCACGGCAGCTCGCCCAAAATGTTCAGACTGACGAAAGCGGAGATCATCAGTGCCTTATCCGCGATCGGGTCGGCCAGCTTGCCGAAGTCGGTGATGACCTCGTAGCGCCGAGCCAGGTAACCGTCCAGCTGGTCGGTGAACATCAGCAGGCTAAAGGCAAGCAACGCCCACCAGCGGTGAGCCAAATCTGGTTCGGCCCCCGGCACTTCCCAGTCCCCGGAGGTCAGAATCAGCCAGAGGAACACCGGGATCAGAGCAATGCGAATGCACGTGAGTACATTCGGCAAGCTCACGCTGTGGACGAAGGTGCCGAACGAAGATCGCGGTGCTGAAGTGTTCACAAGTACCTATCCTACCGTGGAGCTCTTTTCGTTTTCGGCCTGCTTCTTCTTGCCCACCGTCATGCTCAACACCGTGGTTACGACCAGCACGCTGACGATAACGATAAGCGACAGTTCCACGGAAACCTCGGGAACAGCAACCCCCTCGCCTCCGTTGATAAACGGAAGATTGTTCTCGTGCAGAGCGTGGAGAATCAGCTTCGTGCCGATGAAAGCCAGGATAATAAAGAGTCCATAACCCAGGTACACCAAACGTTCCAGCAGGCCGTTCAAGAGGAAGTACAGCTGTCGCAGCCCCATCAGAGCCAAGGCGTTGGTCGTAAACACGATGTACGGCTCGCTGGTAATGCCGTAGATGGCAGGGATGGAGTCGAGGGCGAACAACACGTCCACGAAGCCGATGGCCACCAGGGCGATGAAAAGTGGCGTCAAAACCCTCTTGCCGTTTTCCTTAAACCACAGACGGTCCGACTCGTAGTGATCCGAGACATGGATAAACTTCCGGGTCATCTTGATGACCATCATGTCCTGCGGGTCCTTCTCTTCCTCGCCAGAGACCTCGTCCCACAGCAGCTTCGCCGCGGTCCACAGCAGGAACAGGCCGAACAGGTAGAAGACGTCAGACCACGCCTCGATGATCGCCGCACCCAGGGCGATGAAGATACCGCGCAGGATCAGTGCCAGCGCAATGCCGATGAGCAGGACCTTCTGCTGGTACTTGCGGGGGATCTTAAAGGAGCTCAGGATAAGCGCGAAGATAAAGAGGTTATCCATGCTCAAGGCCTTCTCGGTGATGTAACCGGCGAAGAACTCCAGGCCGTGCTGGTGCGGGTTGCCGGGCTCCCCCCAAGTCAGCCAGAGGAAACCACCGAAAAGGCAGGCGAGTGCCACGTAGAACAAGCTCCACAGTGCCGACTCCTTGATACTCGGCTCGTGGGGTGTTTTGACGTGGCTATAGAAATCAAAAACAAAGAACCCGACGACCACCACAATGGTGATGATCCACGTCAAGGCATTTACTTCCATGGAAAACCTCCGGTCGATAAAAACTCATCACTAAATAGACCGGAGGTCTCCCCCGCCCGTTCCATGAAAGTTGCGGGCCGACATGACCGGGAGGTTCGCGGCTTCACCGCAACCTGCCGTGCTGACGATCAATGTCGAGGGCACCAAGCAAGCTTGGCGTTAGGGTACTCCCCTCCAACTGCCGACTACTCTACACCCGCCAGAGGCCGGCTGCGCCATAGGGGCTACACGGCTCCGCTCGGCGGGTTGGCCGCGACCACGCGCGTCCCGTCATCGCCGGAATCATCGCCGTCGTGAACGCCTTCGGCCCCCTCGGCATCTGCCTCTATGACTTCCTTGGGTGCGTCCTCGGGGTTCGCGCCCTTGATCATCCAAAGCATCGTGTCGAGCTCCTCGGGCTTCACCAGCACCTCACGTGCCTTCGACCCCTCGGACGGCCCGACCACTCCGCGGGTCTCCATCAGATCCATCAGGCGCCCGGCCTTGGCGAAGCCGATGCGCAGCTTGCGCTGCAGCATGGAGGTAGAGCCGAACTGGCTGGTGACCACCAACTCCACTGCCTGCAGTAGATCCTCCAGGTCGTTGCCGATGTCCGGGTCGATGTCCTTCTTCGCCTCGGCGGCCTTGTCCTCGGTGACACCCTCGGTGTAGTCGGGCTCGGCCTGGTCCTTGGCGGCTTCCACGACGGCGTTGATCTCCTCGTCCGTCACGAAGGCGCCCTGAATGCGCTGCGGCTTGCCCGCACCCTGCGGGATGAACAGACCATCGCCCATGCCGATCAGCTTCTCCGCGCCGCCCTGGTCCAGGATCACGCGGGAGTCGGTCGAGGAGCTGGTGGCGAAGGCAAGACGGGAAGGAACGTTCGTCTTGATCAGGCCGGTGACCACGTCCACCGACGGGCGCTGCGTTGCCAGCACCAGGTGGATACCGGCGGCGCGCGCCTTCTGGGTGATGCGCACAATCGAGTCCTCGATCTCGCGCGGGGCGGTCATCATCAGGTCGGCCAGCTCGTCGACCACGCACACGATGTACGGGTACGGGCGGTACTCGCGCTCCGAGCCCAGTGGGGTTGTGATCTCGCCGGACTTAACCTTGCGGTTGAAGTCCTTGATGTGGCGTACGCGGCTGGCCTTCATGTCCATGTAGCGCTGCTCCATCTCCTCCACTAGCCAGGTCAGGGCGGCGGCCGCCTTCTTCGGCTGGGTGATGATGGGCGTAATCAGGTGCGGGATGCCCTCGTAGGGGGTCAGCTCCACCATCTTCGGATCCACCAGGATCAGGCGTACCTCGTCCGGCGTGGCGCGGGTCAGCAGCGATACCAGCATGGAGTTCACGAAGGCAGACTTACCGGAGCCAGTGGAACCCGCCACCAGCAGGTGCGGCATCTTCTGAATCGAGTGGGCCACGAAGTCGCCCTCGATGTCCTTGCCCAGGCCGATGACCATCGGGTCGGCATCACCGCGCACCTTCGGCGCCTCCAACACGTCGCCGAGGCGCACCATTTCGCGGTCGGTGTTGGGCACCTCAATGCCCACTGCGGACTTGCCCGGGATCGGGGTCAGCAGGCGCACGTTATCGGTGGCCACCGCGTAAGCCAGGTTGGACTGCAGGTTCGTGATCTTGGAGACCTTCACGCCTGGTCCGAGCTCGACCTCGTAGCGGGTCACTGTCGGTCCGCGGCTAAAGCCCGTCACCTGCGCGTCGACGTTGAACTCCTCGAACACCTCGGTGATCGCCTCGATCATCCGGTCGTTCGTTTCGCTGCGGGTCTTCGGCGCATCGCCGTTGAGCAGCAGGTCCGTCGACGGCAGCGCGTAGTCGCTTTCTGCCTTCTTTTCTATGACGCCCTCAGCCACGTCCTCTTCCAGCTCCGACTTCGGCGTGGAGGCTGGAACCGCGGCAGCGTCAATCCCCGAGCGGGCGATGATGGCCTGTCGCACCGAGTCACGGGAGTCGGCTACGGGATCCCGCTTGGGCTCAGGCTTGGATTCTGCCTTGGGCTCCGGCTCGTCATCGTCCAGCAACTCTGCGACGTCCTCTACCTGTGGTGCAGGCTTCGGCTGGGTGCGCTTAGACTCCGGGCGCTTTGGCTGGGTGTGCTTCGGCTGAGTGCGCTTGCGACGCTGCGATGTGCGGGAGGGCGCAGTGTCGAGCACCAGGGTCTCGTTGGAGTCAGCCGCGTCGTCTACGTCGCTCCCCTGTTCCTCCACCGGGTAGTTGTCCATCGGCGTCCGGCGGGCGGCGCGGGTGATCTGACGATCGACGTGGCCGTACTGATCGTCCTCGTCAACGTCGTTGGGTTGGTCTTCGTAGTCGGCGTAATCATCGTTACCGCGACCATCGCGCCAACTGCCCACCCCCAGGAAGTCCGCTGCGAGGGTGTAAATCTGCTTCACCGTCAGCCCTGTGAGCTGCAGTGCGCCGTACACAATGGCCAGCAGTAGCAGAGGAACGGCCAGGTAGACACTAAAGCCAACGGCCATCGGCGTACCGATAGCCTGGCCGACCAGGCCACCCGCGCTCGCCTTTCCGGCACTGTCAGTGGGCTGGCCAGCGAAGATATGAATGAGCCCCAGCATCGGCAGGACCACCAGCGCGGAACCGATCCACAGGCGGACGGTGGAACGCTGAGTGCGCTCGATGCCGACCATCAACACCCAGGCGGCGAAGGCCATGGCGATCGGGACTACGTATCCGCCCGCGCCGATGATCCAGGTGAGAATTCCCGCAATGCCGTTGCCCACGGCACCGCCCACCCCAAACCACAGGGTTCCAGCCAGGATTAGGGCTACGGCGAACACGCCGATGGCGGCGCCGTCGTAGGAGCCGCCGATGCGCATCGGTCCTGCACTTTCGCTGGGGTCTTGAGCGCTGAAGTCGGCGTCAAAACCATCGTCCTCAGTGTCCGGCGTCCAACCGTCACCAGCGCGCGAACCACGACCCGAATCAAGCTTCTTTGCTTGACTATTGCGCGAATTCCGCTGCTTACTCCGCTTGGAGATCACCTGGGTTTCCGCCTCCTCAAGAAAATCTGCATCGTCATAAGAGTCAAAGTCACCCGCATCGCCGCGGGTCGCCAGGCGGCGAGTCAAGCCACCGATGCCCCGCGCCGCTCCGCTAAACGCAGACCCCAGCGAGTGGCCGACCACGCCGAAGGCGCTACCGGTCCTCTCGAAGTCCTCGCCCCCGGCATAGCCAGAATAACCGGCACCGACCGGGGCGGCGGACCGAGTATCTTCGAACACACCACGACGGCCGGAGCTCGGTCGGTTGGAGTGTGCGCCCCTACCTCGGGGTGCAGAGCTGCGAGAGCGACTAGTGACAGACATGGCCAACACTTTAGTCGCACTGATCACAGTAGTCACATGAGCAACACGCGCTTTGTTCTAAAAAGATGCTCAGATTCGGCGGGAGAAATTCTAGAACACGTGCCGCTTGATGCGCGCGGTCGTGCCCTCATCGGCCGGTGTCAAAACAACGTCCACCGCGCCGTCACGGCCATACAGCCACAGCAACAGTTCTCCGGCCTCACCACTTACCCGCACCTCGTCGGTGCTATCGGCGCCCGCACGAACCACCGTCGGCGTGGCGGCGTCGGTACGCTCCAGCACCACGTGAATGCTCGAGGAACGCAGGAAGAACTTCGCCATCTTCCCCACCGCCTTCCACAGGTCATCCCGGGCGGACTGCGGAAGGTCGCGGGGAGCGTACTCCCCTCCCCCACGGCGCAGATCCTCGTGGTGAACGAAGTTCTCAGCGAGGTTGGCGTACTTGTCCGCCAGTCGCAATGGGTTCCACGTCGGCGGGCCGTTGCGGTACATCTCCACCAGCTCTGCGTACGGCTTGGACTCGTAGTCGTGGCTGACGGAATCCAGACGATTGGCCAAGCCCTTGAAGAACATGCCCGCGGCGGCATCCGGACGGTACTCGCGGATGACGAGGTGGACCGCCAAATCGCGAGCAGTCCAGCCCGCGCACAACGTAGGTGCGTCTGGACTGGACTGCTGTAGAAGGTTCGCCAGGGCTTCGCGTTCCGCTTGGGAGGTGTTCATGTTGTGTTCCATGCCACCCCAGCGTAGCGAAACCTTAGGCTAGACGGATTCGCGCGACTCTTCTTCCTCGAGTTCCTCGACAATCTCGGAGCTCATCGGCACGACGGTCGGCACGATCATCGGCTTGCGGTTCCACTTGTCGGAGATCAGCTTGCCCACCTTGCGGCGGATGGCCTGTGCCATGCGGTAGGGATCGTTCTCGCCCTCGCCGGCCAGGTCGATCATGACGTTGTCGACCTTCTCCTGGATCTCCTTGAGCATGTCGCGGGCATCGTCGGAGAAGCCCTTGGCCTGCACGCTCGGAACCTCCAGCGGACGACCGGTGCGGTTGTCGATGACGGTGGTGATGGAAATCAGGCCGCCCTCGGACATCGCGGTGCGGTCCTCCAGAACTCCGCTGTCGATGTCGCCCATGCGGGTGCCGTCGACGTACAGGTTACCGACGGTGATCTGGCCGACCACCTTCGCGTGACCGTTGTGCAGGTCGACAACCACGCCGTTCTGCGCCAGCGGGATGTTGTTCGGGTTCACGCCAGTGCTGATCGCCAGCTCCTTGTTGGCGCGCAGGTGGCGCCACTCGCCGTGCACCGGCATTGCGTTACGCGGGCGGGCCGCGTTGTACAGGAACAACAGCTCGCCGGAGTAGCCGTGGCCGGAGGTGTGCACCTTCGCGTCACGACCCGTGATTACGGTCGCGCCAATCTGGGACAGCATGTTAATCACGCCGAACACCGCTTCCTCGTTACCCGGAACCAGGGAGGAGGACAGGATGATCAAGTCGCCGTCGCGGACGGTGATCTGACGGTGCTCACGGCGAGCCATGCGCGACAGCGCGGCCATCGGCTCGCCCTGCGTACCCGTCGTAATCAGCACGACCTTGTGCGGAGCCATCTTGGAGGCTTCGTCCATAGAGACGATGGTGCCGCGCGGGACGTTCAGGTAGCCCATGCGCTCTGCGATCTCCATGTTGCGGATCATGGAGCGGCCGTTGAAGGCAACCTTGCGGTTGGCCGCCACGGCGGCGTCCACGGCCGACTGCACGCGGGAGACGTTCGATGCAAAGGAGGCGATGATGACGCGTTGCTTAGCGTCGCCCACCAGGCGCTTCAGCGTCGGCGCGATGTCAGCCTCAGAACCGGAGACACCCGGGGTGGTCGCGTTGGTGGAGTCACACAGGAACAGGTCCACGCCCTCGTCGCCGAAGCGAGACAGCGCCGGCAGGTCCGTCGGGCGGCCGTCCAGCGGGGTCTGATCCAGCTTGATGTCGCCGGTGTGCACCAGCAGGCCAGCCCCGGTCTTCAGGGCGATGCCCAGGCAGTCCGGGATGGAGTGGTTCACGGCGAAGAAGCGCAGATCGAAAGGTCCGCGGCTCTCGTGGGAGTTCTCGTCGACCTCGATCAGCTTCGGGCGCTGACGGTGCTCCTGAGTCTTTGCAGAGATCAGAGCACAGGTAAAGCGGGAGGCGATGATGGGAATGTCCGCGCGCTGCTTCAGCAGCCACGGGATAGCACCGATGTGGTCCTCGTGGCCGTGGGTGATGACCAGAGCGTCCACGCGGTCCCACTTGCCCTCCAGGTAGCTGAAGTCCGGCAGGATCAGGTCCACGCCCGGCTCACCGGAGCTCGGGAACAGCACACCACAGTCGATGATCAGCAGGCGGCCTTCGTACTCAAAGACCGTCATGTTGCGGCCGATCTCGGAGATACCGCCCAGCGCGACGATACGCAGGCTGCCCTTCGGCTGCTTCGGCGGCTTCGGCAGGCGCTGCGTCAGGTCCGCGCCCTGCATGGCCTTCAGTGCGCCCTTGCGACGGTCACCACCGCGACCCCGGCCGCGACCCTTGCCGCCGCCGTTGTTGTTGCGATTACCGCCGTTGTTGCCGCCGTTGTTGCCGTTGCCGCGGCCACGGGAACGACGGTTACGGTTGCGGTTACCGCCACCGTTGTTGTTCTTGTTGCCGCCGTTGTCGGCAGAGCTGTTGTTGTCGTTGCCGTCGGAGTTGTTGTTGGCGTTGTTCTTAGCGACGCCACCGTCGTTGAAAACCGTCGCAGCCTCAGCGTTGGAGACAGCGGTGTTATCCGATTGTGCTTCCGCCTCAGCGCTCGGCGGAGCGGCCTTCCGAGTAACCTTGCGGCCTCGGGAACGTTGTTCAGTCATATTTTCCCTATACCCCTGCTGCTTGCAGGTCTTGAGCCAGCTGATCCAACTCAGCGGCTTTTGGTTCGATAATGGGAAGACGCGGTGCACCCACGTCCTTCCCCTTTAGCTTTAGCGCTGCCTTCGCGAATGTCACGCCTCCGAGGCGGGCCTGGGCCTTTTGTAGCGGCTGCAGTTGCACTGCGATGCTACGGGCGGTGGCGATGTCGCCTGCGTCGAACGCATCCCTCATCTGCTTGAGCTGTCGCGTTGCTACGTGGCCAATCACAGAGATGAAGCCGGTGGCACCTGCGGCCAACCAAGGCAGGTTCAACGGGTCATCGCCCGAGTACCAAGCCAGGTCGGTGTTCTCAATCAGTTCCATGCCGGCGGCCAGGTCGCCCTTTGCATCCTTGACGGCTGCGATCTGTGGATGATCGGCCAGTCGGTGCAGGGTCTCCGGTTCCACCGGGACGACGGATCGAGAGGGAATGTCGTAGACGCACACTGGAATATCCACCGCGTCCGCAACGGTCGTGAAGTGCTGGTAGATGCCCTCTTGGCTGGGACGAGAGTAGTAAGGAGTCACAACCAGCAGAGAGTCAGCCCCCGCCTCTTGCGATGCGCGAGACATTTCTACGGTGACAGCTGTGTCATAAGATCCGCTTCCGGCGATCAGTTTTACACGGTCGCCGAGCTCGGATCGTACTGCTCTGAGCAGGTCAAGCTTCTCGGTCGCACCCGTGGTGGGTGATTCTCCGGTAGTTCCGGCCAAGACCAAAGAATCGCAGCCCTCATCCACGAAGTGGCCAGCAAGGGCCACGCCCGCGTCCAAGTCGATGGAGCCGTCCTTCTTAAAGGGGGTCACCATCGCAAGAGAGATAGTTCCGAAGTGCGCGGATCCCCTTGTTGCTGCGTTACCTGTACTCATGACTCCCCAGACTACCTTCCTTCACGAGAAACTCACGTATTTGGGTGTTGATTTCGGCGGGTTGTACTCAATGGCCCTAAGACCCGTCATCCTTAAGATTCACCGACGTACGGGCTCGTCGCCATTTCCCCGCCATCGTGCAACTGCGTGATCGAGAAGTCCTCGAACACGTTCGGCGCTACTTCCTGCAGTTTACGCAAGCACGCGACAGCGATCCGGCGGATCTCCGGATCCGCATGCTCAGCGGCACGCATGGCGATGAAGTGTCGCCAGCTGCGGAAGTTGCCGGTCATGACAAAGCGAGTTTCGATGCAGTTCGGCAACACCGCTCGAGCCGCCTGCCGTGCCTGCTTCGTGCGCAACACGGCGTTTGGCTCCTCAGCGAAGTCCTCGCCCAAGCCATCCAAGATCTCCCGGTAGGCATCGTAGGCCACGTCCGCGGCCTGCAGGAACAGCTTCTTCAAGTCCTCATTGCCGGCTACCGCTTCGGGCACTACGACCCGCGCCTCATCGGCAGGTACGTAGCGCTGCGAAAGCTGGCTGAAGCTGAAATGCCGGTGGCGCATGATCTCGTGGCTGCACGAGCGAGATACTCCGCGTAGGTACATCGAGGCACTGGCGTGCTCCAGCAGCGTGGTGTGGCCGACGTCCATGATGTGGCGGACGTACGCCGCATTCGTCGCGGTGTGCGGGTTGGGCTTGTCCCACGTTTCGTAGCAAGCCCTGCCTGCGAACTCGACCAAAGCGGCACTATCATCCACGTCGCTTTGCCAGTCCAGGTCTGGCGCTGAGTCAAAGGCGGTGTGACCCACCAGGTCGATCTGTAGGGGTGCAACAGTAGCCATGAACTAGGCCTTAGCACCGCCGTTGACATCGCCGTCCAGTCCCAGGAACTTCTCCAAACCGACGGTCAGGCCCGGGTTTTCACCAATCCTCTCCACGCCGATCATGATTCCCGGCACGAAGGACTCGCGGTCGTAGGAATCCTGCTTCAGGGTCAGGGTCTGCCCCTTGGTGCCGAAGATGACCTGCTCGTGGGCGACCATGCCGGTCATGCGTACGGCGTGTACAGGCACTCCCTGCACGTCAGCGCCACGCGCCCCGTCCAGGGACTGCGTGGTGGCGTCGGGCTGCTCGGCCAGACCGGCTGCCTTACGAGCGCGCGCGATGCCTTCCGCGGTGTGCACCGCAGTACCCGAAGGCGCGTCCACCTTGTTCGGGTGGTGCAGCTCCACGACCTCGGCGGACTCGAAGAAGGGCGCAGCAATCTCCGCAAACTTCATGGTCAGCACGGCGGAGATGGCGAAGTTCGGGGCGACGAGCACCCCAGTCTCCGGGGATTCCTGCAGCCAATCGCGGACGGTCTCGAAGCGCTCCTCCGTCCAGCCGGTGGTACCGACGACGGCGTGGATGCCGTTGTTGATGCAAAATTCCAGGTTGCCCATCACGGCATCCGGAACGGTGAAGTCCACCACGACCTCAGCGTTGTTATCCACCAGCGCCTGCAGGTCATCACCGTGGTCGATTGCGGCCACCAGCTCGTGGTTTGCGTCAGCCTCAACGGCGGCTACAACGGCGCTGCCCACACGCCCGCGGGCACCCAAAACACCAATGCGAGTCATAGATCAATCGCTCCTTAATAGCTCTCAATTAGCCCGTGGCAAGTGGTTAGTTGTCTTCGACCAGGACCAGGGAGATCTTGCCGCGGTTATCGATGTCCGCGATCTCCACCTCGAGCTTGTCGCCCACCGAGACCTCGTCCTCCACGCGCTCGATGCGGCGGTCACCACCCAGGTTGGAGATGTGGATCAGGCCATCCCTACCCGGCAGCAGGGAAACGAATGCACCGAACGCGGTGGTCTTTACGACCGTGCCCAGGAAGCGGTCGCCCACCTTCGGCTGCTGCGGGTTCGCGATGGCGTTGATCTTCTCCTCCGCCTCGCGCGCAGCCTCGCCGCCGACGGCGGAAATGAACACCGTGCCGTCGTCCTCGATGGTGATGTTGGCGCCAGTCTCCTCCGTGATCTGGTTGATGGTCTTGCCCTTCGGGCCGATGACCTCACCGATCTTGTTCTGTGGGATGTTAATGCTGGTGATCTGCGGAGCCAGGTCGCTCATGTCATCCGGAGAGTCAATGGCCTCGTCCATCAGCTGCAGGATCTCCAGGCGTGCGGTGCGCGCCTGCTGCAGCGCCTCGGCCAGCACGTCCGACGGAATGCCGTCGAGCTTGGTATCCAGCTGCAGCGCGGTCACGAAGTCGGGAGTACCCGCGACCTTGAAGTCCATGTCGCCGAAGGCATCCTCGGCGCCCAGAATGTCGGTCAGGGTGACGTACTTGTCCTTGCCGGCCTTGCCAACCTTGCCGGTCACCAGCCCCATAGCGATGCCCGCCACCGGTGCCTTCAGCGGCACACCGGCGTTGTACAGGCTCAGGGTCGAGGCGCACACAGAACCCATGGAGGTCGACCCGTTGGAGCCCAGAGCCTCAGAGACCTGGCGAATGGTGTACGGGAAGTCATCGCGGCTGGGGATCACGGGCGTCAATGCGCGCTCCGCCAGTGCACCGTGGCCGATCTCGCGGCGCTTCGGGGAGCCCACGCGACCGGTCTCGCCGGTGGAGTACGGCGGGAAGTTGTAGTGGTGGATGTAACGCTTCGTGGTCTCCGGCCCCAGAGAGTCGATCTGCTGTTCCATCTTCAGCATGTCCAGCGTGGTCACGCCCAGGATCTGGGTCTCGCCGCGCTCGAACAGGGCCGAGCCGTGTGCACGCGGCAGCAGCTGGACGACGATGCCCAGGTCGCGGATCGTGGTGCTGTCGCGGCCATCGATGCGGAAGCCATCCTCCAGGATGCGGCGACGCACCACGGTCTTGGTGACCTCGTTGTGGGCCGCGCGGATCTCCGCCTCGCGCTCTGGGAACTCCGGCAGCAGGTCGTCAACGCTGGCCTGCATGTTCGCGGCCAGTGCCTCGTCGCGCTCCTGCTTGTCGGCGATGGCCATGATGTCTTCCAGCGCATCCTGTGCTTCCGCCTGGACAGAGGCGAAAACGTCCTCGCCGTAGGGCGGGAACAGCTCGAATTCGCGCGTCTCGGCGTCCACAGCCTTGGCCAGAGCGTCCTGCGCCTCACAGAGCGTGGCGATAAACGGCTTAGCGGCCTCGATCCCCTGCGCCACAACCTCTTCGGTCGGCGCCGGTGCACCCTCGGCAATGCGCTCGACGACGGTGTCGGTAGCGCCGGCCTCGACCATCATGACGGCAACGTTCGGCTCGCCGCTGCCCGCGCCCTTGCCACGACCGCGACCGCGGCCGCGAGCGGGCTTCACCGGCTCGGTCACGCGACCGGCCACGACCAGCTCGAAGATTGCCTTTTCTTCCTGCTCGCGCGTCGGAAAAGCAACCCACTGGCCCTCCGGGTGGTCGGAATCCACGACGAGCGCCATGCGCACGCCACCCACCGGACCGGAAACCGGCAGGCCAGACAGCTGGGTGGAGGCGGAAGCGCCGTTGATGGCCAGCACGTCGTAGCGGTCCTTCGGATCCATCGACAGCACGGTCACGATGACCTGCACCTCGTTACGCAGACCGCGCACGAAGGTGGGGCGCAGCGGGCGATCGATCAGGCGGGCGGCCAGAATCGCATCCGTGCCCGGACGGCCTTCGCGGCGGAAGAAGCTCCCCGGGATGCGACCGACGGAGTACATGCGCTCTTCGACGTCCACGGTCAGCGGGAAGAAGTCGATGCCCTCGCGCGGCTGGCGGGAGGCAGCGGTGGTGGACAGCAGCATCGTGTCCTCGTCCAGGTAGGCCGTCACTGCCCCATCGGCCTGGCGGGCCAGCAGCCCGGTTTCAAAGCGGATGCTGCGGGTGCCGAAGTCGCCGTTATCAATGGTGGCCTCTACTTCCCACACACCGGCGTCCGGGTCAACGAGCTCTGCTTGGATGTTCTGCTTCTTCGTACTCATAATGGAGTTTTGCAATCGCCTTTCTGCGTTACCTTGCGTTGCACTCCACGGCGGTTGCCTGTTCGTCTGGTCTTCGGTGCCGACGCCACCGACGTGGAATTTTCTTGAACTATTCGATTGGCTTTTAGGATTTAACCGGCATCAAGACTAGCACGAAATAGCACAAACGCCCGCCACCTCGTCGTTTGAGAGGTGGCGAGCGTTTGCTTTAAAGCTTTAGCGACGCAGACCCAGGCGCTCGATCAGGGAGCGGTAGCGGTCGACGTTGTTCTCGGCCAGGTACTTCAGCAGGCCCTTGCGGCGACCAACCAGCAGCAGCAGGCCGCGGCGGGAGTGGTGGTCGTGCTTGTGGTACTTCAGGTGCTCGGTCAGCTGACGGATGCGAACGGTCAGCAGTGCGATCTGAGCTTCCGGGGAGCCCGTGTCGGTCTCGTGCAGGCCGAACTCCTTGAGAGTCTCGGTCTTCTGTTCCTTGGACAGTGCCATGGATGAATCTCCTTGATAGTTATTTCAGTCCGCGCGAAAGGTTTAACCAGCGACTACCGCAGACCACAGTCGCTAGACCTGGGGAGTTTAGCACGCCCACGCCCCTGTTCCCAAAACGCTTAGCCCAGCGCCTTGCGAGTTTCGGTGACATCCCGGCCGATGGCCTCGATCAGCTCGTCTAGCGAGTTGTACGTTTCCATTCCCCGCAGGTGGTGTACGAACTCCACGGCGATATCCAGGCCGTATAGGTCGGCGTCGTGATCCAGGATGAAGCTCTCCACGCTGCGCGGCTCGTGGCCGAAGGTGGGGTTGGTGCCAACGGAGATCGCGGCCGGCAGCCGCTCGCCCACCGGCATGGTGCCGATGGTCGCCCCGGTGGAGATCCCATGCCCCGGCAGGATCGTCACGTAGCCCGCGTAAACGCCGTCAGCGGGCAGCGCGAACTTCTCGGCGAAGTACAGGTTGGCCGTGGGGAATCCCAGCGCCCTGCCGCCGCGGCCAGCACCGTGGGTTACTTCCCCGGCTACTCGGAAGTGCCGACCCAGCGCCTCGTTCGCGCCGTCCACGTTGCCCTCGGCCAGGGCCCGGCGGATCCACGTAGAGCAGACCACGTGGTCGCCGTCTTCCAGCAGCTTCAGCACGTCCACCCGCATGCCACGCGCCTCGCCCAACTCGCGCAGCGTCTCGGGCGTGCCCGCCGCCTTGTGGCCGAAGGTGAAGTTATCCCCCACCACCACGGCCTTGGCATTCAGCATCTTGACCAGCACCTGGTCCACGTATTCCTCCGGCGACCAGCTGGCGATCTCCTTGGTAAAGGAAACGACCACCACGTGGTCAATGCCGTACTCGTGCGCCAGCTCCGCGCGACGGCGCACGCTCGACAGCAGCGGCGGCACCGCCTCCGGCTTAAAGACGACGGTCGGGTGCGGGTCGAAGGTGAACATCACACTCGGCACGCCCCGTTCGCGCGCCAGCTCCACCGCCCGCTGCAGCAATTCTTGGTGCCCGCGATGCACGCCGTCGAACACGCCGATGGTGACGACGGTGCCGCCGGCTGCCAGGTGCTCGGGAATTCTGTCCAGTCCGTACCAGATACTCACACGTTGCATGCTAGTCGATAGTCTGTGGGTATGAACCAACGCAGTGCCCGTTCCGTCCTGAGCCGCTCCGGGGTCGTCCTCGTGGACAAGCCCTCCGGCCCCACCTCGCACGACATGGTGGCCAAGCTCCGCCGGATCATGGGTACGCGCCGGGTCGGCCATTCGGGCACCCTCGATCCGATGGCCACCGGGCTGCTGGTTGTGGGCGTCGAAAGAGGAACAAAGTTCCTGGCCCACGTCGTCGCGCACGACAAGCGCTACGAGGCCACCGTTCGTTTGGGCTCCGCCACCCACACCGACGATGCACAGGGCGATGTGCTTTCCACCGCCTCTCCCCAAGACCTGCAGGCGCTTACCGAACAGCAGGTCCGCGAGGCTTTCGCTACTCAGCGGGGCGACATCATGCAGCGCCCGACCTCGGTTTCCTCCATCAAGATCGACGGCAAGCGCGCCCACGAGCTCGTCCGCGAAGGCCACGACGTTGTGCTGCCCGAGCGCCCCGTCACGATCTTTTCTCTGGAGGTTCTCGATGTTGTTGTGGATGACGCCACCTCGTGCATCGACGCCCGCATTTCCGTGCACTGTTCCAGCGGTACCTACATCCGGGCGATTGCCCGGGACGTCGGCGAGGCTCTGGGTGTGGGCGGACACCTGACACAGCTCCGCCGCACTTCGGTGGGGCCCTTCGACGTCTCCGAAGCACGCACTCTGGAGCAGCTCGAGGAGGATCCGAGGCTTACGCTCACCTTGGACGAGGCGATGGTGCGCTGCTTTGAGACCCGCGAGATCAGCGAGTCGGAGGGCGTAGACCTCTCCCTCGGCAAATGGCTGGACCCCGTTGGCAACCAGGGTGTGCGCGCCGCGGTCACTCCCTCCGGGCAGGCCATCGCGCTGATCGAGGAGAAGGGAAAACGCGCTTCCAGCGTGTTCGTCGCCCGCCCGGCGGGAATGGACTAGCGAGCCGGAACGGCTGCGGCGGTGATCACATAGCCGTTGCGGATGGTCCAGCGCCCCTGAATGAACGGCACCGGCACCGGGCGCGCCAGCAGGTATGAGGTAAACGTGCCGTCGGGGCGCAGGTCAATGTCGGCCTGATCGAAGTCCAGGAAGCGGTGCGTGAGAGGGAACCACGTCTTGTAGGTGGCTTCCTTCGCGCTGAACAGCACGGTATCCAGCAGCTGCATGTCCTCGGAGCGCATCGTCTTGTGGATGCGGCGCTGCTCGCCCAGGTTGGCGATCGTGTTGAATACGCCCTCCGGCAGCGGGCGAGCCACCTCCACGTCGATGCCCACGGAAGCCCAGCGCTCGGATGGCGCCAGCAGGGCCGCGCGGAAGCCGTCGGTGTGGGTCAGCGATCCGGAGATTCCCTGCGGGAACAGCGGCATCCCGCGCGGCCCGCGCAGGATGGGCGGGTGCGCGTCCATGAAGTTCTTCAGCGCCTGGTGTGCGCACCAGCGCGAATCGCCGAAGTCGGCCTTGCGCCGATCCACAGCCCCATCCACCAGAGCCTGCTCCTCTGCCGGGAGTGCGTTGAACTGGCTCAGATCCCCCCGCACGCTGTGCAGCTCTGCGCAGGCCGTACCCTGGGGCAGCAATCCGCGCGGAATGGTCGGCTGCTGCGCGCCGAAAGTCTCCACGATCGCCAGATCCCCTGGCGCCGTTGCGAGTGTTCCGTTGTGCCTCATGCTGTCACCTCCTCGACGAGTACTGGGTAGGGCCACAAATTTTTTTCCAAGCGGGGCGGAAGGCTGATCTTCCGTTCCCTCGGATAACCGAGGGAGACCTCCGCATGCGTTACATTTCCGAGCGAAAATTCTACCGGAATATGTAAATGGCCATAAATCACCGCGCGCGCTCGGTAGCGCTCCGGCCACTCCTGCGTGTGCCGCGTTCCCGACCACAGGCCGATCTCCTGATGCCGGACGTTAGCCATCGCCTCCCGCGCCAGCGGCCAGTGGTTGACCAGAATGGTCGGTCCCTCCACATTCGCCAGCCGGCGCACCGAGTAGCGCAGCCGCTCTCGGCACCACAGAATCACGTCCTCATACGGCGCAATCGCCAGGTCGTCCATCAACACGATGCCTTTGCCGCGGGCTGCCGCCAGCGCTGCAGTGGGCGTCATGGAAGGGTCGCGCCACGAGTGATCGTAAAGAGTAAACAGCGGCACCACGGTGTGGCCCGCGAACATCGGGAAGGGGTCCTCCGGGGTGAGCACCCCGAGGCGCTGGGCGACCGCAATGACGGCGTCGTACTTCGCCCGACCTTGGGTGGTATCGCTGGTGCGGCTGTAGAGCTCATGGTTGCCGGGCGCGTAGATAACCTGGGCGAAGCGGCTCTGCAGCAGCCCCAGGGTGCGCTCGATGGTGGGCAGATCCTCTGCGATATCCCCGGCGACGATGAGCCAATCGCCCGCGTTAGCAGGCCGGACGTGTTCGCGGACCAGATCCAGGTTGCCGGGGGCGCGCACGTGCAGGTCGCTGACGGCCCATAGGGTTCGGGACATCGGGGCGCTCCCCCTCTCTGAATCAGATCACAACGATTAACAAGCTTAACACTAGCTAACCCACTTATCACCGGCGAAGCGCCAAGTAACGAAGGCCAGGCGGATCAAAATGAAACTAAACAGACCCCACCAGATACCAACCAAACCCCAGCCGAAGATCCAGGAAAGCCACACCAGCGGGATGAACCCGGCCAGTACAGAGACGATGGTGGCGGTGCGCAGGAAGGCCGCGTCCGCCGCCCCGAGCAGCACTCCATCCAAGGCGAAAACAACACCCCCGGCCAGCACCAACAGCACCAATAGCCACCACGGGCCGCCGATCGTGGCCAGCACATCGGCATCCGTCGTGAAGATGCGCGGGATGAAGTGGGCTCCCGCAGCCAGCCCTGCCGCGAGCACCAGGCTGGCGCCGACGGAGAAGCGCAGCACGGACACGCCGACCTTGCGGGCCGTCGCAGCCGACCCAGCGCCCAAGGCCGCGCCCACCAGCGCCTGGGCTGCAATGGCCACGGAATCCAGCACCAACGTCAGGAAATTCCACAGCTGCAGCAGCACCTGGTGGGCAGCCAGCGGAGCCGGCCCCATGCGACCGGCCACCACCGCAGCGGAAATGAAAGCCACCTGGAAGCTCAGGCTGCGCAGGATCAAGTCCCGCCCCATCACCAGCTGCGACTTAATCACCGGCCAGTTGGGAGCCAGCGACTTTCCGTCCCCCTCCGCGCGCCAGTACACGACCAGCGCCCCGAGGAAGCAGGCGGCGATGATGACCTCCCCCAGCACGTTGGCGTACGC